>JAKLKS010000201.1 GCA_023150535.1 Planctomycetota bacterium
CTCCTCGCGCCTCGATCCGCTTGCGCCGGGACCCGTGGGGGGACACGGGGGATTGGCTCACATCCCCTCACGGGCGGATCTCCACGAAGCGCACCGGCCGCCCGCCGACGAGGAGCCGGATCCCCGGGCGCGCGCCCCCCTCCGTCGCCCCGGGGAGCCCGACGGTCACCGTCCCGAGGATCCGCCGGCCCCCCCCCTCGGGCTCGGAGACGTCGGGGTCCCACCGGACCCACTCCGAGGAGGGGCGGACGGACAGGACGTCCTCGGGGAAGCCGGTGTGTATCACAACCTGATACACTACGCGGGTCGGGGTGCGGGACGCCTCGGTGAGGACGCACTCGACGGCGGGCGGGGGCGGGGGCTCGAGGCGGACCCAGCAGAGGACGGCGGCGGCGGCGCCGAGGAGGAGGGCGAGGGGGAGGGCCGCGCGCCTCACCGCCGCCTGACCGGCTCCTCGACGCCGTAGGAGCGCTCCAGGGAGAGGACCTGGACGACGCCGCCCGGCCCCTCGGCCACGACGCAGCCCCCCTGGTGGGCGAGGGATTCCAGGGCCTTCCTCCAGGGGACGTCCACGAAGTTCACCGTGACGCGGCCGCGGACGTGCTCCGGGTCGCAGGTGACGTCCGCCTCCGCGAGCTCCGCGATGCGGGCCACGACCCTCCAGATCTCCTGGTCCTCCGCGGCGAAGGTGATGCGGCGATCCTCCGCGGGGGGGGAGGCGGCGGGAGCGGGGGAGGGCGCGGGCCGGGAGGGGGCCCCGTGGGCGGGGTGGACGGGCTTCCGCCCCGCGGCGGCGGCAGCGGATTCCACGCCGACGGGAGGGGAGGGGCCCGTGCAGCCCGGGAGGACCGCCGCCAGGAGGAGGACCACCGCCGTCGCAGGCCGCGCCATGCCGCCTCCTTCCCCCGGGGACCCGCCGGGAATGGTAGTCCGGCGCCCCGGCGGGACCCCCGCGAAAGCCCCCCGCGCCCCGGGGTCACGCCACGGCGGAAACGGACGCTGGATCTCACGCGGCGCGGGCGGCTATCCTCCGGCCGCACGGAGCGCACGGAGCGGAGAGGGGGGCGCGATGGCCGTCATCTGCAGGCACTGCCAGGCGAAGACGGAGAGGGGGGCGGACGGGTCCCGCCCTGAATCCTGCCCCTCCTGCGGGAAGCCTCTGGCCGCCTTCACCCCGCCGGCCGGAACCGCGGCGGCGCTGCCGGGATTCCGCCCGGCCCCCGCCGTGGCGGCCGGGGCCCGCAGGGCGAGGGCCTCCGCGGACCTGAGCATCGGCCGGGTCTTCGCGGAGTCCCTCTCCCTCTGGGGCCGCAACGTGGTCCCCTTCGTCCTGCTCACCCTCGCCGTCTACTCCCCGCTCGTCCTCTACACCCTCTACGTCGTCCTCTCGGGGACGGAGAACCTCACGCCGAAGTCCGCCGACGCCTACGACAAGATCCACCAGTGGGGCGGGGGCCTCCTCAACAGCCTCGTGTCGGCGGCCATCATCTTCGGCGTCTTCGAGCGCCTGAGGGGGAAGTCCCCGCCCCTCGGGGAGATGTTCGCCCGGGGCCTCGGGAGGGTCATCCCCGCGCTCTGGACCGGGATCCTCGTGGCCGTCGCCACCATGGTCCCCATGGCGCCGGGCTTCCTCGTCGCCGCCGCCGGGGGATTCGCGTTCGGAGCCGTGCTCGTGCTGGTCGGCTCCGTCCTCTCGCTGGTCGTCAGCACCGCCCTCTACGTCTCCGTCGCGGCGGCGGTGGTGGAGAAGTGCAACGGGTTCCCCGCCCTCCGGCGGAGCCTCGACCTCACCCGCGGCGCGAAGGCGCGCATCTTCTGCATCATGCTCCTCGTCGGAATCGTCGCTTTCCTGTTCGGGAAGGGCGTGGAGTTCATCGGGAGCCCCGGGGCGAGGCTCCTCCTCATCCAGGGCTTCGCCGTCGTCATGGCCTCCTTCACCGCGGTCTTCGCGGCCGTGATCTACTACCGCCTGCGCGCGGACAGGGAGGGGCTCGGCATCGAGGAGTTCGCGAGCGTCTTCGACTGATCCGCGGGGGTCAGGGCCGGCGCTTGCCCCCCCGGGCCGGCCGCTCCGACTTCGACTCCTTCCGCTCCCCGAGGAGGAGCCGGCCCTCGAGGTGGGCACGCTGGGCGTCGTAGAACGCCCGCAGGAAGTCGAGCGGGGGCACGTCGGGCGGCTTCCCCTCCCAGCGGATCTTCCGGAGGATCCTGTCCCGGACCGTGCGCAGGCCCTGGAGGTCGGGATCGGGGGTGCGGAGGATCTCCTCCAGCACCTGGAGTTCGTAGGTCCCGTAGATGGCGAGATGGTCCCGGGTGAAGGCGATGGCCTCCGCGGCCGGGGCGGCCGGCCGTGCGCTCACGTCCTGCAGGAGGACCGCCTGCGGCGCGCGGACGACCATGGTCCCGGCGACGAGGTCCCCCACGCGGAGCCGGTCCCTGTTGAACAGCGGCATGGCCGCCAGGACGATGAGCCAGGCCCCGGCCACCGCCGCCCCCCAGCCGGGGGCCTCGGGGAAGAAGGCCCCGGGCGCGACGAGGAGGAGGAGGGGCAGGAAGACCTCGATCTCCCGGGTGAGGTTGCGGGCGAGGACCGCCTCCCCCGTGAGGGGGCCGCCGCGGCGGTCCACCACCCGCAGGCCCACGGCCCGCTTCCCGGGCGTGACGCCGCGCCGGCGGATCTCGAACCATGCGAAGAACCCGTGGCGGAGGAGGAAGGCGGCGAGGAACACCCCCGCCGCCGCCAGGGGGTCCTCCCCGGGATCGATGGAGAGGACGAGGAGCAGGACCAGGAGGACCGCCGTCCCGAGGAAGACGAGGAAGAGGTCGGAGAGGAAGGCCGAGAACCGCTCCGCGGCGGGGGCGACCTCGAAGCGGAGCGCGACCCCCTCGGGAGTGACGACCTCCCGGGTGCGGCCCGAGGGCAGGAAGTCCCTGAGCGCGGGCTTCACGGCGCCTCCCCCCGCAGGCGGAACCAGGCGGCCAGCGCCCCGGCGGAGAGCAGGGCGGCGCCCGTCCTGATCGCGGGGTCGTGGACCGCCTGGCGGAAGATCCCCTCGACGAGCCCGGCGAAGAGGAAGAGCGCCACGGTCCCCGCGAAGAGGGCCCCCGCCTCCCTCCCGACCCGGGCGAGGTTGGCGAGGCGGGTCCGAGTCCCGGGGAAGACCACTGCCTCCCCGAGGGCGAGCCCGCCCGCGCCGCAGAGGGCGACGGCGGTCAGCTCCGCGACGCCGTGGGGGAGGACCCATGCCCAGAACTCGAAGGCCAGTCCCCGGGAGGCGTAGAGGGCGGCGAAGGCGCCGAGGACGAGCCCGTTGGAGAACATCAGGAAGAAGACGGGCACCCCCGCCAGGAACCCCAGTGTGAAGCAGAGGAGCCCGACCCGGGTGTTGTGGGTGAAGAGGAAGGTCGCGAAGGCCCCCAGGGCCGACGCCTTCTCCCCGCCGCCCCCGTAGAGGGCCCCGCGGAGCTGCTCGTCCGTCGAGGCGGGGGTGCGGTCCTGCGCCATGGCCGGGTCCACGATCCCGTAGAACCGGTCGGGGTCGGCCCGGACGAGGAGGAAGCCGGCGAGGACCCCGAGGAGGAGGATGCCCGCGGCCAGCAGGAGGTGGGGCCCGAAGCGGCGCACGAGCCGCGGGAAGCGGGAGCGGAGGAACACCGCCACCACGGAGGGGAGACCCATCCTCGGGGCGTAGACGCAGAAGTAGGCGCGGGCCGCGAGGGATTCCAGGTAGGCCAGCGCGTTGCGATCGAGCGAGATGGTGCGGGCGACGCCGAGGGAGGAGAGGGCGGACCGGTAGAGGACGGGGAGCCGGGCCAGCTGGTCGGGGTCGAGCGAGCGGATGCCGGAGGCCTCGACCCTGGCGAGGAGCGCCTCCAGGTCGCGCCAGGAGCGCTCCCGCTCGCGCCGCAGGGCGACGCTCCGGAGCGGCGGCGCGGCGGGGGGCATCAGACGATCTCCTTGCGCTTGAGCTCCAGGTAGCGGTTGAGGAGGGCCACGGGGGCGAGGTCGGGGGGGGCGTCGATGCAGTGGACCCCCCGGCGCCGCAGCCTCCGCAGCACCATCTCCCGGTCCCGCACGAGGGTGGAGGCGACCACCGCGCGGTGGAGGCCGTCGATGTCCTCCGGGCGGGCCGCCGCCAGGGAGGTCACCCCCGGGTCCCGGAGGGCGACGAAGAGCACCACGTGCCGCGCCGAGAGCCGGACCAGGTTGTCCACCATGAGCCCCGCCGCGATGCTGTCGGCGAAGTCCGTGAACACCACGACCAGCGACCTCCGGTGGAGGCGGGCCTGCAGGTCCCCGAGGCCGAGGGAGAAGTTCGTCTCCGCGGTCCCGTACTCCAGCTCGGCGCTGCGGGCCTGGAGCGTCCGGAATGCCCCGAGCCCCGCGGCGGGGGGCGTGAAGCCCTCCGCCTTCCCGCCGAAGGAGAAGAGGCCGACGCGGTCCCCGGTCCGGACGCAGGAGTACCCGAGGAGGAGGGCGGCGGTCACCGCGTGGTCGAGGCGGGGGATGCCGGCGAGGGGCTCGGACATGAGGCGGCCCGTGTCCAGGGCGACGACCACCTGGTGGTTGCGCTCCGCGCGGTACTGCCGCACGAGGAGCCTCCGGTGGCGGGCGCTGGCCCTCCAGGAGAGGGCCCGCGGGTCGAAGCCGGCCACGAACTCCCGCAGGGACTCGAACTCCGATCCGTCCCCGAGGTAGCGCTCGACCTTCATCCCGCTGCGGAAGTCCCGGGAGCCGAAGAACCGCAGCGCCGTGGAGCGCACGCGGCCGATGGCCGGCACCACCGCCAGGGTCCGGTCGAGGGGGCGGCGCACCTGGCGCCGCAGCAGCCCGAGGGGGCCGGTCCAGCGGAGCCAGAGCGCACGCAGGGCGAGGGTGCCGCGGCGGCGGGGGCGGAGGGGGAAGGGGGCCTCGCCGTGCCCCCCGGCGGCCGCCGACAGGGGGAGCGCGGGGCAGGGCTCCAGCAGGTCGTCGAGGTCCACCCGCGCGAGGACCTCCAGGGTGCGCCCCGGCCCCCGGCGCCCGACCCTCACCCGGGCCTCCGCCTCCTCCCCGATGCCCATGGCCGCCGGGGCCCGCACCTCCCACTCCACCGCGGCCTCCCCCTCGAGGAGGAGGGCGTCGATGCCGCACAGGAGCATGCAGGCCGCGGTCCAGGCCACCCAGGCGGGCCAGAGGGACTCCGCGATCGCCGCCGGCAGCACCGCGAGCGGGATGCCCGCGGCGAACAGGGCCAGGCAGCGGGGGGTGGGGGAGATCACCGCGGCGCCGGCACCCGGGCGAGGACCCCCTGGAGGACGGACTCGGCGTCCAGCCCCTCGATCTCCGCGCCCGGGGCCAGCACGAGCCGGTGGCAGAGGGTGGGCGGCGCGAGCTTCTTCACGTCGTCGGGGAGGGCGTAGTCCCGGCCGCTGAGGGCGGCCAGGGCCCTCGATCCCGCGGCGAGCATGTTCGCCGCCCGCGTCGACGCCCCGGCCTGGAGGGAGGGGTCCTCCCTCGTGGCGCGCGCGATGTCCACCACGTACCCGAGGACCTCGTCGGAGAGAGTGACGCGGGCGACGGCCTCCCGGGCCTCGACCACGGCCTCCAGCCCGGCCACGACCTCCACGGGGAAGTCCCCGGGCCGCGGCATCGCCGTGCTGCGGCCGTGCAGGCGGAGGATGGCCAGTTCCGCCTCCCTTCCCGCGTAGCCCACGCGGATCCGGAAGAGGAACCGGTCGAGCTGGGCCTCGGGAAGGGGGTAGGTCCCCTCGAACTCGATGGGGTTCTGGGTCGCCACCACCATGAACCCGGGGCCGAGGTCGTGGGTGGCGCCGTCGATGGTGACGCTGCGCTCCTGCATGGCCTCGAGGAGGGCGGCCTGGGTCTTGGGGGGGGTGCGGTTGATCTCGTCGGCCAGCAGCACCTCCGTGAAGAGCGGCCCCCGGGTGAGGACGAACTGGTTCGTGCGGAAGTCGAAGATGTTCGTCCCCGTCACGTCCCCGGGCATGAGGTCGGGGGTGAACTGGATCCGGTTGAACCGCAGGTCGAGGCAGCGCGCGAAGGTCCGCGCCAGCAGGGTCTTGGCGGTCCCCGGCATCCCCTCGAGGAGGACGTGCCCCTCGGACAGCAGCGCCACGAGGAGGGAGTTCACCGCGGCCTCGTGCCCGACGACGACGCGGCGGACCTGCTCCCGGATCCTCTCGCCCAGTGCGCGGACGTTCTCAAGCTCCACGGGTCATCCCCTTCCTCCAGTCGTGGACGGCGCGGGCCGTCTCCAGGATCCTCTTCCCCGCCGCGGGTCCGCGGGTCCCGGCGGCCTCCTTCACCCTCGCCGAGAGCGCCCCGGGCCCCGAGGGGAGGCCCCGGGCCTCCGCCAGGCGGTCGAGGAAGGCGACGGCCTCCGCGGAGCCCGGGTGCCCGGGCGCCCGCAGGGCCTCGGCGACGGCGTGCAGCGAGGACAGCCAGTAGCGGGCGAGGGCGTGCCCATCGTGGCCCCCGGCGCGGAGCAGGCGGGCGGTGTTCTCCACGAGGAACCCCTTCCCCTGCTCGAGCGCGGGGGGCTCCGGCGCCGGCGCCCCGAAGCGCACGCCCGCGGTCCAGGCGAGCAGGGCGGCGGTGAGGAGCGCCGCGAGGGAGGCCAGCGCCAGGGGGAAGGAGAGGAGCTCCCTCCAGAGGGAGGAGCTCCGCCGGTAGCCGTGAAGGGTCTCGTCGAGGACGACGGCCCCCTTCCCGCCGCGGAGGTCCTCCAGGGCGGCCAGGAGCAGGTCGGCGTTCCCTCCGGCGGGGAGCCCGTGGTTGGCGAGGAGATCGGGGTCGGAGAGGAGGAGGAGGCGGCGCTCCCCTCCCCCGGGGTGGGGGATCTCCGCCAGCAGGATCCCCTCCCGGCAGTGGACCAGGGGCTCGATCCCGTCCCCCGCGGAGAGGAGCTGGGCCGCCCGGAGGGAGGGCAGGGGGCCGAGTCCGGAGACCCAGGCCGCGCCTCCCCCCTCGATGCGCAGGAGGGAGGCCTTCTCGAGGACGGAGGCCGCCACGTCCCGCACGTGGGACACCTCGAGCGCCTCCACCTCGGCGACCCAGTCCCTGCGGAGGAAGTGCTCCTTCCCCGTCCACTTGGGGAGGACCAGGAGGGCCGCCCGCGAGGAGGCGATCATCCCGCGGACCCCCTCGGCGCCGGGGGGCTCGGCGACGACGAGCACGCCGCCCGCGGCGGCGCGGGGGCCCGAGGCGTCCCTGCTCACGAGGAGGGGGATGCCGAGGCGGCGGAGCACGGCCGCGAACCCGGAATGGCCCAGGGCGGAGGGGCTGAAGGAGGTCGGGCCCCAGGCGGGCCGCGCCCCGAGCTCCCCGCCGAAGACGGAGAAGAGGATCCCCGCCGCCATGGACAGGGCGCAGGTCCCCGCGATCCAGGCCACGGAGCGGCGGGAGAAGGGGGCCTCCTCCCCCCTCACGCGGCCCTCCGGGCGAGCGCGCCGTGGAGGGCGAGGTAGCGCTCGCGGCAGGCGTCGAAGAGCGGGCGGTCCGCGGGGTGGCCCCCGAAGAGGACGACCTCGACGGCGCGGACGAGCGCGTCGAGGGCGGCGGCGGCCTCCCGCGGGATCCCGGGGCGGGAGGCGATCTCGCGGCTCGAGAGATTCGGCGGCAGGGGCTCCCCGCGGAAGGAGCGGACGTCGGCGATGGCGAGGAGGAGGAGCGCGTGGGCCGC
>JAKLKS010000202.1 GCA_023150535.1 Planctomycetota bacterium
TGAAGAAAGGGAGCCTGGCTCCGTACCGGTCACGCGAACCGGTCGCCCGGCCTCACGGGGAAACCGTTGAGGAACGCCGCCGCCTCGAGCACCTTCCCGCCGGGGCGCTGGAGCGAGGTCAGCCGGACGCTCCCGCCGCCGCAGGCGACGAGGATCCCCTCCTTCCCGGCCGCGAGCACCGTGCCGGGCTCCTCCGCCACGCCGTCGAGGGCGGCGGGCTCCACGCGGTGGAGCGCGATGCGCTCCGGCTTCCGCGCCCCCGCGCGGAGCTCCGCGGTGACCAGCGGCCAGGGGTGCAGCGCCCGGGTCTTCCAGCAGAAGGCGGCCGGGGACTGGGCGAACTCCGCCCTCCCCTCCTCCTTCCGCACCTTGCGGGCCACCTTCACGAGGCGCTCGTCCTGCTCCTTCCCGGGGATGAGCGCCCCGGTCTCCGCCGCGTGGGCGACGATGCCGGCGAGCAGCGCCGCCCCGAGATCGGCGAGGCGCGCCTCCAGCTCCCCGGCCCGCTCCCCGGGCCCCACCTCCGTCTCCCGCAGCGCGATCACCGGTCCCGCGTCGAGCTTCCTCACGACCCGCTGGACCGTCACGCCCGTGACCGCGTCCCCCGCCTCGATGGCCCTCTGGACCGGCGCCGCCCCGCGCCACCGGGGGAGGAGGGAGAAGTGGAGGTTGAGGGCCCCGAGGCCGGGGACGCGGAGGAGGTCGTCCCCGAGGATCTGGCCGAAGGCGACGACGAGGAGGAGGGCGGGGCGGCGCGCGTGGATCGCCCCCAGCGACAGCGGGGAGTTCACGTCCTCCGTCGCGTGGACGGGGATCCCGGCCGCCTCGGCCGCGGCGGCCACCGGGCAGGGCTCCACGCGGCCCCCGCGGCCGCGGGGCCGGTGCGGCGGGGTGACCGCGAGGTCCGGGGCGAGGCCCGCCGCCACGAGGGCGCGCAGCGCCGGGACCGCGGCCTCCGGGGTGCCGAGGAAGACGGAGGGGAGCCCGTTCAGCGGAGCCCCTCCAGGAGCTTCGCCGCCTCCTTCGCCGCCGCGGTCCCCGGCCACTTCGCGAGGATCTCCTCGAGCTTCGCCTTCGCCTCGTCCTTCTTCCCGCCGTCCACCATGCCGCGGGCGAGGGTGAGGGCGCTCTTCGCGGACCTCTCGTCCTCGGCGGCCTTCACAGCTCCCATCCGGGCGGGGTCCTCCCGGATGGCGCGCGCCTTCGCCGCCGCCGCCTCGCCCGAGGGGAGCCCCTTGTACTTGGCGGCCAGGGCGTCGAGGGCCTTGAGGGCCTTCGTGTCGTCGGCGCCCGCGGCGGCCAGGGCCTTCTCCATCTCGGCGCGGCCCTCGGCGTCCCGGGCCATCTCCTTCATGGCCTTCTTGCCCTCGGGGCTCCCCTTGAAGTCCTCCACCGTCTTGAGGGCCGCCGCCGCCGATTCCGTGCCCGGGAAGTCCTCCGCCACCTTGGCCAGGCCGGCGAGGCCGCCGAGGAGGTCCGTGGGGAGGGCGGCCTTGGCCTTCGCGAAGGCCGCCGAAGCGACCCGGTCGACGCGCACGAGGAGCTCCTTCGCCGTGGCGACCAGCGCGATGTTCTTCCGGAAGCCGCTGATCGGCTGGAGCGCCTTCGCCGCCTCCGACATCCGGTCGTTCTCCACCAGCGTCCGCGCGGCGGCGAGGATCCTCTGGAACTCGTCGTACCCGGCGTCCGTCAGCCCCGGCCCGCCGGCCTTCTGCAGGAGCTCCTTGAGGCCCTTGACCATGTTCGGGACGGGGACCGAGTCGAAGCCCGAGGCGAGGGTGCCGTTGTTGATGGTCCCCACCACCTTCCCGTCCGGGTCCAGCACGAAGTGGACCGGCATGCAGAGGCTGGCCTGCCGGTTGACGCAGATGTCGGCGTAGGAGGCGTAGACCTCGTCGATGGCCCTCTTGTGGTCGGCGCAGGTGATGGCGGGGGCGAGGGCGCAGACCTTCGCGGGCTTCCCGTCGATGGTCCCGTCCTTCTTCCCGTGGGAGTCCTGGTGGTTCCCGAGGACGACGAGGTATCCCGCCATGGCCCTCTGCACGTCCTTGTGGAGGAAGGTCTGCTGGTCGGCCTTGTTGCTCGGGTCGTCGTCCATCACGCACCAGACGAGGACGGGGTGGCCCCTCTCCTTCGCCATGGCGACGGCCTTCTTCAGGGAGGGCACGAAGATCGGGCCCTCGTCGGCCGCGATGCCCGGCGCCGCGAGGAGCGCGAGGGCGAGGAGCGCGGCGGCGGCGGGACGGAACGGCCTCATCGGGCACCTCCCGGGGGGAATCCGTCGATCCCGATTCTCCCCCGGGCCCGCCGGGGGATCAAGCGGAGTCGGCGGGCGGCCGTGACGGGGGCCCCGGGGGAGGGGGCGGCGCGTCGGGAGGCGGGGGCGCGGACGGCTCCCCCGCGGCGGCCGCGGCCTCCCCCCCGGGAGCGGGGGCGGCGCCCTCCGCCCCCGGCGCGGCCGCCTCCCCCGCCTTCGCCCAGGGTGGCCGCCTCTTCGGCTTCCCCTCCGGCGTCTCCGCCTCCAGCAGGCGGGCCCTCTCCCGGATGGCCTCGAGGACGGCGCGGCCCTCGTCGGAATCCTGGAGGATGACGTCGATCTCCGGCGGGGCGTCGGGGGGCGCGTCCGCCGCGGGGGGGCGGTGGACGGCGAAGATGCGGCCCTCCTTCATGAGCTCGAGGATGGCGAGGAAGGTGCCGAGCACGAAGCGCCGGTCCCTGCGGGAGGTCAGCAGCGAGAGGAGCCGGCAGCACCCCCCTCCGCCGGCCACGGCGCCGAGGATCCGCTCGATGTGCCGCTCCATGGGCACTTCGTCGTAGACGATGCGCCGGGTCTCCCCCGCCTCGGTCTCCCGCAGGAGCCGGTGGAAGGTGGCGAAGATGTCGTAGAGCGTCGCCTCGCGGAGCCCCGCGGGCCCCGGTTCGTCCGCCTCGACCTCGGGGAGGGGCGAGCGGCCCCTCGGGAAGCGGAGCGAGGCCCGCTCGCGGAGGTCCTGCAGCGCCTGGCCCGCCTGCTTGACGCGGCGGTACTCGATGATCTGCCGGACGAGGTCCTCGCGGGGGTCGATGAGCTCCCCCATCTCCGGGTCCTCGGTGGGCAGCAGCATGGCGGACTTGATGGCCAGGAGGGTCGAGGCCATGACGAGGAACTCCCCGGCCCGGTCGAGGTCGAGCACCGGCGTCGTGCGCAGGACCTCGAGGTACTTCCCGAGGATGCGCGAGACGGGGATGTCGTGGACGTCCACCTCCTCCTTCTGGATGAGGTAGAGGAGGAGGTCCATGGGACCGGTATAGGCGTCCAGTTCGACGCGGAACTCCTCCTCAGCCACGGGAGAGCCCCCTGCCGAAGGCCTCGACGACGCCGACGACGACCACGGAGGCGTCCACGGCCGGGTCCATGACGATGTCGAGCAGGCCCGAGAACATGAGCACGAGGATGACCATCCAGGCGTTGCGCTCGAGGGTCCTCCAGGCGGGCATCGCCCACCGGGGGAGGAAGAACTCGAGCACGTGGCTCCCGTCGAGGGGGGGGACGGGGATGAGGTTGAAGGCGACGCCGACGAGGTTGAGCATGGCCCCGAGGCGGAGCACGCCGAGCATGCGGCGCTCCCCCTCGGAGTCGAGGTCCCCGGCGAGGGCGCGGAATCCGCCGAGGAGGAGGAGGAAGGCGAGGGCGGCGATGAGGCTCGCGACGGGGCCGCCTAGGGCCGTGAGCATGCCGTGGAGGCGGGGGCGGCGCATGAGGCGGGGATTCACCGGGGTCAGGCCCATGAAGAGGAGGCCCCCCGTGCCCCACCAGAAGACGGCCGGGAGGGCCACGGTGAAGATCGGGTGCACGTGGGCGATGGGGTTGAGGGTCATGCGGCCGTTGTCGCGGGGGGTGGGGTCGCCGAAGCGGTCGGCGAGCCAGGCGTGGGCCATCTCGTGGAAGGCGACGGAGAGGACGAGGACGGCCAGGAAGTTGACGAGGCCGAGGATCGTCGGATCGTGGGGTCCGGGTTCCATCGCGGGGGATGCTACGCGACGGGGGGGGCGGGGGCCGCGCAGTTCCGCGTCGGGAGTGGCGGGCCCGGACTCACTCCCCTCCGGCGTCCCGGATCACCCTCCCGATGAACGGGGCCTTCCCCCGGAGGTAGGCGATGCGGTCGTCGCCGACCTCGGCGGCGAGGCGGCGCTTGAGGGCCTCGTACTCCCGGGCGAGGGCGGTGTCCCCGCGGAGGGCGTCGCGGAAGGCGACGTGGCTCCTCCAGAACGCCCCCCCGTGGAGGCAGGCGTGGAGGTGGAAGTCCCTCGGGTGCCCGCGGGCGAAGTACTGCCTGCCCTCGATGTCCTGCACGGCCGGGTTGAACTCCCACCCGAGCGAGAGGATCCTCTCCATCGTGGCGGAGCCCATGGGGAAGGTCAGGAGCCCCAGCTGGATGTCCACGACGGGCTTGGCCGGGAGTCCCGGGACCGCGGTGCTGCCGATGTGCTCCACCGCCACGGCCTCCTCCCCGAGCGCCTCCCGCAGGCGCGCCGCCTCCTCCGCGAAGCGCGCCGGCCAGGCGGGATCGGGGGGTGCCAGCCGCACGCGCATCCGCAGCAGCCGGGAGAGGTCGGGCCAGCCGTAGGCCGTCTCCACGAGGCGGGCCCCGCCGATCTCGATCTCCTTCTCCGCGACGACCCGGCCGCCGACGCGTTCGTAGAAGGCCCGCCCCGCGGCGTTGTCCCGGAGGACCCAGAGGGAGAGGGAGCGGAACCCCCTGCCGTGGAGGGCCTCGGCCAGGTGGAGCAGGAGCCGCCACCCCAGCCTCTCCCGCTGCCGAGAGGGGTGGATGTAGATCGCGTACAATTCCCCGTCGAACCCCGCCGGCCCTTCGCGCGACGGCCCCCCGTTGGCGAAGCCGAGGATCTCCCCGCCCTCCTCGGCGACGAGGGTCGTGACCTTGGGGTCCTCGATCCACCGCCGCCGCCGGTCCACCGCATCGGGCTCCCTTCCCCGGGTCGCGAGGAACCCGTCGGGAACGATGCCCCGATAGGCCGCCCGCCAGGCGTCCCCGTGGACCCGCGCGATTCCGGCGGCGTCCTCGGGACGGGCGGGGCGGACGATGGGTCGCATGGTCGGGCCTTCAGGCGCGGCGACCGCTCAGGCGGAGTCGCCGGGGGACCCCGACACCGGAGGGCCTCCGGGTCTCCCGCGCTCGCCCGTCACCGTGCTCTCCCATGTCCCGCACCCCCCGCCCGGAGTTCGGAAGGTACCGCTCGCCGTGCACCGGTCTCCACCTCATTCCTTCGCCCCGGGAGAACCGGGAGGGAGGGACCCCCCCTACTCCTTGGCGAGTTGGACGCGGAACCTGTTCTCCTCGGGCGAGGAGGAGACCGTGACCTCGAGGCTTCCCCGGCCGACGCCCCTCGCCAGGACCGAGAGGTGCCACTCCCCGGGCCCCGCCGCCCGTTCCATGCGCGTCCGGCCGTCCTCGTCGCAGAAGTACTCCCCGCCCCCCGTTCCGACCAGCCCCTGTGGCCCCCTCGCCGACCATCCGACGACGACGGGCCCGGCGCAGGGCCTGCCATCGGGGCCGACGACCTCCAGCGTCACGTCCACGAGCGGGGCGAGGGTCACCTCGACCTCCGCCGGCGGCCCGTCGTCGGTAATCTCGACCTCGGCGAGGACCATGCCGAAGCCAGGCTTCCTCACCGTGAGCGAGTACCTCCCCGCGGGACGGTCCTCCTTCGAGATCTCCCCGTTCTCGTCCGTGGAGAGCATGTGCTTGAACTCGGCCTCGTTGCCCTTCCAGGGGCCTTCGAGGAGGCACTCCGCCGCCCGTATCGGCGCTCCCGTCTCCCGGTGCCGGACGCGGACGCGCAGGGAGAGCACCCCCACCACGAAGTCCTTCCGGACCTCCGATGCGCCCTCCGGCACCTCGACCCTCCACTGCCTGACGCACTCGATCCCCCTGCCCTGGACGAGCATCTGGTGCTCCCCCGGAGGCAGATCGATCCGGTAGCGCCCGGCCGCATCGGTCCTCGCCAGGAGGAACACGAGGCCGAACGCGTCGCGGGCGTGGGAGCGGACGAACAGGTCCGCCACGGCCCCCCCACGGGCGTGGGTGACCACCCCGGTCACGGGTATGCCCGAGGGGAATCGGAACTCCACGTCCTGGATCCCGCCTTCCCGGAGGAGCGTGAGGAGGGTGTGCCGCGACATCGCGGCGACGGTCTCGCTCCCCTTCGTGATCTCCACGGAGACGATCCCTTCCGGCAGGCCGGCGAAGACCACCGTCCCGGTCGCGTCGGTCGCTCCCTCCCGAAGCGGGGACTTCCCGCCGCCCTCGTATCGGCTCAGGTGGACGCGCGCCCCCTGCACGGGGGCACCGTGATCGTCCCTGGCCGTGACCCGGATCCCGGGATCCGTCCCCTGCGGGGGGGGCGCGGGTTCTCCTGGCGCGGCACCGGCGACGGGGACGGGATCGGCGCGAACCGGCTCGCCGGCAGGGGCCGCGCGAAGACGGGCCACCTCCGCACGCGACTCTGCCAGTTCCTCCCGGAGGGAGGCCACGTCCGCCCGGAGTTCGTCCCCCTCCCCCGGGGTGAGGATCCGCCCAGTGGTCTCGAAGCGCCGCGTCAATGCCACTCCGAGCGCTGCCCCGAGAAGGAAGGCGAGGAGGAGGAGAACGAGCAGCCAGAGCCCGTGCCGCATCGCCTTGCCTCCTCGAGGGAGAGCGGGCTTCAACTCGCCACCCACGCCCGTGGGACGACGGCAAGGGCGGCGGACTTCGCCATCCATGACGGCGGTCACCGGCCCGGCACTCTCCCGGGAGCTTCCCGCTGCGTCGTCCTCGTCACCCCCCAGCGTCGCTCCACCTCGGCCAGCGCACGGTCGCCGGAATCCCCGGAGGCGGATGGCCGGGCCCGCCCTTCTCACCGGGGAAGCACGTCCACCACCTCCACCTCCGTGGAGGACTCCACGCCGCCGTCGGGATACAGGACGTCCACCCAACTGCCATGGCTGCACCCCGAGTGGATGAAGTAGGACTTCCGGAGCCAGAGACCACCGTCCCCGTCATCCCGGTACTCGCCCATCGCACACACGTAGGTCACCCATCTCTCTCCTCCCAGTGGGTTGGGCGTGTCCTTGAAGGCGCCGCGGATGTCCACCTCGCCAATGTCCTTTCCGCGGGAGTACACCTGGACCATCAAGGCCCCTCGCGGATGCACCCATCGGACGATCCCCTCCGTCCGCAGCCGGTCCGCCTCCCTGCCCCTCTCGATTCGATACGGAAGACTCTCGTGGTGAAGGGCGGGGTCCCAGGCCGAAGACCGAGTTCGCCCGACCCCCCTGGGGAGCATCCAGGCGACGACCAGCGCCGCCATCCCCGCCGCGACGGACAGGACCAATCTCCTCCTCGCCCCTGACATGCCCATCACGGGCCTCCTGTGAGCCTGGGCTTCACCCGATCGTGGACCCTCCCCCACGGCCTCGGTTCGCCCATTCGTCGGATTCGCCAGTCCTGCATCCTGCCCCCGCTCTCTCCACCCGAGCCTACCCGCCCCTGCATCCCCTTGCCGTGCCCGCCGTCACCCCCGCCCCCCCCGTCCCCTCCCCGCCCCCCCGCCCCCCTCCCGCAGTAGGATCCCCCCATGGACCCGCGGCGGCTCCTCCTCTACTGGCTCGTCATGACCCGGTTCTTCGCCGGCCCC
>JAKLKS010000203.1 GCA_023150535.1 Planctomycetota bacterium
GAGGAAGGCGAGCCCGAGGAGGCAGGCGGCGGCCGCCGCCGCCCGCGCCCCGCCGCGGGCGCGCAGGGCCGTCAGCGCCCCCAGCGGCAGCGCCGCCGCCGTCCACTCGGCGGCGAAGTTCGGGTTCCCGTGGGTCGACGCGGGGACGGGGGGGCCGCTCCTCCAGGGCCAGGGGAAGTCGAGGCCCGCCGCCTGGAGGAGGCCGTAGCCGGCCCCGATCCCCAGGGCCGCCGTCGCCGCGGCCGCGAGGGGGAGGAGGTCCCCGGGGTGGAAGATCGCGTTCTCCGCCGCCGAGAACACCGCCGCCGCGGCGAGCAGCAGCGCCGCCGCCCGCGCCGCCGCCCAGGGGTCGGGCCCGTGGAACCCGGTGAGCGCGTAGACGAGGACCATGGCGCCGATCACGGCCGTCGCCGGGGACCAGGCGAAGTCGAGGCGCCCCCCCCGCCCGTCCCCGGAGGCGGGAAGGGCCATGGAGGCGAGGACCAGCGCCCCCGCCGCGAGGAGGAAGGCCTTGATCGCGTCGAAGGTGAGGGAGGAGGGGGCCACCGCCAGCGGGACGAGGAGCAGCAGCGCCGCCAGCAGGAGCTTCCTCATGGGCCTCCGGGCCGCCCCCCCGCGGCGGGGCGGACGCCGGAGTCGGACGCCGCCCGGGCCCTCATTCTTCCCCGAAGAGGGCGTCCACGAAGGCCTTCGGATCGAAGCGCTCCACGTCCTCCTGCTTCTCCCCGACCCCGATGAACTTCACCGGCACCTTCACCTCCCGCCGGATGGCGAAGACCGCGCCGCCCCGGGCGGTGCCGTCCATCTTGGCGAGGAAGAGGCCCGACACCCGCACCGCCTCGCCGAAGATCCTCACCTGGCTGAGGGCGTTCTGGCCGGTGGTCGCGTCGAGCACGAGGATCACCTCGTGGGGGGCCCCGGGGATGCGCCGCCCGATGACGCGGGAGATCTTCTCCAGCTCCTTCATGAGGTTCGCCTGGGTGTGGAGGCGGCCGGCGGTGTCCACGAGGAGGACGTCCGCCTTCCGCGCGACGGCGGCCTCGGCGGCGTCGAAGGCGACCGCCGCGGGATCGGCGCCGGTGGCCTGCTTCACCACGGGGACCCCGACCCGCTCCCCCCAGGTGGAGAGCTGCTCCACGGCGGCGGCGCGGAAGGTGTCGCAGGCGCCGAGCACGACGGTCCTCCCCTCGGCGCGGAGCAGGCCCGCGAGCTTCGCCACGGAGGTCGTCTTCCCGCTCCCGTTGACGCCGCAGACGAGCACCACCGTGGGGCCCGAGGGGGCCCAGGCGATGTCGCGGCCGTCCCCGGCGAGCATGGCCGCCATCTCGGCCCGGAGGAAGGGGACGGCCTGGCCGCCGTCCAGGAGCTCCCCGTTCCTGTTGGCGGCGCGCAGGCGGTCCATGAGCGCGGCCGTCGCCTCCACGCCGACGTCGGAGGAGAGGAGGACCTCCTCGATCCCGTCCAGGGTCTCCGGGGTGACCTTCCTCCCGAGCACGACCGCCTTGAGGCGGCCGGCCAGCGCGCGGCCGGTCTTCGCCAGTCCCTCGCGGAGGCGGCGGAACACGGCTCAGGCCCCGGCGTCGGCGGGGGGCGCGTCCCCGGCGGGAGGGTCCCCCTCCCCGGCCGCCTCCCTCCCCGGGTGCGGGCCCGCGGGGGCGATGCGTCCGGCGGCCTCCAGGTCCTTCCGGACTCGGTCGAGGACCCCGTTCACGAAGGCGCCGCTGGCGGAGGTGGAGAAGCGCTTGGCGAGCTCGATGGCCTCGTTGATGACCACCCGCGGGGGGACGTCGGGGTGGTGGAGGAGCTCCTCGATGCCGAGGCGGAGGACGTTGCGGTCCACGACCGCCATGCGGGAGACCGACCAGTGCTGGGCGGCGGCAGTCATGAGGGCGTCGATCTCCTGCACGCCCCGGCGGACCCCCCGGGCGAGGTCGAAGGCGTAGTCCACGACCTCCGCGGGGTGGCCGTCGTCGCGGAGCGTCGCCTCGACGGGGTCCATGCAGTCGTCCCCCAGGAGGTCGGCCTGGTAGAGCACCTGGAGGGCCATCTCCCGGGCCCGGGAGCGCTCCCGCCGGGGGGAGGGGCTGCGGGCGGGGGCCGACTTCAACCCTTCCCCCCGAGGCGGGGGAGGAGGTCGGCCATCTCCAGGGCGGCCAGGGCGGCGTCCGCCCCCTTGTTCCCGGACTTCGAGCCGGCGCGGTGGATGGCCTGCTCGAGGGTGTCCGTGGTGACGACGCCGAAGATGCAGGGGACGCCGGTGTCGCGGGAGACGGCGGCGACGCCGGAGGCGGCCTCCCGGCAGACGAGGTCGTAGTGGGAGGTCTCGCCCCGGATGACGGTGCCGAGGCAGATGACCGCGGCGTACTCCCCGGAGGCGGCGAGGCGGCGGGCCGCGACGGGGAGCTCGAAGGAGCCGGGGACCCAGGCGAGCGTCAGGTGGTCCTCGTCCACCCCGTGGCGGCGGAGCATGTCCGCGCAGCCCTCGACGAGCCGCCGGGTGACGAAGTCGTTGAACCGGGAGGCCACCAGCGCGAAGCGCCGGCCGCCGTGCAGGAGGTTTCCTTCGATGGTCCGCATGGTGGACCGTACAGCCTACCGCCGGGGGGGCCGTCGAGGCACGGATTGGCCGGGTGGCGGGGGTGATGACCGGTACGGAGCCAGGCTCCCCTTCTTCAAGGGGACCTCGGGCCTTCCCGTCCCCTCTGGGTACAGTACCGGTCCCTGGAGTACGGGAGCCTGGCTCCGTACCTGTCAGGAAGGACCGACCCCATGACCCGATTCCCGAAGACCGCCCTCCCCGCCCTCCTCCTCCCGCTCCTCCTCCTCATCCCGCTCCTCCTCTCCGCCGGCTGCGCCTCCCCCGGCGCGGCGTCCGTCCCGTCCCCGGCCCCGACAGCCGCCGCCGCTCCCGCCCCCGCGCCCGCCCCCGCGCCCGCCCCGTCCCCCGCGGCCGCCCTCGCCCACCTCATGCGGTCGCTCCGCGCCAACGACGGAGCCGTCCGCGCGGGGATGCCGCTCGAGGAGGCGGACCGGGCCCTCCCCGGCGCTGCGAAGCACGTCGGGCAGCGCATCGCGCCCCTCGCGGGCTCCTGGCTCGACCCCCGGGGCCTCCTCACCGGGACCCTGGACTTCGACGAGGACCTCGAGACGGAGACCGTGGTGGACGTCCTCCGCGTGGTCCTCCTCGCCGGTCCCTTCGATCGCGAGGAGGTGATCCGGGTGATCCTCGATGTCGGGAAGGAGCTGGGGCTCGCCATGGAGCCCGGGGAGGACTTCCCCTCCACCTGGTTCGACTACGAGGCGACGGGCGTCGAACTCTGGATCACCCTGGGGGACGGCGTCCTCGTCGTCGAGGCGGAACTGGCGGACGGGGAGAAGGCGGACTAGCGTGCCCGGGAGACCCTCGAAGGCCGCCGCCCTCCTCCCCGTGGCGGAGGCGCTCCGCCTCGTGCTGGCGCGGGCGACGGCCCGCCGCGCCGGCCGCCTTCCCCTCGCGGAGGCGGCGGGCCTCCGCCTCGCCCGGCCCGTGCGGGCCGACCGGGACCAGCCCCCCTTCGACCGCGCGACGCTGGACGGCTACGCGGTCCGCGCCGCCGATCCCGCGCTCCGCCGCGGGGAGCCGCTGGCGGTGCTGGAGACCGTCTTCGCCGGGAGCCCGCCGCGCCGCCCCCTGCGCCCGGGCGGCGCCGCCCTCGTCATGACCGGCGCCCCCGTGCCCCGGGGGGCGGACGCGGTGATCCGGCGCGAGGACGCCCGCCTCCTCGACGGCGGCGCCCTCGTGCACCTCCCCGCCGACGCCGGGCCCGGGGACGGCATCCACCGGCGGGGGAGCGACGCGCGCCGCGGCGCCGAGGCCCTCCCCGCGGGGACCCCGGTGACCCCCCGGGTCGTGGCGGTCCTCGCCTCCCTCGGCGCCAGCCGGCCCGCGGTCCTCCTCCCCCCCCGCGTGGCGGTGGGGGTGACCGGGGACGAACTCCACCCGGTGGAGGCCCGCCGCCTCCCCCCGGCGGGGATCCGCAACAGCAACGGCCCGACGCTGGAGGCCCTCGTGCGGGAGGCGGGAGGCGTCCCCCTCCCGCTCGGCGCCGCAGCGGACAGCGAGGCCGCCCTCGCCGCCCTCCTCCGCCGCGGCCTCCGCGGCGCCGAGGTCCTCCTCCTCTCCGGGGGGGTCTCCGCCGGGGACCGGGACCTCGTGCCCGGGGCCCTGGCGCGGGCCGGCGTCGAGGAGGTGTTCCACCGGGTCGACCTCAAGCCCGGGAAGCCCCTGTGGTTCGGCGTCCGCGGGCGGAGCCTCGTCTTCGGGCTCCCCGGGAACCCGGTCTCCGCGCAGGTGACCTTCGCCCTCTTCGTGGCCCCGGCGCTCTCCGCGCTGCGCGGGGACCCCGACCCGGCCCCCCGGCTCCTGCCGGCCCGCCTCGAGGGGGGCGCCCCGCGGGAGGGGGGGAGGACGACCTTCCGGCCCGCGGCGCTCCGCCGCGACCGCTCGGGCGGCCTCCGCGCGCGCCTCCTCCCCTGGAACGGGTCGGGGGACTTCACCGGCTTCGCCCGGGCGGACGCCCTCCTCCGGAGGGAGCCCCGGGCGCCGGCCCTCGGGGACGGCGACGCGGTGGAGGTGCTCCCGCTGGACGGCGGCCCCGGGGCGGTCCGGTGAGCGGAGGAGGGAACGGGGGGAAGGGGAGGGCGAAGCGGGAGTCCGCCCCCGCCTCCGACCTCCCCCTCGACGGGGCGCGCTGGCGCTTCGCCGCCGCCGCCCTCTCCGGCCTCCTCCTCGCCCTCGCCTACCCGCCGCTCGCCTGGCGCCCGCTCTGCTGGGTGGCGCTCGCCCCCTGGCTGTCGCTCCTCCTGCGGGACCGGGGCGTCGGCCACCGCCTCCCCGCCTTCCTCTTCGGGATGGTCTTCTTCGTCACCGGGCTCTGGTGGCTGACGCCGCTCGACCTCCTCGCCCCCTTCCTCCTCTCCCTCATCCTCGCCTGCTACCCGGTGCTGCTGGCGGAGTGGGTGCGGCGCACCGCGCCGCTGGGGACCGTGCGCACCGCGATCCTCCTGCCCTTCGCCTGGGTGGCGGTGGACTTCCTCCGGGAGCACCTCTTCAGCGGCTTCCGGCGCTCTGGGGGGCCCACCTCCTGCGGCCCCGGAGGAAGCCGGGCGTACCGGCGCGGGCCCGCTTCGGGTTCGCGGCGGCGGCCCTCGCGCTCCCGCTCCTCGCCGCGGCCTACGGGGCGGCGCGGCGCGATTCCCTCGTCGAGAAGCCGGGCCCCCGGGTCCTCCTCGTCCAGCCGGCCTTCGCCCAGACGCTGAAGAAGGAGGCCCTCTCCTCGCTCCCCTCGGCGGAGGGGATGCTCAACGGGCAGCTCGCGCAGTCCCTGGAGGGCCTGCGCCTCCACCCCGGGACCGACCTCGTCGTCTGGGCCGAGACGATGTTCCCCGGCGAACTCAGGGAGGCGAGCCCCGCCGGCGCCTCCCCGGACCCGGAGACGCGGACCCGCCTCCTGCGGGCCGCCGACCCCATGGGCGTGGCGGGGACCGCCTCCCGCCGGTTCCTCACGGGCGCGGTGGTCCGGGGCCGGGACCGGGAGAAGCGCAACGCCGCCCTCCTCGTGGGGCCCGGGGGGCGGGTGGAGGCCCGCTTCGACAAGGTCCACCTCACCCCCTTCGGGGAGTTCGTCCCCCTCACGCGGCGGCTGCCCGAGGCCATGCGGCGGGGCATCGAGGACGGCATCCGCTCCTTCGTGGGCTTCGTCCCCGACCTCGTCCCCGGGTCCGCCGCCCCCGTCCCGCTCGCGGTCCCCGGGCGGGGCACCTTCTCCCTCGGCGGGCTCGTCTGCTACGAGGTGATCTTCCCCGGGCCGGCCCGGGATCGCGTGCGGGACGGGGCGGACATCCTCGTGAACCTCTCCAACTACGCCTGGTACGGGGCGGGGATGCGGGAGCAGGTGCTGGACATGACCCGGATCCGGGCCGTGGAGTGCCGCCGGCCCGTGGTGGTGGCCACCAACGACGGTCCGACGGCGGTCCTCGACGGCAACGGGGACGTCCGGGAGCGCCTCCCGGAGGGCGAGGCGGGGGTCCTGGCGGCGGCGGTGCCCCTGGACGGGCGGGGGTCCCTCTCGATGCGGGTCGGGGACCTCCTGGCCTGGCTCGCGGCCGCGGCGGCGCTCCTGGGGGCGGCGGGGGGCCGGGCGGCGGGGCGGCGGAGGGGTGCCGCGGAGGGCGGAAGGGCACCTCCATCCCTCAAAAACTATTGACACCGTCCTCTCGGCGAACCTAGGATGACCCTCCGTATCCGGAGGGAGGCGCTCGGAAGGCCTCGCCCCGGACGCCGGGCAGCGCCGTCGACGGGACGGTTACGCCGTTGCGGTTCGGGCAGGCAGGGCGCGGTTTGGGCAGGTCGTGCCGGGCAAAACTGGAGCCGCCGGGTCTTCCCGGGGGCGACCCTGAACGGAGGGAGCGGACCTCATGAGCATGGTGGCAAAGATCCTCATCGTGTTGAACCTGATCCTCGCCGTGATGGTCATGGGTGCCGCCGGTGCCTACCTCAAGTCCGCCGAGGACTGGAGGACCCGGTACAACAAGAAGTCCGCCGAGGACGAGATCAACATCAAGGAGCTTTCCGCCCGGCTCCAGAAGGCCACCGACAGCACGGACGAGGCGAACCGCAAGGCCGCCACCGCCGCCGCTGCGCAGGCCTCCGCGGAGGCCGCCTTCAAGACCAGCAGCGAGAACCACGCCCTGCTGCAGAAGAAGCTGGACGACTACAACGCGACCCTCACGGGCCTCAACGAGCGGGTGAAGGACCTCTCCGCGAACCTCGGCGCCGCCCAGGAGCGGATCACCACGCTGGAGGCCGAGAAGGCCGCCTCCGAGACCGAGAAGCGCAACGCCCTGGCCGCCAAGAACGCCGCCGAGACTGAGCAGAAGCGGCTGGAGAACGAGGTCGCGAACCTGACGGGGATGCTCGAGTCCTCCCAGAAGAACGTGGTCGCCCAGGCCGAGCAGCTCGAGGCGGCGAACACGACGATCAAGATGTTCGAGGGGAAGTTCGGCAAGGCCGGCGCCATCTCCGCCCCCGTGAAGGGCATGGTCCTCGCCGCCGACTCCAAGATGGACATCTACCTCATCTCCGTCGGCTCCAAGGACGGGGTCAAGATGGCGGACGAGCTGCAGGTCTACCGCAACGACCAGTTCGTCGCGACGGTGGTCGTGGACAAGGTCTTCGAGGACAAGGCCTCGGTGATGGTCAAGCGGATGGGTGGCAAGCCCTTCAAGAAGATGGACATCCAGCAGGGCGACAAGGTCGCGACCATCTACTAGGCCGCTTCTTCCACCACCCCACGAAGACAGGAGCGCAACGATGGCCAAGGACGAGATCGTGGACGCCGACGGGGGCCCTCCCCCGGCCGACGCCTTCCTGACGGGCCTGGTGATCTTCACCACCATCGCCCTGCTCGCCGGGTTCTTCATCATCAAGTACGCCCACGGGCACGTGTATGCCGAGGGGTTCCTGAAGCCGTAGACGGGCTGCTGAAGAGAGGATGAGAATCGGAGGGGGCCCCCCGCGGGGGGGCCCCCTCTTTGATTCATGAGGGGGCGGTTCCGCGCCGCCTTCGGCGGCGCGGGGCTCCCGTCTCGCGTCGGCCGGAACGGATCGGCCGACGCG
>JAKLKS010000204.1 GCA_023150535.1 Planctomycetota bacterium
GCTCCCCCGGGCGCCCCCTCGCCCCCGGCTTCCCCCCCACCCGCGGCCTCCGGGGGCAGGAGGGCGAGGCCCGCCGCGAGGACCGCGGCGAGGAGCAGCGGCACGAGGGCGGCGGGCGGGCGGAGGGCGAGGGCCTCCTCGACCGCCCCGTCGCCCGCGCGATCGAGGGCGCCCCGGGCGGCCCAGGCGGCGATGGCGGGGTCGCTGCGGGCGGTCTCCACCACGGTCGAGAAACGCTCCCGGGCGTCCAGCGCGCGGTCGAGGTGCAGCGCGGCCCCGGCGGTGCCCGCCCAGCCCCGGAGGGTGCGGGCGAGGCCGGCGGCGGCGGCGAGGGCGCCGATCCCCCCGAGGAACCCCGCGGGAAGGTCGGTGCGCCCTCCGAGGCGGGCCGCCGCCGCGGTCGCGGAGAGCACCAGCAGGAAGGCGGCGGCGGGGGCCGCGAACCCCTCCAGCAGGGCCGCCGCCCGGAGGCGGAACCGGGCCCGCGCCACGAGGCCGAGGACGGCGGAGGGGCTACTTCCCTCCACCGGTCCCCTCCTCCGGGGGGGCCTTCGGGGGATCCCCCAGGGTGACCCTCGAGGGCTCCTCCGGGTCCCAGGCCCGGGTCGGCTCGAGGGGGGTGCGGCTCAGGATGAGCCGCACGGGCGTCCCGTCGGCGGGGATGCGCGGACCGCAGGCGATGAAGATCTGGTCGTTGGCGGCCCGCGGGTCGTCGAGGTCGATGACGCAGGTGGGCACGGAGTAGCAGGCGACGGCGTCCCCCGTGAGGTCGGGGACGTAGCCCTCCGGGTCGAAGAAGGAGCCGACGTAGATCCACTTCCCGCTGTCCATGGACCGGTTGCGCTCCCGGTCCCAGAGGAGGTCCTCGGCCCGCACGCGCACGACCTTCCCCTCCTCCTCCCACTCGACGGACAGGTGGACCGGCGAGCCCTTCGCGGGGATGGTGCGGCCCCCGGGGAGGAGCCGGATCGGGGTCCCCGGCCGGAGGCCCAGGGCCATGAGGCAGGAGTTGAGGGAGGCGCCGAGGCCCGAGGGGGGGTTCCCCTCCTCGTCGGGGGTCCCGGTCAGGGAGAAGATCGCCTCGTGGGCCTTGCCGCCGGGGAAGACGGCGAAGAACTCGATGGCCCCCTGCCGGAGGATGGTGCGGCCGGGGATGGTGACGCGGTCCTCCCCGAGGACGATCCCCTTGGCGGCGACCGCCTTGCGCAGGCTCTCGACGAGCTCCGGGGTGAACTCGAGGACCGGCTGGCCGGGGGGGGCGTCGAGGCCGCCGGGGTCCTGGCCCGGCTGGAAGCCGAAGGGGTTGCCGCCGAAGTTCTGCTGGTCGGCGATCTCCTTGATCTGGCGCTGGACGTCGCCGAGGTTGGAGGCGAGGAGGTCGAAGTCGGCGCGGAGATCCCCGCCGGCGGCGGCCTTCTCGGCGGCGGCCCGGGCCGCCTCGGCGCTCCCGGCGAGGGTGCGGGCCTCGGCGAGGGCCTGGACGGCGGCGCGGCGGGCCTCCTCGGAGGAGGACCGCGCGAGGAGCCCGACGACCCCGACGGCCCCGAGGAGGGCGACGATGACCCCGTCCATCACCCGGAAGCGGTTCTCTGCCATGGGCACTCCGATTGCAAGGGCCGTACCGGGGGGAACGGGGGCCGCGGAGCCCGGATCGACCGAATCCCCCGTCCCGGAGTCGGCGAAACCGACAGTGTATCCCCCTCCCTGCCTGTTCCGCGGGCAAGAGGGAGGGGGACCGGCCCCGGTCCATCGGTTATCTGGTGGAGGCCCCCGTCCCGCGGGAAGCCGCCCTCCCGCGGCGTCGTCCCAGGATCATCGCCCCGGCACCTACCGCGGAGGCACGATGGGCCCCGTCCGCGCCGTCCCGCTCCTCCTCCTCGCCCTCCTCTCCCTCGCCCCCTCCCCCCCGAAGCCGGCCGTCGAGGACGCCGCCTTCGCCCTCGACCACCTCGAGCGGAAGGCCGGCCACTTCTTCCGCACCAAGGGCATCGACTGGAGGAGGGTCCGCGCCGAGATCGGGAAGGCCGCGGCGAAGGCGGAGGGGAACCAGGCCCACTACGAGGTCCTCGTCCGCCTCCTCGCGCGCCTGCGCGACGGCCACGCCTCCGTGCGCCCCGCGGAATCCCTGAAGGACCTCGCCTGGCCCGGTCCGAAGCTCGAGCGGGGCCCCGGCCTCTTCCTCTGCGTGAACGGGCCGAGGATCCTCGTGAAGAGCTCCTGGGGGGGCGCCGAGGCCTCCGGCATCACCCCCGGCACCGAGGTCGTCGAGATCGACGACCTCCCCGCGCGGAAGTGGCTCGACCGCCGCATCGCGGAGATCTCCGACACCCACTCCTTCTCCACGGACCAGCAGGCGGAGTACTTCGCCTGCCACTGGGGGCTCGCCGGGGAGGCCGGCTCCACCCTCAAGGTGAAGGGGCGGACCCCCGACGGGAAGTCGAAGCAGGCGACCCTGACCCGCAACACGGGGGGCATCGTCCCGAACGGGCCGGTCTTCCCCCCGGAGGGTCTCCAGACCCTCGGGCGCCAGTCCCACGGGAGGACGAAGTCGGGGCTCGGCTACATCCACCTCCGCGACACGCCCGGGGACCTCCCGGGGCAGGTGGACGCCATGCTCGAATCCATCGGCGACGTCCCGGGGCTCCTCCTCGACTTCCGCGCCAACGGCGGCGGCGGCTTCGACCACGAGGCCTTCATGGGGCGGTTCGTGGCGAAGGGGAGGACCCTGGACGGGGACGGCGTCCGCTACGAGAGCGCGGGGGAGCGCCCCTTCGCCGGGCCCGTGGTGGTGATCGTGGACGCCGGCGTGCGCAGCGCCGGGGAGACGGCGAGCGGCATCTTCAAGGAGGACGGCCGGGCCCGCATGATCGGCGAGTCGGCGACGGCGGGCATGTCCTCCTCCAAGGAGACCGTCGAGCTCCCCTCGAAGCTCTTCTCCCTGTACTTCTCGGTCGCGAGCAACAAGGGGCGCTTCAACGGGGGGCGGGGCATCGAGGGGATCGGCGTCCCCCCCGACGAGGTCGTCCCCTACGCGCCGGCGGACCTCGCCGCGGGCGTGGACACGCTCCTCCGCCGGGCGGAGGAGATCCTCGCGAAGCCGCGGTAGCCGCCCCGCCGCTACCCGCCCGCGAGGCTCAGGTACCGCTCCCCGCGGTCGCAGAGGAGGGTGACGATCGTCTTCCCCTTCCCCAGCCGCCAGGCCGCCTCCATGGCGCCCAGCACGTTCGCCCCCGAGGAGATGCCGACGAGCAGCCCCTCCTCCGTCCCGAGGCGCGCCGCCATGGCCTTGGCGTCCTCGGTCCTGATGCGCAGGATCCCGTCCACCTCCCCGGGCTTCATGAGGTCGGGGATGAACCCGTCGGCGAGGCCCTGGATCCCGTGGCACCCCGGCGGATCCCCGCTCATCACCGCGGACTCGTCCGGCTCGACGGCGAAGATCCTCGCCCCGTGCCCGGCGTTCCGGAAGGCGCGGCAGACCCCCATGACCGAGCCCCCGGTCCCCACCCCCATGACGAAGGCGTCCACGTCCCCGTCCATCTGCTGGAGGATCTCGGGTCCGGTCGTCGTCTCGTGGCAGAGGACGTTGTCGGGGTTGGCGAACTGGTCGGGGAGGAAGAGGGAACGGTCACGGGCCGCCCTCTCCCGGGTCTGGCGCACCGCGTCCTGGATGTGGAGGAGGCTGTCGAGGAGCTCGAGGCGCGCCCCCAGCGACTGGATCATCTGCCGCCGCTCCCGGCTCACCGTCTTCGGGAGCACGATGGTGACGGGGTAGCCCTTGGCCGCCCCCACGAGGGAGAGCGCGATGCCGGTGTTCCCGCTCGTCACCTCGAGGATGGACATGCCCGGCTTGAGGTCGCCCCGCCGCTCCGCCTGCTCGATGATGAACCGGGCGATGCGGTCCTTGACGGAGCCGCCGGGGTTCATGAACTCCGCCTTGCCGAAGATGTCGCAGCCCGTCGCCTCGCTGGCCCGCCGCAGCCGGAACATCGGGGTGTGCCCGACGGAATCCAGGAGGTGGGACGCCCGCATGCAGACGGGGACCTCCCGGGGGCACTCGACGAGCCGGTCCTCCCAGCCGGAGACCTTCTCGATCTTCCTCACGGCGACCTCCCGCGCCGCGGGGAGCCCGGGGCGCGGGGACATCCTAGGGCGGGCGCGGGGGGAGGGCGGACCCGATTCGCGGGCCCGGTCACGGTCCCGCCGGGAATCGCCCGGGCCGCGCCGGCGGACCGGCGCGGCCCGGGGAGCGGCGCCCTAGGAGCCCGTGGCGGCCTTCGACTCCGCCGGCGGGGCCTCCTCGCCCTCCTCGCCGCCGTTGCCGCCGTCGTCCTTCCCGGACTCGTCCTTCCTCCTGGAGCCGCGGGAGGGCTTCGCCGTGGCGTCGAAGAAGAGGACCCCCTCCTTCACCTTGATGCGCACGTGGGGCTTCTCGGTGAAGGCGCCGCGGAGGATCTCCTCGGACAGGGGGTCCTCGATGAGCCGCTCCAGCGCCCGCCGCAGGGGCCGCGCGCCGTACTCGAGGTTCGTCCCCTGGTCGATGATGTGCTCGCGGGCCTGGTCGGTGAGGGTGAGCGTGACCCCCCTCTCCTCGAGGCGGGCGCGGATGGAGACGAGCTCGATGTCGATGATCTTCTTGAGGTCGTCCCGCTTGAGGCTCTGGAACACGATGACGTCGTCCACGCGGTTCAGGAACTCCGGCCGGAAGTGGCGCTCCAGCTCGCGGGTGAGGTTCTCCTTCATCTTCGCGTAGGACTGCTCCTGGCCGCCCCCGGTGAAGCCGAGGGAGACCTGGTTCTTCACGACGTCCGACCCGATGTTGCTCGTCATGATGACGATCGTGTTGCGGAAGTCGACGTGCCGCCCGAAGGAGTCCGTGAGCCGCCCCTCCTCCATGATCTGGAGGAGCATGTTGAACACGTCGTGGTGCGCCTTCTCGATCTCGTCGAAGAGCACGACCGAGTAGGGCCGCCGGCGGACGCGCTCGGTGAGCTGCCCGCCCTCCTCGTAGCCGACGTAGCCCGGGGGCGCCCCCACGAGCCGGGAGACGTTGTGCTTCTCCATGTACTCGCTCATGTCGATCATGAGGAGCGCGTCCTCGTGGCCGAACATGAACTTCGCCAGCGCCTTCGCCAGCAGCGTCTTCCCCACCCCCGTGGGCCCGAGGAAGATGAAGGACCCCATGGGCCGCTTGGGGTCCTTGAGGCCCGACCGGGAGCGGCGCACGGCCCGGGCGATGGCCGACACCGCCGCCTCCTGCCCGACGATCGACCGGTGGAGCTCCGCCTCCATGGTGAGCAGCCGCTCCGCCTCGCCCTTCTCGATGCGGGTGAGGGGCACGCCGGTCATGCGGGAGACGGTCTCCGCGATGACGTCGCTGTCCACGACCCCGTCCTGCTCGCGGGCCTTCTTCCGCCACTCCTCGAGCACCGATTCCTTCCGGCGGCGGAGCTTGGCCACGGAGTCGCGGACGCGGGCCGCCTTCTCGAAGTCCTGTGCCGCGACCGCCGCCTCCTTGTCCTGGTCGAGCCTCAGGATCTCGGCGTCGAGCTCCTTCACGTCGGGGGGCTGGGTCATGGACTTCAGGCGCACCCGCGCGCCGGCCTCGTCCACCACGTCGATGGCCTTGTCGGGCAGGAAGCGCCCGGTGACGTAGCGGACGGACAGGTCGATGGCGTCCACGAGGGCCTGGTCGGTGTAGCGGACGCGGTGGTGGGACTCGTAGCGGTCGCGGAGGCCCTTGAGGATCTCCAGGGTCTCGTCCTTGCTGGGCGGGTCCACCATGACCGTCTGGAAGCGGCGCTCCAGGGCGCCGTCCTTCTCGATGTACTTGCGGTACTCGTCGAGCGTCGTCGCCCCGATGCACTGGACCTCGCCGCGGGAGAGGGCGGGCTTCAGCACGTTGGAGGCGTCGATGGCCCCCTCCGCCCCGCCGGCCCCGACCAGCGTGTGGAGCTCGTCGATGAAGAGCACGATGTTGCGGGCGCGGCGGACCTCGGTCATCACCGCCTTGATGCGCTCCTCGAACTGCCCGCGGTACTTGGTGCCGGCGACCATCATGGCGAGGTCGAGGACGACGAGGCGCTTGCTGCGGAGGATCTCCGGGACCTCCCCGCCCACGATGCGCTGGGCGAGGCCCTCCACGATGGCGGTCTTGCCGACGCCGGCCTCGCCGAGGAGGACGGGGTTGTTCTTCGTGCGGCGCGCGAGGATCTGCATCACGCGCTCGATCTCCGAGGCGCGGCCGATGACGGGGTCGAGCTTGTTCTCCCGGGCGAGCTCGGTGAGGTCGCGGCCGAAGGCGTCCAGCGCCGGCGTCTTGGACTTGCCGGCGGCGGCGGCCTCCTCCCCCTCGGGGGCCTCGGGCTCGCCCTCGGGGCGCGCGGCGGCCGCGGCGGGGGCGTCGGCCCCGAGCAGCTCGACGACCTCCTCGCGGACCTCCTCGGGCTTGACGCCGAGGTTCTGGAGGACGTGGGCGGCGGGGCCGTCGCTCTCGCGGATGAGACCGAGGAGGAGGTGCTCGGTGCCGATGTAGTTGTGCCCGAGGTTCGAGGCCTCCTCGAGGGCGAGTTCGAGGACGCGCTTGGCCCGGGGGGTGAAGGGGAGCTGGGGGCTCGTGACGGGGCTCGTCCCGGTCTCCACGAGGCGCTCGACCTCGGCGCGGACCTTGCGCAGGTCGACGTCGAGGTTCTTCAGGACCTGGGCGGCGACGCCGGATCCCTCCTGCACCAGGCCGAGCAGGATGTGCTCGGTCCCGATGTAGTCGTTGTTGAGCTTCTGCGCCTCCTGCCGGGCCAGGGTCATGACCTTGCGGGCGCGCTCGGTGAACCGGTCGAACATGGGGAGCCTCTCCTTGGAGGTCCGCGGGCCGCTGGGCCCCGGACGATCCGCATCCTATCCCCCCCCGCCGCCGATCAGTACCGAACCCGACCCGTTTCCGTCACGGCGGGGACGATGCCCCCCTCCCCCACCCCCTCCTTCCACGGCCCCGCCCCGGTGATCAGTACCGAACCTGATCAGTACCGTACCCGACCCGTTTCCGTCACGGCGGGGACGCGGCCCCCTCCCCCCATCAGTACCGTACCCGACCCGTTTCCGTCAGGGCGGGGGCGCCCCCGCCTCGCCCCCCTCCTCCTTCCAGGGCCCCGCGCCGCCCCGGCGGAGGCGGGCGACGACCCTCCCCCTGGCCTCCTCGGCCCGGAGCCCGAGTTCCTGCAGGAGGGCGGCGTCCTCGCCCTCGCACCCGTCGAGGAGCCCGAGGAGGATGTGGCCGGGCTCGAGCCGGGCGTGCCCGAGGGCCTCGGCCTCCTCGACGGCCCACATCAGGACCTTCCGCCCCGCCGGGGAAAGAGGGAAGGCCGCGTCCGCTCCCCCCTCCCCCCTCCCCTCCCCGAACTCCGAGGGTGCGGCGGGGGGGACGGGGCGAGCACCGGAGCCCGCCCCGGCCAGGCCCTCGGGTTCCCGACGCTTCTCGAGTTCCTTCAGCACCGCTTCCTGACGGACGCCGAGGTTCTTCAGGACGTGGGCGGCGGGGCCGTCCTTCTCGGCAATGAGGCCGAGGAGGATGTGCTCGGGGCCGCC
>JAKLKS010000205.1 GCA_023150535.1 Planctomycetota bacterium
GGGCGAAGCGCTTGACGAAGAGCGCGGGCGAGGCGGACCGCGTGCGGAGCACCGCCCGCCCCTCCTTCCACTGGACGAGCGCGAACCCCGGGAGCGCCGCGAGGGGGGCCCGATCCTCCCCGGCCTCGAGCACCGCGCGGGCCGCCGCGGCGGGGTCCGTCACGAGCGGCGGATCCGCTCCAGGAGGTCGGTCGTCGCGTGGTCCTTGGGGTCCCCCACGATGGCGATCGCGGCCCCGATCTCCCGGACCGTCTCCCGCTCCGGCAGGTTCTCCGGCGTGTAGTCCCGCCCCTTGGCGTGCACCTGCGGGCGGAGGAGGCGCAGCAGGCGGTCCACCGTCGGGTCGTCGAAGAGCGTCACGAGGTCCACGCACTCGAGCGCGCAGAGCACCTCGACCCGCTCCGCCTCGGGGACCACGGGCCGCCCCGGCCCCTTGTTGCGCCGGATCGACCCGTCGGAGTTCACCGCCACCAGCAGGAGGTCCCCCCGGCTCCGCGCGTCGCGGAGCGATCGGACGTGCCCCACGTGGAGGATCTCGAACCCCCCGTTCGTGAAGACCACGCGCTTCCCCGCCGCCTTCGCCTCCCCGACGACGCGGGCCAGCTCCTCGTGGTCGGGGATGAAGCGGCCGCTCATCCCCGGCCCCCGCGATCCCTCCGCGGGATCCCGTGGGCGCGGTACTGGCGGCGGAGCTCCGCGGCGGTCAGCGTGGCGGCGCCGGGCTTCATCACCACGACGCCCCCCGCGTGGTTGGCGAGCCGGGCCGCGTCGAGCGGGCGGCCCCCCGCCGCGAGCGCCAGCGTCAGCGTCGCGGCCACGGTGTCGCCGGCCCCGTTGTTGTCGGTGATCTCCTCGTTCCCGCCGCTCACGGGGACGAAGGCGGGCGGCTCCCCGCGGGAGAAGAGGGCGAGCCCCTGGTTGCCGCGGGTGAGGAGCACGTGCTCCGTGCCGGCGAGGCGGAGCAGCGCCTCGCCGCAGGCGGCCACCTCGGCCTCGGTCCCCACGGGGAGGCCGGCGGCCTCGGCGGCCTCGTCCTCGTTCGGCGTGAGGGCCGTGGCCCCCCGGAACGCCGCGGACTGCCGCCGGGAATCCACGACGACCACCCTGCGGGCGCCCCCCGGGCCGTAGCGGAGCGCCTCGAAGACGCGGGGGGTGACGGTCCCGTAGCCGTAGTCGGAGACGAGCCAGGCGTCCACCTCCGGAGCCAGGCGGCGGACCGCGGCGAGGACGAGGCGCTCGGCGGAGGCGGGCGGAGGGCCGTCGGGCTCCCGGTCCACCCGGATCACCTGCTGCTTGGAGCGGTGGCGGTCGCCGGCGAGGACGCGGGTCTTCACGATGGTGCGGGCGCCGCGGAGGAGGAAGAGGCCGGAGGCGTCGGCCCCCTCCGAGGAGAAGCGGCGCCTGAGTTCCCGGCCGGAGCCGTCGGCGCCGAGGAACCCGACGCAGGAGACCTTCGCCCCGAGGGCGACGAGGTTCGCCGCCGCGTTGGCCGCCCCGCCGGGCCCGAGGTGCTCCCCCTCCCAGCGGAGGATGACGACGGGGGCCTCGCGCGAGAGGCGGGAGGGGGCGCCGAAGATGTAGCGGTCGGCGAGGAAGTCGCCGACCACGCCGATGCGCACCCCGGGGAAGCCGCGGAGGATGGACTCGTATCGCGCCGCCGATTCGGGGGGGAGGGCCATGGGAGGGCGATCCTAACCGGTGGCGGGGCGGAACCGGACCGCCAGCCAGGCCGGGAGGTCGGCGAGGGAATCGAGCACGGCGTCCGGCGCCGCGTCCCCGGCGAGGAGGCGCTCCGTCGCGCGGCCCTTGCCGGTGCGGACGAGGACCGAGGCCGCCGCGCCCGCCGCCCTCCCCGCCTCGATGTCCCGGGCGGCGTCGCCGACGAGGACCGAGCGGGCGAGGTCGATCCCCCGCTCCGCCGCGGCCCGGAGGAGGAGGCCGGGGCGCGGCTTGCGGCAGTCGCAGGCCACCGACCACCGGAGGTCCGGGGCGCCCGGGAGGTGGTGGCAGACGTAGACCGCCTCGAGGTCGGCCCCTTCCCCCCGGAGCGCCGCGCGCACCGCCTCCTCCACGCGCGCGTACTGCTCGACCGTGAACAGGCCCCGCGCCACCCCGGACTGGTTGGAGACGACGATGCGCTCCCAGCCCGCGGCGGCGAGGGCCTTCAGCGCCGCCGCGGCCCCGGGGAGGAGGCGGACGCCGGCCGGGTCCCCCAGGTAGCCGTCCTGGTCGAGGATCGTCCCGTCCCGGTCGAGGAGGACCGCCCGCTTCCCGCTCACCGCGCGGCCCCCCGGATCCGCTCGAGCAGCGCCGTCGTCGACCTCCCCGGCACGAGGCGCGCGAGGACGACCCGCCCTCCCCGCCTCTCCACCCACTCCCGCCCCACCACCCCCTTCGTCCGCCAGTCCTCCCCCTTGACGAGGACCGCGGGGTCCACGGCCCGCACGAGCCGCTCCGGGGTGTCCTGCCCGAAGCCGACCACGAAGTCCACGCAGGAGAGCCCGGCCAGCGTCTCGGCCCTCTCGGCGAAGGGGACGAGCGGCCGCCCCCTCCCCTTGAGGCGCCGCACGGAGCCGTCGGAGTTGAGGCCCACCACGAGGAGGTCCCCCTCGGCCCGGGCCGCCGCGAGGTAGCGGAGGTGGCCCACGTGGAGGAGGTCGAAGCAGCCGTTGGTCAGCACGATGCGCTCCCCGCGGGCCCTCCGCGCGCGCAGGGCCTCGCGCAGCGCGGGGAGGGGGAGGACCTTGCGGGCGGTGTCCTCCCCGGGCGCGTGGACCGCCTCGAGGATCTCGTCCCGGGTGACGGGGACGACGCCGAAGCGGGCCACCTCGATCCCCGCGGCGACGTTGGCGAGCCGGGCCGCCTCCTCCAGCGACGCGCCCGAGGCGAGCGCCGCCGCCGCGGCGGCGATGACCATGTCCCCCGCCCCGGTCACGTCGAAGACCTCCCGCGGCACCGTGGGGATCCGGACCGCCGCCCCCTCCCGCGGGACGAGGACGATGCCGTCCCGGTCGAGCGTGACGAGCGCCGCCTCGAGGCCGAGGGAGCGGACGAGGCGCCGCCCCGCCCTCGCGGCGTCCTCCCCCGTCCGGATCCGGACCCCGAGCGCCCGCTCGGTCTCCGCCCGGTTGGGCGTGATCACCGTGGCCCCCGCGTAGGCGCGGAAGTCGGCCCGCTTCGGGTCCACGAGGAGGGGGATCCGCCGGCGGCGCGCCTCCGCCACGGCGGCGCGGATCACCGGGTCGGGGAGGGCCCCCTTGGCGTAGTCGCTGAGGATGACCGCGCCCGCGCCGCGGATCGCCCGCCGCGCGGCCGCGGACAGGGCCCTCACCGCCGCCGCGGGGAGCGGCCCGTCCTCCTCCCGGTCCACGCGCATCACCTGCTGGAAGCCCGACGCGTTGCGGGCGACGACGCGGGTCTTCACCGTGGTGGGCCGGCCCGGCAGGCGGACGACGCCGGCCGTCGACGCCCCCGCCGCGCGCAGCAGCGCCAGCATCCGGTCCCCGGACCCGTCCCTGCCGAGGACCCCCACGGAGCGGCAGCGCGCCCCGAGGCCCCCGAGGAGGGCCGCGACCGACCCCGCGCCCCCGGGCCTCTCCTCCTCGCGGTCCAGGCGGACGACGTGCACCGGCGCCTCGGGGGAGACCCTCCCCACGGCGCCGAAGAGGTAGCGGTCGAGGAGGAGGTCGCCCACCACCGCGACGGCGGGGCGGCGGAGGGAGCGGAGGACCTCGGGCAGGGGGCGGGCGGTCATCGGCTCCTCCTCCCGCGGGCGGGGCGGCGGCCGGCCTCCCGCAGGACCATGGCGTGGAACAGCGGGACGAGGATCTCGTGCTGGCCGAGGATCGAGTAGCCCCGCCGCGGCGGGCGGCGCACGACGTTCGTCTCCGGCCGGTACATGCGGAACATGTCGAAGGACCCGGTGGTCAGGTCCCCCACCGGGTGGCCGGTGTTGCGCGCCACGGTGATCGCCTTGAGGAAGACCTCCGGCAGGACGACGGCGGAGCCGAGGTTGAGCCAGACGCCCCCGGAGAGGGCGGCCACGACGGTGCAGGCGATGCGGAAGTCGGTGAAGGTCGCCTCCCCGAGGTCGGCGCCCCGGCAGGCCGGGTGCATGTGGACGATGTCGGTGCCCACCGCCACGTGCACCGTGGCGGGGACGCCGAGCCGCGCGGCCGCCGCCAGGAGCGAACGGCGGCGGTGGGGGAACCGGCGGCGCTCGACGATGCGGCCCAGCGCGCGGCCGAGCCCGACGCCGTCCGCCGCCCCCTCGGAGGCCGCCGCCGCGAACCAGCGGCCCGTCTCCTCGGCGGTCCCGTACTCCCCCTCCTGGAGCCCCGCGGCGACGTCCTCGCTCGTCTCGCCGACCATGGCGATCTCGAGGTCGTGGATGGCCGTGGAACCGGCCATGGCGATGGAGGTGACGAGCCCCCGCTCCATGAGGTCGAGCACGTAGGGGGAGCAGCCGGTCTTCACGACGTGCCCCCCCATGGCGACGCCGACGCCGCGGCCGCGGCGGCGGGCCCCGGCCACGGCGGCGGCGAGGGCGCGGAGGTCCCGCGCGCCGAGGAAGTCCGGCAGGCCGTCGAGGAAGGCGTCGAGCCGGCCCCCGGGCGCCGCCGGCCGGCCGAACCCCTCCACCCCGACGAGGCTCCTCCGCCCCGCCAGCGGTGCGGTCCGCACCCGCCGGAGATCGAAGGGCCCCGCGTCCCTCCCGCGCGCCTTCATCGCTTCCTCCCCCCCTCGGTGGGCTCCACCGGGAAGCCCCAGTCGGCCTTGATCCGCCAGCGGCGGTGCAGCCACATCCAGTCCTCCGGCCTGCGGCGGATCGCCTCCTCCACCTGCCGGTTGAGCTCCTCGATCTCCGCCTGCTCCGCGGCGTCGTCGTCGGGGACGAGCCGCGGCGGGTTGAGCCGGATCCGGTGCTCCCCGACGCGCACCCTCTCGATGTACCCGAAGACCCAGTGGACCCCGAGCCGCCGCGCCAGCGAGATGCCCGCGGCCTGGGTCGAGGCGGGGCGCCCGAAGAAGGTCGCGAGCCTCCCGTGCCGCCCCCCGTTCTGGTCCGAGACGATCCCCACGCTCCGCCCCGCCCGGACGACCTTGACCAGCTCCCGCAGGGCGCCGTACTTGGGGAGGGGGCGGTAGCCGATGGAGGCGCGGACCGAGGCCACCCACCGGTCCATCAGGGGGTTGTCCATGGGCCGGGCCACGGAGACGATGTCGATTCCCGCGAAGCGGGCGCCGGGGATGAGGAACTCCCAGTTCCCGAGGTGGGCGGCGTGGAAGATGATCGGCCCCCCCCCGGTGACGCGCCGGAGCTCCTCCGCGCCCTCCACCCGCAGGAACTTCCCCATGGAGGTCCGGCGCAGGCGGCGGGGGGCGTGCAGGACCTCCGCCGCGGTGACTCCGATCCGCTCGTAGACGCGGCGGGCGGTCCGGCGGACCTCCTCCTCGGACAGGGAGCCGGCGTAGGCGCGGCGGAGGTTGTCCATGGCCGTGTGGCGGTGGCGCCGGTCGATGCGCCCGAAGATCCCGGCGAGGAAGGAGCCGATCCGCGCCGCCCCCCGCACGTCGGTGCAGAGGAGGACGGTGGCGAGGGCGCGGACCCAGAGGTACTCGACCCGGTCCCCGAGGGTGGGATCCCGGGCCTCGCCCTTCATGAGAGCCTGCTTCCGCTTTCCCATGGAGCGGGAATCCTACGCGGGGTCCCGCGCGGGGCCGCCGGGTCCGCGGGGGGAGGCCCCCGCCGCGCGCGCCCGGCCCCGGGCGAGGGCGCCCGCGAGGGCGTCGCGGAACCGGTCCTCCCCGTCGAGGAACCGCAGGCGGACCCGCAGCGCCGCGACGGGCATGGGGAGCGCCCCGCCCCCCGCCGCCGCGAGCTTCACGGCGTCCTTCTGGGTCACCACGATCCCCTCCGCCCCCCGCGCGCGCGCCTCCTCGAAGGCCGGGGCGAGGTCCGCAGGGGTCCGCAGCCCGTGATCGGGGAACCCCCGCAGCCCGAGGACACGGGCCCCGAGGGATTCCAGGGTGTGGGAGAGGGCGGAGGGATCGGCGATGCCGGCGCAGGCGAAGACGGCCCGCCCGCGGAGCGAGGACGCGGGCTCCGGGGGCCCGCCGCCCAGGGGCAGGAGGTCGGCGGGCTCGTGGTCCGCGGCCGCCACGGATTCCCCCGCGGCGGCGGCGGCGGCGGCGCGGGCGGCGGCGAGTTCCGCGGCGGTCGCCCTCCCGGCCCGGGTGAGGACCACGAACCCGGCCCGGCGGAGCCCCCCCCTCCCCTCCCGCCGGAGCCTCCCGCCGAAGGGGTCGCGGGCGTCCAGCGCCACCACGTCGAGGTCCCGTGCGAGGCGGAAGTGCTGGAACCCGTCGTCGAGCAGGAGGCAGTCCCCGAGCCCCGCGGCCAGGGCGCGGCTCCCCGCGGCGCAGCGGTCGGGGTCCTGGACCTGGGCGAGGCCGGGGAGGTTCGCCGCGAGGACGCAGCCCTCGTCGTTGAGCCCGGTCCGGCCGACGGGGCCGCCGTAGCCGCGGGCGAGGACCACGGGCCGGGCGCCGAGGGAGGAGAGGACCCCGGCCGCGTGCTCGACGAGGGGGGTCTTCCCGGCGCCCCCCGCGGCGAGGTTCCCCACGGAGATCACCGGCGCCGGCAGGGTCCGCACCGGCAGGAGCCCCGCCCCGTGGAGGAGGCGGCGGAGCGCGGTGGCCGCGGAGAGCGCCGCCGAGGCCGCCTCGAGGACGACTCCGGGCAAGGCGGGGAGGGCGGCTACTCGCCGCCGCCCTCGGGAGGCGTCTCCTTCTTCTCCTGCTCGGCCTTCTCGCGGCGCTCCAGGGCCGCCTTCCAGGCGTCGAAGTTGTCGATGAACTCCCGCTCGAGGTCGCTGCGGAAGATCCCGTTCACGACCTCCCGGGTGACGATCTCCTTGATCTTCTCCTCGCCCCACTCCGCGGGGGGGAACTTCTCGAGGAGGGCCTCGCCCCGGCGGATCGCCTCCGCCTCGGCGTCCTCCTCCTTCTTCGCGCCCGCGGGGCCGCCCTTCGCCCCGCCCTCTCCCTTGCCGGCCTCGGCGGCCTTCGCGGCCTCCTCCGCCTTCAGGCGGGCCAGCTCCTCGCGGATGGCGTTCTCGCGATCGATGAGGACCTTGCGCTTCTCCTTGAGGATCTGGGCCCGGATGACCGCCTTCTGCTCCTCGGTGAGCTCGCCGAGGTCCCGCACCATGAGCTTCCCCTGCTCGTCGCGGGACATGTCCTCGCGGCGGAGGAAGATCTCCCCCTCGAGGTCGAGGACGAAGAACAGGCGGAGGCCGGACCCGGGGTCGGTCTCCTTCGCCTCGGTGAAGCTGCCGTACTCGTCCTCCTTCTCCCAGACGAGCCCGTGGGGGAGGACGCCGACGATGGCGGAGCCGTTCTTCAGGTGGACGCGGAACCGGTTGCCCTTCACGTCCACCGCGTTCTCGTCGTCCTCCGGGGCCTCGCCCTCCGCGGGGGCTCCGGCGGCCGGGCCGGCCGGCGCGCCGCCCTTGGGCGGGCCCGGGGCGCGGCCCGGGGGACC
>JAKLKS010000206.1 GCA_023150535.1 Planctomycetota bacterium
GCCCGGGACCTCCAGCCCTCCCGCGCGGCGGCCACGCCGGCGCGGAGGGCGGCCACCCGGGAGGCCATGGCGTCGGCGAGGGAGCCCTCCATGCGGTCGAGCTGGAAGTCCACGACGTCGAAGGCGCCCTCCACCTTCTCCACGGTCCAGCCGCCGCCCCCGCCGAGGGCGCCGGCGACGTCCTGGAGCTCCAGGCGCGCGAGGCGCGCCGCCTCCGTCGCCGCCCCCCGGTCGAAGCCCCGGAAGTGGAGGGGGGAGGAGGTGGCGAGCAGCGGCGCCCAGACGGCGGCGTAGAAGGCGAGGCCGAGGACGACGGCCGCGGCCACGGCCAGCTTCCGCTTCCAGAACATCGCGAGCGTGATGTCGAGGACGGATCGGCCCGGGGGGGGCTCGAGGGGCGCGGGCCCGCCGGCGGGTCCCGCGCTCACCGCGCCGCCTCGTAGGAGACGCGGGGGTCCACGAGGGCGTAGGCGATGTCGGCGGCGAGGATGGCGACCAGCTCCACGAGCGCGCTCAGGAGGAAGACGGTCATGAGCACGTCGTACTCGCGCAGGCGGATGGCCTCGATGGTGTACATCCCCATGCCGGGGATGGAGAAGATGACCTCGATGATGACGGAGCCGGCCACCATGGCCGGCAGGAGCGAGGCCGTGAGCGTGATGATGGGGAAGAGGCCGTTGCGGAGCGCGTGCTTGAGGATCACCCGGGACTCCGGCAGCCCCTTGGCGCGGGCGGTGCGGATGTAGTCCTGCCGGATGACCTCCAGCATCCCCGAGCGCATGTAGCGGGAGACGCCGGCCAGGGTCCCGTAGGAGAGGCAGATCACGGGGAGGAAGGCGTGCAGCGCGACGTCCTTCATCCACTCCCAGGCCGTCGGATCCACGAGGCGGTCGTCCCGTAGCCCCGACACCGGGAAGGAGATCCCGAACAGGGGGTCCTCCCGGTTCCCGAAGGCGATGAGGAGCATGGTCGCCACCCAGAAGGAGGGGAGGGAGTAGAGGATGAAGAGGACGAGGGAGGAGATCCGGTCGCCGACGGACCCGGGCCGCCAGGCGGAGTAGACCCCCGCGGGGATGGCGAAGGCGAAGATGAGGACGAAGGCGCAGGCCTCCAGGCACATCGTGACGAGGAGGCGCGGCCGGATCTCCTCCCAGATGTCCTTGTCCCCGAAGAAGGTCCGCCCGAGATCGCCCCGGGCGAGGCGGCCGATCCAGCGGCCGTACTGGACGTGGAGGGGCCTGTCGAAGCCGTGGCGCTCGCGGAACTTCGTGACGGCGTCCTTCGTCCCCCGGGTCGCCTCCACGGCCGCCTTCCCCCCCTGGCTCATGCCGTGGCGCTTGAGGGAGGCGGGGTCGCCGGGGGCGAGGTGGATGACGAGGAAGGTGATGAGGCTCACCCCGAAGAGGGTCAGCGGGAGGAGCAGGAGCCGCTTGAGGAGGTAGGTCCTCATGCCCGGCGGGCTACCGCTTCCCCTGGAGTTCCTTCGGCATGTACCACTCGGTGAGGTCGAAGCCGGGGCGCTTCGGGTAGAGCTTCACCCCCCGCCAGCGGCGGTCGTAGGCCCCGATCTCCGCCCGGCACCAGAGGTAGGTGTAGGCGGCGTCCGCGTCCAGGATGCGGTGGAGGGCGCGCTGGTAGCGCTGCCGGACGACGGGGTCGAGGCACTCCTGGATCGCCTCGATGAGGGCGTCCGCGCGGGGGTCGGCGAAGGAGGTGGCGTTGCTCGAGGGCTTCGTCGGGTCGGCCCACTTGCTGTGCCAGAGCTGGTGGGGATCGCTCTCGGGGTCGCTGGCCCAGGCGAGGGTGATGGCGTCGAACTTCTTGTCCTCGAAGCGGCCGATGAAGGCGGCCCACTCCATCTTGGCGACCTTGCAGGAGACCCCGGCCTTCCCGAGCTGCTCCAGCCACATCGCCGTGAGCTCCTCGATGGGCTTGTTCTCGGCGGTGATGAGGAACTCGAACTCCAGCCTCTTCCCGTCCCTGTCCCGGACCCCGTCCCCGTCCCGATCCCTCCACCCCGCCTCGTCGAGGAGCTCCTTCGCCGCCTCCGGGTCGAAGGCCGTGGGCCTCACCTCGGGGTCGTAGGCCGGCCCCGAGACGAACTGGTCGCCGGAGAGTAGCACCGAGCAGCCGTAGTGCTTCGCCGTCCGGAACCCGGGGCGGTCGAGGAGCATCCCCAGGGCCGCCCGCACCCGGGCGTCGGCGAGCGCGGTGCAGGGGCTCCTTCGGTTGAAGGCGATGAAGGAGACGCTGGGGGTGTACCAGACGCTCGGCACGAAGCGCTCCCGGAAGGCGGGCTCCTGCATCACCTTGGAGTACTGCTCGGCGGAGGGCCCGTGGGCGACGAAGTCGACCTCCCCGGCCTTGAGGGCCTGGATCGCGGCCACCTCGTCGGAGATGAACTTCCAGAGGATCCGGTCGGGGCGGGGCCGCGGGCCGAAGTACCCCTCGTTGCGCACCAGGGTCACGCTGCGGTTCGCCTCGAAGGCCTCCACCCGGTAGGGGCCCGCCGAGAGCGGCCTCTCGTTGAGCGCCGTGCAGGTGTTGAAGAAGCGCGCGAACTCCGGCGACTTCGGGTCGAAGGCCGCGCCGGGGTTCGCCTTCCCGAAGGCCGCGCGATAGGCGTGGAGCGGGACGATCTGGAGGTTCCCCCCCACGGTCGAATCGTCCGCCGCGAAGTACTGGCGCCGCAGGACCCACCGCAGGACCGAGTCGGAGAGGGCCTCGCAGGACTCCACCACCTCGAAGACGGGCTTGATGTTGTCGGAGTTGACGTTCTCGTTGAGGATGCAGTCCATGCTGAAGGCGACGTCCCGGGCGGTGAAGGGGGCGCCGTCCTCCCAGGTCACGCCGGGCCGGAGGTGGACCGTCACGAAGGTCCCCCGGAGGACCCGGTCCCCCGCGGCCTTCGCGATCCGCTCCTCCGCACGCGGCGGGGCTCCGGCGGCCGTCGCGGGGTCCAGGGGCTTCACCACCCAGGAGCCCCCCTCCTCGGAGACGGCCCCGAAGCGTCGGGAGCCGTCGGCGCGCACCAGCGTGTCCTCCTTCACCCAGCGCTCCGCGATGTCGCCGGGATGCCCGGCGAGGAAGACCCGCTCCGGGTCCTCCTTCGAGGGGACCCCGTAGCGGAAGCGCACCGGGTCCTGGTGGGCGAGGACGGGACGGTGCAGGTCGTTCACGTAGGTGACGATGGCGTCGTTGGAGATGATCCCGTTGATGTCCTTGGGGGCGGAGTTGTACTGGACGATGAGGGTCCCCCCTTCGACGGGGGTGTTCCAGCCCTCCTTCCCGCAGGACGCCAGGGACGCGGCGAGGAGCGCCGCCAGGATCGCCGGGTGCCTCCTCCTCATGCCCTCCCCCTCCCCTTCCGGATGCGCCTCCGCCCTCCGACCCTCCCGGGGCCGCCGGCCCCCCCGGCCTCCGCCAGCCTCCGCCCCAGGGCCTTCGCCACGTCCGGGGGGACCCAGCGGGAGACGTCCCCGCCGCCCCGCACCACCTCGCGGATGAGCGTGGAGGAGAGGTAGGCGTACTTCTCCGAGGGCATGACGAAGACCGATTCGACGTCCCCCGCCAGGGCCCGGTTCGTGAGGGCCATCTGGTACTCGTACTCGAAGTCGCTGGTGGTGCGGACCCCGCGCAGCAGCACGTCCACGCCGTGGTCCCGCGCCCAGTCCACCACGAGCCCCCGGAAGGAGACGACCTCCACCTGCCCGAGGCCCCTCCTCCGGATCTCCCCCCGCAGCATCGCCACCCGCTCCGCCGCGGTGAACAGGGGGGACTTCCGGGCGTTGTCCGCCACCCCCACCGTGAGCGCCGGGAACAGCCGGAGCCCCCTCTCGATGAGGTCGAGGTGGCCGAGGGTGACGGGATCGAAGGTCCCGGCGTAGAGCGCCCTTCTCATGGGCCGCATTCTCCCCGATGCCGGGGCCGCGGTCGAGCGGGTTCCGGGACGGGCCGGAGGCGCGCCCCCTCCTGTAAGGTCGCTTTTACACCCCCCCTCCGTGCTTACGAATCCGACCCCGTCGCAGGCATGAACCAACGGCACGCCGCTTGCTCGTAAGGCAGGAAGAGCGCGCTGCCACCCTAGAACTTCGGGTGGATGCGGGACCTGAGAACTGCCATGCATTCCCAGAACTTCGGACGGCGCGCTCTCCTCCCCCTCCTGGCCACGGGCCTGATCCTCGCCGTCACCGCCGTCGTCGGCCTCGGCGAGGCCCGGGACGGGGCCCCCCGCCACGAGAAGCGCGGGGCCGTCCACTGCGTCTCCTTCGAGGGCGGACTCTACACCTTCGACACCGTCTGGCGGACCGAGTCGCTCTTCCGGTCCGACGGGACCTCCGCCTCCCTCGTGCCGCTCGCCTCCCCCTCCCCCGAGCGGATCGCCGAACTGAGGGCCTTCCTCCTGAGCCACCTCGGGGTCGCGAGCCTGGATGCCATCCCCGGCGAGGGGACCGAGGACCTCGAGGCCATCCGCTCCCTCGGCTACATCTAGCCCGGCGGCCGCCTCCCCGCCCGCCTCCCCCGCGCACCACCGGGCCGCCCGCTCCCCGCCGCCTCCGGGCCCCCCCGCCCTACCGGTACCACCGCCGGGCCTCGTAGTCGAGCTTGGGGAGGTCCTTCCGCGCCGTGGGGGATTCCCAGAGGAAGGAAGGCACCAGGGAGAAGCGCAGGGAGAAGTCGTCCTGGAGGCCGTCGTACTCGACGTCGAACTCCAGCACGAAGTCGTGCCAGACCCGGCGGAACCCGAACTCCGTCCGGAGCCCCTCGTCCCTGCGGAAGTCGGTCTGCTGGGAGAGGTGCAGCAGCCACTTCTCCGACACCGCCCAGTCCGCGGCGAGCGTGTAGATGTTGCTGTCCCCGGCGATGCGCCGGTTGCCCGCGTAGAGGGACGCCTTCGGGATGACGAACCAGCGGGCCCCCACCGCCGAGGTGCGGGTCACCCCCTCGTAGGGGTCGTACTCGGCTTCGCCGAGGAGGTAGAGGTTCTCCCGGGCCCAGACGCGGAGGTCCCCCTCGTAGGGGCCCCACTCCCCGCGCAGGGGGCTGCCCCGGTACTTCTCCTCCCCGCGGAAGTCGGAGAACCGGGCCTCCTCCAGCCCCTCCTCCTTGAACCGCAGGGGCGAGGCCGCCGGGTCGAGCCCCCCCGGGAACCAGTGCGCCCGGACCTCCAGGTCGATCCAGTCCACCCGGCGGCCCCCGCGCTCCGCCTGCAGGCGGTTGCGGAACCGGAGCGCGAAGGCCTTGAGTTCCGCGAGGTCGTCGGTCCGGTCCACGGCGCCCGGCCCCAGGGGGTCCTGCGTGACGGCGAAGCGGTCGTAGGCGAGGGCCTCCACCATGGAGAGGTGGCGGAGGCCGCGGAAGTCGAAGAAGCCGCTCTCGGCCCCCGGGAACTCCCGGCGCGCCTCCACCGCGGCCCGGACCCCGGCCGCGAGGTCCCCGCGGGCGCGGTCCCCGTCCTCCCCGGGGGTCGCCTCGAGGCCCTGCCAGAGGGTGCCGCCCGCGAGGACGAAGGGGGCCACGGACACCGGCCCCAGCCACTTCACCCCCTCCATGCGCCCCACGGCGTCCTGCCGCAGCTCCCGGTCGCCCCGGCGCCCGAGGTCCTCGTCGAACTCCCTCTCGTAGGCCCCCGCCCGCGCGTCCGCGGACCAGGTGACGGCGTCGAGCATCCCCCAGAGGGTCCCGCCCCCCGGCCCCTCGGCGCCGATGCGGCGGAAGGTCCCGTCGGGGAGCTCCGTGGTCTCCGTGCGGAAGGAGTCCAGGCGGGGCTTCACCGTGAGGGCGGCCCAGTCGGTCCCGTCCCGGAAGCGGAGCGTGGCGTAGGTCTCCGGGTCCCTGTCCTCCTGCGCCTCCTCCTTCTCGTACTCCTGCTGGTAGTTCCTGTCGGAGAAGTCGAAGAGGGAGAGGTCGAGGGTCCACTTCGCGGAGAGCTTCTGCCGGTGCTCCCACCGGACCCTCCCCCGGTCGTCCCGCGGCACCGGGCTGCCGTCGAAGTCGTCGGTGTCGGCGTTGTCCTTCTGCCAGTAGGTCCGTAGCTCCCCCTCGTAGTCCCCGTAGTCGTACTGCAGTTCAGGGCCGACCCCCGGGCCCCTGTCGGACTTGACGTCGGTCCTCAGGCGCCACTCCCCCCAGCGGGATCCCCGCCAGGCGATGTCGTCCGCCCAGAGGAGGTCCACCTCCTGCCCGAACCTGCCGGAGGACCGGTAGGAGGCGGACCGCAGGGGCCGGGCCGAGAGGTCCGACCTCCCGCCGAGCACGGGGAAGTAGAAGAGGGGGACCTCGCCGAGCTTCGGGACGTTGTGGTACGCGGTGAAGCTGACGTGGTCCTCCTCGCCGGTGATCCGGATCTCCGAGGACTGGAACCGCCAGTGGGGCTCGCCGAAGTCGCAGGTGCCGAAGGAGGCGTCCTCGAGGACGAGGGACCCCGCGGCGTCCCTCCGCATCCGCTCGGCGCGGAGCACGAGGGGGAGCGACCTCCCCTTCGCGACGTTCCCCACGCCCACGGTCATCTGGACCTTCCCCGTGAGGAGGAGGTTCCGGCGGAAGTCCACGTAGAGGCGCTCGCAGCGGATGTTCCCGGTCCCGAGCCGGAAGACGACCTCCCCCTCGGCGTAGAGGGCGTGGAGGACCGGCCCCAGGTACTCCTTGAGCGAATCGGGCAGGGCGCGCGCGCCGGCCAGCGGCCCCAGCGGCTGCTCGCCGGCGAAGGGCGCGGGCCGGGCGGGAGGGGGCGGGGCCTCCCCGGGCGGCGGCCCCTCCCTCCCCTCCTCCCCCGGCAGGAGCCTCCCGAGGAGCTCCTCCCGCTTCCCGGCGTCGATGGAGGGGGGCGCGAACCAGAGGACGAGCCCCTCGGCCTCGACGGAGAAGGACTCCCTGCTCAGGTCCGGGGACCCGACGACCGTGACCACCAGCTCCCCGTCCTGCAGCTTCGCCGTGGAGTAGGGGGCGTTCCCTTCGAGGCCGTGGAAGCCGCCCCCCGCCCCGGCCTCCTCCCCCGGCGCCTCCTGCCCGCGGGCCGCGGGGGCGGATGCGGCCGCCCCCGCCGCCGCGAGGAGGGCCGCGAGCAGGAGGGATCGGGAGGGGGTGGTCACCGCCGGGGATTGTAGGGAGGGGAGGAGGGAAGCCGGTCCGGATTCGGCGAGGGGGCCGGGATCGGGGGCGGGGTCGGGCTCCTCGCCGAGTCCCGTGGGTACCCTGATGGAGTTGCGCGCCTACCGGCGCGCGGCTCCCGACAGGGGATCGTCCCGAACGGCCGGGACGATCCCCTGCCGGGAGCTTCGGGAGAGGCCCGGGGGTGGAACCCGTTCGAGTTCCCATGGTCCCGTTCGGGGATTCCCCCTGTCCCGCCCTCTTCGGGTGGGGATGGGGAGAGGGTGCCGTCGTCTCCCGGGACGGGGAAGACCGCCCGGCTGTGGGCCACCCCTTCCCTGACCCCGATGGAGGTTCCACATTCCCGGCCGTTGGAAAGCTCCCGTCAGGGGGTCGTCCCGGCCTTTCGGGACGACCCCCTGACGGGAGC
>JAKLKS010000207.1 GCA_023150535.1 Planctomycetota bacterium
AGCTCGGCGTAGATGGCCCCGGTCGTCATGCCCAGGGCCTCGAAGACCGGGCCCATCCAGTCCCGGTCGCGCCGCGCGAGGTAGTCGTTCACCGTGACGACGTGGACGCCCTTCCCCGGGAGCGCGTTGAGGTAGGCCGGGGCCACGGCCACCAGCGTCTTGCCCTCCCCCGTGGCCATCTCGGCGATGGCCCCGGAGTGGAGCACGACCCCCCCCAGGATCTGGACGTCGAAGGGCCTCAGGCCGAGCGTCCGGCGGGCCGCCTCCCTGACCGCCGCGAAGGCCTCGGGGAGGAGGGAATCGAGCGGCTCACCCCCGGCCAGCCGGGAGCGGAACTCGGCCGTCTTCGTCCGCAGGGCCGCGTCCGTCAGGGCCTCGAAGGCCGGCCCGAGGGCGTTGACGGCGGCGACCCTCGGGGCCAGTTCCTTGATCCGGCGCTCGTTGTGGGAGCCGAACAGGAACTGGAATCCCTTCGTGAACCACTGCCACTCCAAGTTGGGGATCTCCTTCCTGCTACTCCTCGTCCGTGTCCGTGGACGAAGGGACCGAGCCTACCGGACCCCCGCGGCCCCGCCGACGAATGGCGGCCCGGCCGGGCCGGCGCGGCGGGGCGGCGGGGGCGCCCGCCGCGGCGCCCTTGCGGCGGCCCGCGAGGTGGCCCACGAAGGAGAGGAGCACCCCCCGCTGGTAGGGCTTCACGAGGAACCCGTCGGCGTCGGCGATGGCCGCGAGGTCCACCATGGCCGCCGTCGCCAGCAGGATGGGGATGTCCCGGTCGGTGCGGCTCCTGCGGATGCGGGCGCAGACCTCGGTCCCCTTCATCCTCGGCATCTCGTAGTCCATGAGGACGAGGTCGGGGCGCCCCCTCCGGAGGGCCTCCAGGGCCTCGGGGCCGTCCCCGGCCTTGCGCACCGCCCATCCGTCCGCGGCGAGGATCGCCTCCACCGTGTCGGCGATGTCCGGCTCGTCGTCGACCACGAGCACCGTGCCGCGGGGAGGCCCCGGGGGGCGGGCGACGGCGGCCCGGGCGAGGATCTCCTTGAGGGCGGCGTAGGTGGGCAGTCCGGAGCGCCGCCAGCGCTCCTCGATGCGGCGCTTGAGGGCGAGGTTCCAGCGCCGGATCTCCCCCCAGGCCGCGGCGTCGGGATCCCCGGGCAGGACGACGGCCTCGTCGTGGGTGTCCACGGTGAAGACGAACTCCCCCGCCAGGAGGTACTCCTCCAGGGCGAGCTTCATGTTGGGGTAGCGGGAGTTCCCGAGGCGCAGGACCCAGCGCCGCGCCCTCTGGCCGTCGGCGTGGCGGCGGCTCTCGTCCTCCATGAGGGGGAGGGCGTCGGAGGCGGAGGCGGCCTGCGACAGGTCGGGGACCCTGCGGCGCGGCTTCGCGCCGCCGTAGGCCTCCTCCAGGTAGATGGCCACGGCCTCCCGCAGCATCCCTCCGGTCACGTCCCTGAGGTTCACGGGGCGGGCTCCGCCCGGGGGCGCAGCGTCCCCACGAGGTCGTTCACGTCGGCGATCCCCTCCTCCTCGAGCAGGCGCTCCATGCCGTCCAGGAGGTCGTTCGCCGCCGTGGGGGTCCGGAAGAGCGCGGTCCCCACCTGGACCGCACGGGCGCCGGCGCAGAGGAACTCCAGCGCGTCCCCGGCGTCCATGATCCCGCCGATCCCCACCACCGGGATGCGCACCGCCGAGGAGGCCCGCCAGACCTGGAAGAGGGCCAGCGGCTTGATGGCCGGCCCCGACAGCCCCGCCATGACCCTCCCGAAGACCGGCTTCCGCCGCCTCCAGTCCACGGCGGCGCCGAGGTAGGTGTTCACCAGGGTCACGGCGTCGGCCCCGGCCTCCTCGCAGGCGCGGGCGAGGGGGCGCACGTCGGTGACGTTGGGGCTGAGCTTGGCGAGGAGCGGGAGCGTGGTCGCCCGCCGCAGCGCCCCCACCACCTCGGCCGCCCGCCGGGGGTCCACGGAGAAGTCGAGCCCCCCCGCCACGTTGGGGCAGGAGAGGTTGGCCTCGATGCCGGCCACGGGCAGGGTCCCGCGCACGGCCTCGAACCGCGCGGCCAGCGCCGCGAAGTCCTCCACGGACTCCCCCGCGATGTTGGCGACGAAGGGGTAGCCCGACGCGACGACCTCCGGCAGGACCCCGGAGAGGAAGCGGTCGATGCCGGGGTTCTGGAGCCCGATGGAGTTGAGCATCCCCGCGGCCGTCTCGAAGGTCCGGGGGGGCGGGTTCCCGATCCTGGGCTCGCGGGTGACCGTCTTCCCCACGACGGCCCCGAGGCGGGAGAGGTCGGCGAAGGGGGCCAGCTCGAGGCCGCTCCCGCAGGTGCCGGAGGCGGTCATGACGGGGTTGCGCAGGCGCAGCGGCCCCAGCGCGACCTCCATGCGGGGCCTCACGCGCCGGCCTCCCCGGCGGCGGCCCCCGCGCCCTCCGCGGGCTCCGCTCCCTTGCGCTCGAAGAGGATGCGCCAGCCGACGAAGACGACCCCCACGGTGATCCAGGCGTCGGCGAGGTTGAAGGCGGGGAAGTCCCCCCCGAACCAGACCCCGCGGACGAGGATGAAGTCCCGCACCCCCGGGGGATCCATCATCCCGGCCGCCGTGAGGGAGCGGTCCCAGAGGTTCCCCGCGGCTCCCCCGAGGATGAAGGCGAGTCCGAGGCCGAGGACCCTGTCGGAGGCGTCGGACCTCCGGAGGAACTGCACCAGGAGGACCACGGCCGCCACCGAGAGCAGGGGGAGGGAGATGCGGAGGACGGGCTCGGGCAGGACGCCGTGGAAGAGCGACCAGGGGCCCGCGGGGTTGCTGCGGGCGGTGAGGGCGAACCACTCGCCGAGGACCGGCCGGACCTCGCCGTAGGGGATGGCCCCGTAGGCCCAGGACTTCGTGGCGAGGTCGAGGATCGCCGCGATGGCGCCTGCGGCGAGGGCGGGAAGGTGGCTCGGCTTGTCCGTCACGGCGTGGTCGGCTCCGTGGAGGCTCGGCGGGCGGGGGCGGCGCGGGAGGCGTCGGGGGCCGTCGATGGTAGCACCCGGACGGGCCGCCGCTCACTCCTCCTTCATCTTGCAGTCCACGCAGAGCCGGGCGTAGGGGATCGCCTTGAGGCGCGCCTTCGCCACGGGCTCCAGGCACTCCTCGCACAGCCCGAAGGTGCCCTCGCGGATCCGGATGAGGGCGTCGTGGATGTCCCGCAGGGTCTCGATGTCCTGCTCGAGGAGGCCGAGGGTGAACTCCTGCTCGTAGTTGTCGGAGCCGAAGTCCGCCATGTGGTCCACGGAGACGTCCTGGCCCGCGGCCTTGAGGGCCTCCTTCTCGCGGCTCTCCTTGTCCCCGATGCGGGCGGAGCGCATGCCGAGGAGGGCCTCGCGGAAGTCGTGGAGCTCCTTCTTCCCGAAGGGGCACTTCGGCTTCCTGGCCGGGCGGGCGGCCTCCGCCGCGGCGGCGCGCGGGGGCCGGCCCTGGGCCGCGCCGCGGCCCGGCGCGCGGGAGGCGGAGGGCCGGGCGTGCCTGCGCGGAGGAGGCGGCGCCGGCTTCCTCGCGGGGCGGGGGGTGGGCTTCCTGGCCTTCGATGCGGCGCTCGGCTTCTTCGTCAAGGGACACCTGTCCTCGATGGGCACGCCGCGGGGACCCGCTCCCCCCGCGAGGGGCGGGATTCTATCCACCACCCTCCCCGGGACCACGTAAATCGCGCCTTCGCAAGATGAATTCCGGCAACGGGTTAGGGCGCATCGCCTCAGGCCGGCCGCGGGGACGACCGATGAAGGGACGATGGCACCCCCTCCGGCCCCGCCCCCCCTGCTGCGGGACTTCACGGCCTGCCTCCGGGCCGAGGCCGGGCTCTCGGAGAACACCGTGCGCGCCTACGGGCGGGACCTCCGCCGGTGGTTCGCCACCCTGGAGCGGGCGGGCAGGCCCCCCCCCGAGGCGCGGCGGGAGGACGTCCTGGACCACCTCGCCTCGGAGCGGGCGCGGGGTCTCTCCCCCCGCTCCCTCTCCCGGGCGCTGGCGGCCCTGCGCACCTTCCATCGCTTCCTCGTCGCGGAGGGAAGGGCCGCGGCCGACCCCACGGGGGGGGTGGACGCCCCCCGCCTCTGGAGCCGGCTCCCGGCGGTCCTGTCGCGGGAGGACGTGGAGGCCCTGCTCGCGGCGCCCAACGGCCGGACGGTGCTCGGGAGGCGGGACCGGGCGCTGCTCGAGACGATCTACGGCTGCGGCCTCAGGGCCTCCGAGGCGGCGGGCCTGCGCACCGACCAGGTCTCCTTCGACCTCGGCGTCCTGCGGGTGGTCGGGAAGGGGAGCAGGGAGCGGCTCGTCCCCTTCGGCGGGAGGGCGCGGGCGGCGCTCGAGGCGTGGCTGTCCTCGGGCCGGCCCCGACTCGCCCGGGGGGACCTCCCCCACTGCTTCCTGTCGAAGGCGGGGAGGCCGATGCTCCGGGAGGACGTCTGGCGGGTGGTCCGGAAGCACCTGCGGGCGGCGGGCGTCGCGGCGGAGGCCTCCACCCACACGCTGCGCCACTCCTTCGCGACCCACCTCATCGAGGGGGGGGCCGACCTCCGCAGCGTCCAGGAGATGCTCGGCCACGCCAGCGTCTCGACGACGCAGATCTACACCCACACCGACGCGGCGCGCCTGCGGAAGGTCCACCGGGAGTTCCACCCGAGGGGGTAGGGGAGGGGGACGCTCCTCGGTTTCTCGGTTGTCTGTGGAGAACTCCCCTGGAGTTCTCCACAGACAACCGAGAAACCGAGGAGCGTCCCCCGCCGCCGCCCGGTTGACAGGAGGGCCCCGGCCCCGGAGGATCGCCCCGTGAGCCCGCTCGGCCCCCTCCTCCTCCTGGCGCTCCTCCTCCCCCTCCTCGCGGAGAAGGACCTCGTCCCCGACGGCGGCTTCGAGAAGGGGCTCGGGGAGTGGCAGGAGCGGGACGTCTCGGGGGTCCTCGCGGTGGATCTCGACCGGAAGCAGAGGAAGTCGGGGAAGGCGTCCGCCCACCTGCTCAAGTCCGGGGGTCCGGGCCAGTTCCGGGCCGACGGCCTCGCCCTCCCCCTCCCCGCCGTCCCGGCCGGCGCGAGGGTGGCCGTCTCCGCGCAGGTCCGCGGGAAGGACATGAGGAACGGCTGGCTCAAGTTCACGGCCTACGACGAGGGCGGGAACCAGCTCCTCGACCAGGTCTCCGTCAACGACGAGAACCTCTTCGGCACCTTCGACTGGCGGAAGGTCGAGAAGGAGTTCCCGATCCCCGAGGAGGCGGTCCGGGCGGAGCTGGTCCTCTACCTCTACCTCGACGGGGAGTGCTGGCTCGACGAGGTCTCCGTGGTCCCCCTCGGGAAGGGGAAGCCGCGGGCGGCGGGGCAGGAGGAGCCGCTCGACGCCGCGACCCGGAAGTGGCTCGACGCCCACGCGGTGAAGGTGAAGCACCTGCGCCTGCGGGGCGGCATGGAGGACCTGGCGCCGCTGAAGGAAATCCTGAAGGGCGTCCGCATCGTCCAGCTCGGGGAGAACACCCACCGGGACGGGGCCTGCTTCGAGGCGAAGGCGCGGCTCGTCCGCTTCCTCCACGAGGAGATGGGATTCGAGGTGCTCGCCTTCGAGTCGGGGCTCTACGAGTGCGACCGGGCGAACGACCTCCTGCGGAGGGGGGAGGGCGGGGACGCGATGCGGGCGGGCATCTTCGGGATTTGGTGCAACGGGATCGTGGAGGGGCTCTTCGACTACGCGGCGGCGGAGTCCCGCGGGAGGAACCCGCTCCTCCTCGCCGGCTTCGACTGCCGGGGGTCGGGGAACCTCCGCTTCGAGCTGCTGGACCGGCTCGCCGCCTTCCTCGAGCCCGCCGGCGGGATCGCCGCGGGCGACCTCGCGGCGCTGAAGGCCCTCGAGGCGGGCATGGAGTCGATGGGCGACGGCTATCGCCCGGAGAGCAAGGACCTCGAGGCCGGGCTCGCGGCCTGGGAACGGGTGCGGAAGGCCCTCGACGCGGGGCGTGCGGCGCTCGTCGCGAAGCACGGTGCGGAGGAGACGGAGTTCTTCTCCCGGGTGCTCGACAACTGGAGGGACCGCGAGGCCTTCGAGCGGTCGAAGACCGACGGGTCCCTCGGCAGGCACGGCTCCAACAACCTCCGCGACGGGGCCATGGCGCGGAATCTGGAGTGGCTCGCGAGGACGCGGTTCCCGGGGAAGAGGATCGTCGTCTGGGGGGCCACCTTCCACCTCGCCCGCGGGCTGGCCGGGGTGGAGATGGAGGGGAACTCGAGGTACTACGAGGGCTGCCGGAACATGGGGCAGGCGGTGTCCGAGTCCTTCGGCAAGGAGGTCTTCACGCTCGGCTTCGCCGCCCACGGCGGGAAGGGCGGTGCCTTCGGCCAGGAGTTCGACGTCCCGAAGCCGCGGAAGGGCTCCGTCGAGGACACCCTCCACCGCTACGGGGCGCCCTTCCTGTTCGTGGACCTCCGCCCGGAGGAGGGCCCCTTCCGGAGGCGGCTGCGCATGGCCCCGATGTCCTACTCCCGCGACATCGAGGCCGTCTGGCCGACGGTGCTCGACGGCGTCTTCTACGTCGAGGAGATGACGCCGGCGAGGTAGGGGACGCTCCTCGGTTCCTCGGTTGTCTGTGGAGAACTCCCCTGGAGTTCTCCACAGACAACCGAGGAACCGAGGAGCGTCCCCCTGCTCTACCGCTTCCGGTTCTCCCAGTCCTTCAGGAACGCCGCGAGGCCCCTGTCGGTGAGAGGGTGGTGCATGAGCTGCTCGATGGTCTTTGCCGGGCAGGTGACGCAGTCGGCGCCGAGCTTCGCGGCCTCGACGATGTGCATGGGGTGGCGCACCGAGGCGACGAGGACCTCGGTCTTGTAGCCGTAGTTGCGGTAGATGGAGACGATGTCGGCGATGAGCGCCATCCCGTCCTCGCTGATGTCGTCGAGCCGCCCCACGAAGGGGGACACCAGGTAGGCCCCGGCCTTCGCCGTGAGCAGCGCCTGCCCCGCGCTGAAGACCAGCGTCATGTTCACCCGGTGGCCGCGGTTGGCGAGCTCCCGGCAGGCGATGAGCCCGTCCGGCCCCATGGGGGTCTTCACGACGATGTTCGGGTGGATGGCCGCGAGCCGGAGCCCCTCCTCGATCATCCCCTTCGCGTCCGTGGAGATGACCTCGGCGGAGATCGGCCCGTCCACGATCCCGCAGATCTCCTTCACGACGTCGGCGTACTCCCGCCCCGTCTTCGCCACGAGGGAGGGGTTGGTGGTCACCCCGTCCACGAGGCCCATGGAGGCGAGGCGGCGGATCTCGTTCACGTCGGCGGTGTCGGCGAAGATCTTCATGGGGTGGATTCCCTTGGACCAGCGACCGCCCCCAATCTAAGCCCACCCTCCAGCAACCCCCGTCAACTTCGTCACCGCGGGATAGGCGGGGCTCTTCGCTGTTTCGTGTGGGTGATGCCTCTCCGCCCTCGCACGGCCGCTCGCCCCTGCGGTTCCGCGCCTCCT
>JAKLKS010000208.1 GCA_023150535.1 Planctomycetota bacterium
GAGGGCCTCCTCGAGGAGGGAGCGGAGGCCGCGGAACTCCGCCTCCTGCCGCGCCACCCGCTGCTCCAGGGCGGCGCCGGCGCCGTCACCGCCCGCGGGCGCCGGGAGGGGGGCCGAGGGGCCCCCGTACAGGAGCAGGACGGCGCCCGCCCCGACCGCGCCCGCCCCCAGGGCCGCCGCCGCCACCGCCGCCATGCCCGTCGCCATGCCGTCCTCCTCCGATCCCCCCTTGAACACCGCCCCCCGTGACGAGGTTCCGCGGCCGCGCGCCCGGAAGGAGGGGCCGCGGGCGGGCCCCCGTAGAATCCCACAACCCATGGCCATCCTGCACCGACTTGTCGTCGCCGCCATCCCCCTCGTCCCCCGCGCGGTCGTGGCCCGCGTGGCCCGCCGCTACATCGCCGGAGAGACGCTCGAGGAGGCCGTGGCGGCGGCCCGGGCGCTGCGGGAGGAGAAGTGCGACACCACCGTGGACGTGCTGGGGGAGTTCATCACGACCATGGACCAGGCCGGGGCCACGGCGGAGGACTACCTCCGCACCGTGCGGGCCCTCCGGGACGGCGGCGTCACGGTGAACGTCTCGGTGAAGCTCACCGCCTTCGGGCTGCTCCTCGACGCGGAGGCCTGCGCGCGCCTCGTGGAGAGGGTCGTCCGGGAGGCCGCCGCCGCCGGGGGCTTCGTCCGGGTGGACATGGAGGACGCCCCCTGCACGGACCGGACCCTGGCGATCCACGACGGCCTGCGCGCGAAGGGGCTCCCCGTCGGCGTCGTGCTCCAGGCGCGGCTCCACCGCACGCCCCGGGACGCGGCCCGGCTCGCGGCGGAGGGGGCGTCGGTGCGCCTCTGCAAGGGGATCTACCTCGAGCCGCCCTCCATCGCCCACACCGGGCGGGAGGAGATCCGCGCCGCCTTCCTCGAGAACCTCGCGATCCTCCTCGACGGGAAGGGCCGGGTCGCCATCGCCACCCACGACGACGTCCTCGTGGAGGCCGCGGAGCGCATGCTCCGGGAGAAGCGGATCCCGCGGGAGCGCTACGAGTTCCAGATGCTCCTCGGCGTGCTCCCCGGCCTCCGGCGCTCCCTCGTCGCGAAGGGGCACCCGCTGCGGGTCTACGTCCCCTACGGCACGAGCTGGTACGCCTACTCCACGCGGCGGCTGCGGGAGAACCCCGAGGTGGCGGGGAACATCGTCCGCGCGCTCTTCCGGCGCGGCTCCTGACTACCAGGTGTTGACGCGGTCCACGAGGAGCCGGAGCCTCCCGTGGGATCGCTTGTCGAAGGGGAAGAGGAGCCTCCAGGCCGGCTCCACGGGATCCCCCGGCCCCTCCCCGCGGACGCGGCCGCGGTGGACCTCGAACCCGCCCCCGCCGGGCGTGAGGATGTCCGCGAAGTCGGTCCGCAGCGCCTCGAGCTCCGCGGCGTCCGGCGGCCGCGACATCCGCACGAGGAAGTCGGCGCCGACGTGCCGCGAGGAGTGGTAGTTCCTGTAGAAGCCGAGGACCTCCTCGACCGCCTCGTCCACGGAGTCGGTCACCTTGAAGAGGTGCATGTCCTCCGGCGACACGAGGCCGCGGTCGCGCAGCGCCCTCCCGAGGAACTCCTCCACGCTGCGCCAGTAGTCCCCCCCGGGCTGGTCGAGCATGACGACCGGGATCGGGCGCGTCTTGCCGGTCTGGATGAGCGTCAGCACCTCGGTCCCCTCGTCGAGCGTGCCGAAGCCGCCGGGGAAGAGGACCGTGGCGTGGGACTCCCGGACGAAGAAGAGCTTGCGCGTGAAGAAGTAGCGGAAGGTGATGAGGTTCGGGCTCCCCTCGACCTCGGGGTTCGCGGACTGCTCGAAGGGGAGGCGGATGTTCACGCCGAAGGAGCGGTTGCGGCCGGCCCCCTCGTTCCCCGCCTGCATGATCCCCGGGCCCGCGCCGGTGATGACCATCCACCCCGCGTCGGCCATGCGCCGGGAGAAGTCCACCGCCTGCACCCAGGAGGGATCCCCCCGCCGGATGCGGGCCGAGCCGAACACCGAGACCTTGTGCACGGCGGCGAAGGGGGAGAAGACCTTGGTCGCGTAGCGCAGCTCCTTGAAGGCGATGTTCGCCTGCCGGACGGCGCCGCGGTCGCCGCCGGAATCGAGGAACTTCATCGCGGTGACGACCATCTCGCGGACGAGGTCGATGTGGGGGTGGTCCGCCCGCAGGGCGACGAGGGCCTCGACGGCCTCGTCCACCGCGGGATCCCCCGTGCGGTAGGGGCGGCGCCGGCGGGGCGTGCGGGGGGATCCGGGGGAGGAGGGCATCCGGGGATGCTAGCCGGGCCGGGCGCCCGCGGCGCTATCCGTCCGCGGGGGTGAGCACGCCGTCCCGGTCGCGGTCGAGGCGGCGGAAGACCGCCTCGCCGCCGCCGAACTCCGTCGGGGTGACGCGGCGGTCCCCGTCCTTGTCGTAGAGGTCGAAGAGGGAGCGGTCCTCGGCGGCGGCGCCCGCGGCCTCGCGGCCCCGGCCGCGCCCCTCCCTCGCGTCCCGGTACCGCTCGGGGTAGCGGACCTCGTCGTCGGTCACGACGCCGTCCGCCTCGAGGTCGTAGGCGGTGAAGGTGGAGGCCGGCCCCCTGAGGAGCGCGTACTCCTCCTTCGTCACCTTCCGGTCCTGGTCGAGGTCGAAGAGGTAGAGGAAGTTCGCGCGGTCGGGGCGGCGGCGGGACTTCGCGAGCTCCGCGACCTGCTCCCGGGCGAGGGAGAGGAGCTCGCGGTCGTCGAGGGCCCCGTTGCGGTCCCGGTCGAACTTCCGGAACACCCGGTCGCCGTCGTCCCCCGCGTGCTCCGCCCGCTGGATGCGCCCGTCCTTCGGGTCCCGGTCGAAGTTGCGGAGGAACTCCGCGCGGCGCGCCGAGGCGTTGAATCGGGGATCGGTCGCCACGATGCGGCGGGCCCGGTCGAGGAAGGTCTCCTCGGCGGGCGGCGCCATGCCGCCCTCCCCCTCCTTCTCCCCCGCGTCGAGCCAGGCCTTCAGCTCCGCCGGGAGGAGGAAGCCGTCGCGGTCGGCGTCGATGGCGGTGAAGAGGTCGCCGAGGGGCAGCTCCTCCTCCGCGATGCGGCCGTCGGCGTCGGCGTCGAAGACGTCGAAGGAGCCGGCTATGCCCTTGACGAGCGCGCGGGGGCCGGCGCCGCCGTCGTCCCCGGCGAGGAGGGAGGGGGCGGCGGGGAGGGAGGCCGCCCCGAGGAGGAGCAGGGCGGCGGGGGGGAGGCGGAGGAGGCGGCGCATGGCCCGAGTATCGCCCGGGGAGTGACGGGCGTCAAGGCGGGGGCGGCGCGGAACCGCGGGAGGGGCCGGCCGCGAGGGCGGGGAGGAGCCCCCGCAGGGACCGGCGACGGCCTCACCTCACCTCCCCCGGACCGGCGCCTCCAGCACCCGCCGCAGCTCCTCGAGGTCGAGGTACCGCGCCCCCTCGTGGGAGACGTCCTTCAGCGGCCTTCCCCGGGAATCCACCATCCGGTCGAGGGGGAACTCCTCGATCGCCAGGGCCGCCGTGCCCGGCTGGGCGACGTTCCCGGCGGCCGCCGGCGCCGAGGGGCGGGTGACGTCCACCAGGGTCAGCCCGGCCGCCGCGGCCACGAGCGCGTAGGTCTGGAGGAAGGGGGCGTTGTAGGCGCGGAGGAGGCGCACCTCCCGCCCGCCGCGGACGCCGAAGACCCTGGGCTCGGGCGGCGGGCCGCCGGCCGTGTCGGAGACGTCGAGGAGGACCAGCGCCTGGGGCGTGAGGAGGAAGGCGAGGTCCCGCTCCCGCGAGGGGATGCCGCCCCCCTCGCTGCCGATCTCGAAGACGGTCCCGAGGGCCGCGTCCAGCCCGCCGCCGAAGACCCCGGGCGGGGCGAGGAGGCGGGGGGCCTCGGGCCGGGTGACGTCCACGAGCGCGAAGCCGCGGACCCCGTTGGCGACGGCGGCCAGCGCCCGCGCGGGGAGGCGGGGCGCGCCGTGGCCCGCGGGCGACGGGCGGGAGTGCTGGAAGAGCACCGACACCGAGCGGGCGTCGTCGGGGAGTTCCGGGTCGCCGAGGTGGAGGCGCGAGAGGACCGCGGGCGCCGCCGGGTCGCCCACGTCCGCCGCCACGAGGCCCGCGGGCCCGGCGGCGATCCAGAGCGTGAAGCCGTCGAGGTGGAGCCCCCTCGCCTCCCCGCCCTCCAGCGGGAGGACCGCCACCTCCCTCATGCGCGCCGGGAACGAGGCGTCGATCACCACCACCCCGCGCCTCCCGTCGGCGACGTAGACGAGGTCGTCGGCGACGAGCACCGCGCGCGCCGCGGGGGCCGCCCCCGGGAGGGTGCCGAGGACGCGCAGGTCGAGCGGGTTCCGGGCGTCCACGGAGACGAGGGACCCGTCCGCCAGCGCCGCGAAGGCGGTGAGCGCGCGGCCCTGGAGGTCGTCGCAGCGGAGGTCGATCGCCCGCACCGCCTCCGTCCCGAGCTGCCCGAGGAGCTTCGTGTTTCCCGGGTTCCTGCGGTCGAAGCCGGCGGGCTGGATCCCCCGGTCCCCGGCGAGGAGGAGGATCTCCCTCCCGAGCCGGAAGTTGACGCTCCCCATGCCGAGCGCCGAGGGCGCCCGGTGGCACTCGACGCAGTCCCGCGCCCGCGGGGTCGTCGCGTGGGGCTGGTGGTGGATCATCGTCATCCCCGAGAGCCCGGCCGCCGTCACGGGCATCTCCTGGTCGAGGATCAGCGTCCCGTCGGCGGCGTGGACCGTGGCCATGGTGCTGAAGCCGACCATGTAGGGGGCGACCGCCCCGTGGGAGTCCCGCCCGAGGTAGAGCTGCTTGAAGGTGGCGAAGACCTTCTCCTGGGTGTTGACCCGCCCCTCGGTGCGCGTCCCCTCCACGACGTCGAGTTGGGTGAAGCCCTCGTTGCGGTCGAAGTGGAAGCCGAAGAAGTTCGGGTTCCAGCCGGTGTGGCAGGCGTAGCAGCGCAGCCCGGCGTGCTCCTCCGTCATGGCGAGCGCGGCGCGCGGGTTGAAGTCGGGGTGGTTCGGATCGACGACGTCGCGGGCCTGCTTCACGCGGCGCACCCGCCCGTCGCTGCGGGAGACGAGGCGCACGCCCTCGGGAAGGACCTCGAGCCCCCGCATCGGCCGGCCGCGCTCCGTGAGCCCCGTGGCCCGCGCCGCGGGCGACCCGTGGCAGGTCTCGCAGCCGATCTCGACGGCGTCCTCCATGCGCGTGTAGAGGTGCCCGTCCCCCATGGTGTCGCTGCCGGTGTGGCAGTCGGCGCACTGCATCCCGCGCGCGTGGTGGACGTCGGGCGGGTTCACCGCCGGGTCCTCCAGGTGGAAGACCCCGTTGAGGCGCTTGCGGGAGAGCCCCGCCGCGTCCGGGGACTGCGGCATCCCGGGCACCGGCTGGGCGAGCCCGCGGAAGGTGAGGCCGATGGAGGCGTCCCCGTAGTGGCAGCGGGTGCACGTGGCGGTGTCGGGGACCCGCTGCATGGCGTGCTTCGCGGGGTGGCCCGCCTCGACGCGGGAGACCGTGGGGTCCTCCGACCGGCTGATGCCGTCGTCCTCGTAGCGCACGTGGCAGGCGGCGCAGCCGTCCCCGCGGTAGTCCCCGTCCATGCCGAGCCGCCCCCGGACCGCGCGCCCGCGGCTCCAGAGGTGGCAGTTCATGCAGTTCTTGCGGGGCACGTCGGAGAAGTGGGTGGCGATGTCGTTCCGCCGCGAGGAGGAGCGGAAGGGGGGGATGCGCTGGAGGCTCCGCACCGCGCCCGGCGGCGCGGTCGCCTCGTCGAAGCGGGGGTCGGTGACGCCGAAGATGGCCACGCGCGGGTGGCGCTCCCTCACGACGCCGTTCTCGTAGAGTCCGTCCCCGAGGTGGCCCGAGGTGGTCCCGTGGAGGGAGAGCGGGACGCGGTCGACCTCGTCGGGGTGGCAGACCCCGCAGGTGTCCTTCGCGACGCGCAGGTCCATGGGGTTGCGGAAGCGGATCACGTCCGGGTCCCATCCCGGGGGGACGATGCGCTCGTCGTTGGGGAGCGGGCGGCGGGGGACGACGTGGGCCCGCTCCTTCTCCTCCGCCGCGGGGTTCCCGCCGTGGCACTCCTCGCACCGCAGGCGCTTCTTCGGGTGCATGTCCTCGATGCCGGAGTGGCAGGCCAGGCAGGAGGAGGAGGGCCCGGCGGCGGCCGCGGCGGCGGCGGGGAGCCCGCGCTGGCCGGCGAGGAGGGGCACGAGGGCGGCCCCGGTGTATCCAAGTATGATACACAGGACCCGGCGGCGCGGCCCTCCGTCCTCCCCCTCCCCCCGCCTCACGCCGTGAGGATCGCCCGGATCGGCTTCCCCTTCGCCTCCGGGGTCCGGACGCCCATGAGGGCGGCGATGGTCGGGGCGACGTCCACCGCGTCCACCATGCGGTCGTGGACCCTCCCCTTCGCGATCCGCGGCCCCGCGGCGATGCAGGCGACCCGCTGGAGGTCCTCGGAGCCGTCCCCGTGGTCGAGGCCGTTGCGCTGGTTGAGGTTGGAGTCCCGGCCGATCTCGGGGAGGACGAAGATCGTCGTGTCGTCGCGCAGCGCCGGGTCGTCCCGGACCGCCTTCCAGAGGAGGCCGAGCTCGGCGTCGTTGCGGCGGATGACGTCCACGTAGGCGTTGTAGGAGCCGTGGGCGACGTCGGCGTTCCCGAGCACGATCCCGATGAGCCGCGGACGGAAGACGCGCAGGATGTTGGCGGCGACGCGGATCGCCTTGGCGTCGCCGGCCCCGGGCCCGGTGATGTTCGCAGTGCCCCCGGTCAGCTCCCCCAGGATGAACTTCTGCATGCGCCGCGCGTGCTCCGGGTCGGCGGCGAAGCGGCGGTCCTCGGCGGCGTCGAGGCGGCCCCGGTCCATGGCGCGGGAGAGGCGGTCCACGAGCCTCGACTCCTCCTCCCCCGGGACCCGGGGCTTCCCGAGGGAGTTCACCACGTCGCGGAACTCCGCGTTGAAGAGGCCGTCGCTCCCGATGAGGTTCGCGCCGTAGGGGGCGCCGTAGTCGGGGTGGAGGCTGTGGGAGAAGTTCACGGTCTGCGCGCCGTCGGCGGCGGACAGCCAGACCTCCTCGGGAGGGAGCCCGAGCTGCTTGCGGGCGTACTCGAAGAGCGTGGGGTTGTCGCCCCGGGCGTTCTCGCGGATGCCCCGCGCGTCCCCGCACCCGGTGCAGATGGCGAGCGCCGCCCCGTAGTGGCCGAGGTTGGCGGTCTTCACGGAGGGCATGACGACGCCCTCCCCCGCGATGGCCATGAGGTTGGGGATGTTGGCGGGGGCGCCGATCGTCTCGCGGCTCCGCACGCCCCCCGCGAAGGCGACGAGGACGTAGCGCCCGGGCCCCGGCGCGGCGGGAGGCTGCGCGGCGCCGGCTCCCCGGGGTTGCATGCCGCCGCCGGGGGCGCCGCCCTCGGCCAGCGCCCGCGAGGCCAGCGCCGCGCCCGCGAGCCCGGCGC
>JAKLKS010000209.1 GCA_023150535.1 Planctomycetota bacterium
CGTCGCCCTCGATCAGGGCCTGCTCGGCCATGGAGGTGGTGAAGCGCTCGTCCCAGGTCACGACCGGCACGCGCAGGCGCGCGCGCAGCCCCTCCACCAGGACCATCACCTTCTCGGCCTGGGGCCCGAGGCCGCCGTCGAGGCGCCGGACTTCGTCCCCGCCCGCCCCTCCGCCCTCTTCGCCGGGGTCGAGTTCCTGCCCCCCAACGAGGAGCTGGCCGACCCCTCCGCCCCGGCCGCCGAGGCCGCCCTTCCCCCGGTCGAGGCCCCCGTCGTCCCGGCGGCCTCCACGGCCCTCTCCGTCCCGGCCCCGGAGGCCCTCGCCCTCCCCGCCTTCCTCTCCGTCGCCCCGTCGCCCGCCCCCGCCGAACCGGCCCCGGCCCCCGCGGAGGAGCCTGCGGCGGTGTTCGAGGACGAGTTCTTCTCCTTCGGCTTCGAGGAGGAGGCCGCCCCGGCCACCCCGGCGGCCGTCGTCGAGGCCCCGGCCGAGCCCGTGGTCGAGACCCCGGTCGAGCCCGCCGTCGAGACCCCGGTCGAGCCCGCGGTCGAGGCCGCGGTCGAGACCGCTCCCGAGCCCGCCCTCCTCCCCCCCGTCGCCGCCGCCGAGGAGACTCCCGACGCCCCGGCGGACGCGAACTGGCTCGCGGTCGCCGCCCGCGACCTCGGCCTCCCCGAGGTCGCCGAGGAGCCCGCCGCGCCGGAGGCCGCCGTCGAGGCGGTCCCCGCGCCGGCCCCCGAGGCCCCCGCGGAGGAGCCGTCCTTCCTGGACGAGATCCTGACCCTAGACCCCGCCTCCCCGGTCGTGTCCGAGGAGGTCGGCGCGGCCGAGGCGCCGGCCGAGGCGCCGGCCGAGACGCCGGTCGAGACGCCGGAGCCGGCCCCGGCCGACCCGGCGCTGGAGGCCATGGACGAGCAGTCGCGCATCCTCGCCCGGCTCTTCGGGGATCCGGTCGTCCGCGAGGAGCGGGCCACGGAGGGCCCCTCGGGCCCGGCGCAGTCCGAGCCGCGGGAGCCCCCCGCCTGCCGGATGCCGGTCCTCGAGACCCCCGTGGACTCCGTCACCCTCCTCTCCGACCCGGTGGTGGGCGACTGCCTGAAGGACCACGGCATCGAACTCGACCAGCAGGTGGTGCTGCCGCCCCCCGCGGTGCTGGAGGACGACGCGCCGCCGGCCTCCGCCCCCGCCGCCGCGGCGACCCCCGCCCCGGTCCTCGAGCCGGCCCCGGCCGTCGAGGAGGCGCCCCTCCCGAGCCTGTCCGCGGAGGAGGCCGCAGAGGCGATCCTCGGCTGCTTCGCCGGTCTCTTCGGGGAGCCGGCGGCCGAGGCCGCGCCGGTCCCGGAGGCGGAGGCTCCCGCCCCCGCCGCCGCGGAGGAGCCGTCCGCCCTGGACGCCCACGGCTGGGGGACCCTCTTCCCCTTCATGTTCAAGGAGGGCGGCGAGGCCGAGGCCCGCGGCCCCGTTCGCGCCCCGCCCCCCGCGCCGGAACCGACCGTGGCGGAGGCGGCCGCGGTCGAGACGCCGGTCGAGACCCCGGTCGCCGAGACCCCGGTCATCGAGACGCCGGTCGTCGAGACGCCGGTGGAGACCCCGGTCATCGAGACCCCGGTCGCCGAGACGCCGGTCGAGACTCCGGCCATCGAGACCCCGGTCGCCGAGACGCCGGTCGAGGCGCCGGTCGAAACCCCGGTCGTCGAGACCCCCGCCGAGGATCCCTCCGACGCCGACATCCCCGTCGCCGCCGAGGCGGTGGTCGAGGAGGTGGTCGCCCCGGTGAACGAGGCCCTCGTCAGCCGGCTGGTGGAGGAGCTCCGCGAGGCGGCGCCGGCCCCGGCCGCGCCGGAGCCGGTGGAGGTCATCCCCGCGGTCGTCCTGCCGGAGCCCGCCGCCGAGCCGGTGCCGGCCGGGGACGTGGACGAGCTCTACGGGCTCGCCGTCGAGGCGGTCCGCGAGCGCGGCCGCGGGTCGGTGGTGGTCCTCCAGAGGAAGCTCGGCATCGGCTTCACCCGGGCGACGAAGATCCTCGACCAGCTCGTCGCCCACGGGGTCCTCGGTCCGGAGAACGCCTCCGGGTCCCACTCCCTCCTGTAGCACCCCGCCGCAGCGCCCACGGGGCCGGCCCGCGAGGGCCGGCCCCGTTCGATTCCGGGGTTCAGGACCAGAGGGACTCCAGGGGGAGGGCGAAGAGCCCGGGACCGAAGGACACCGTCTCCCTCCCCCGGTGCAGGACGATGCCCCGGTGGAAGCGGGGTCCCGTGTCCGCCGCCAGCGCCCGCAGCCCGGCGAAGTCGGCGGGGCCCACGGAGGCGGCCGCCTTGATCTCGATCCCCGCCACCCGGCCCGCGGGGTCCTCCAGGACGAGGTCCACCTCCCGCCCCGTGGAACTGCGGTAGTGGAGGAGCTGGACCGGGGCCTTCGCCGTGGATGCCTGCTTGAGCACCTCCATGGTCGCGAAGACCTGGAGGAGGGCGCCGAAGAGGTGGGGATCGGACAGGAGCCTCTCCCGCCCGGCGCCGAGCAGGTGGCAGGCCAGCCCCGTGTCCACGAGGAGGAGGCGCGGCGACTTGACGAGCCGGCGCCCCCGGTCCCCGGACCAGGCCGGGAGGAACCGCACCACCATGGCCGCCTCGAGGAGCGCGATGTAGCGCTTGAGGGTCGTCTGGGGGATGGCGAGGCTCCTCGAGATCTCGGCGAAGTTGACCAGCCCCGGCGTGCGCGCGGCGAGGAGGGAGAGGAGCCGGGGCATCTCCGACAGCCCCTCCGCCCCCGAGAGGCTGGTCACGTCCCGGAGGAGGAGCCCGGATACGTAGGATCGGAACCAGGCGCCCCGGCGGTCCGGGTCGGCCCTCCGGACGGCCTCCGGGAAGCCGCCCCGGAGGAGGCGCTCGACGAGGTCCCTTCCCCGTCCCGCCGCCGCTTTCCCCGGGGGGCCCGGGGCGAAGATCGACGGGAGGAACCCGGCGGGCCTCCCCTCCAGCTCGGCCTGGGACAGCGGCCAGAGGGTGAGGACCTCCATGCGCCCGGTGAGGGCGTCGGCGATGCCCGGGAAGAGAAGGGCGTCCGCCGACCCCGTGAGGAGGAATCTCCCCGGCCGGCGGTCCCGGTCCACCGAGGCCTTGATGGCCCGGAACAGGCCGGGCGCCAGCTGCACCTCGTCCAGGACGGCGGATCCGTCGAGCCCCGCGAGGAACCCCTCCGGATCGGTCCGCGCCGCCGCCAGGGGGACGACCTCGTCGAGGGTGACGAACCGGTCCAGGCCACCCCGACCGACCAGGGAGAGGGCCAGGGAGCTCTTTCCGGCCTGGCGGGGCCCCTGGAGGAAGACCACGGGGGTGTCGGCCAGCGCCTCCCGGACGCGATCGGTGAGGGCCCTCGGGAACATCCGGGGGATCCTACGGGGTGGGTGGGTGAAAATCAACCGTGAAGTGGGTGAAATTCATCCACATCGTGGTTGATTTGCACATCCGCCCCCTCCCCCTCCGCCCTCCTCCCCCACCCCGGCGCGAATCCGCCGCCCCCCGCCCCCCCTCCCGTAGGATCCCCGGGATCGCCATGCGAAAGCCCCCCGAACCCCGCCCGGTGCGCGTCTCCATGATCAGCCTCGGCTGCCCGAAGAACCTCGTGGACAGCGAGAAGGCCCTGGGCACCCTCGCCTCCGGGGGGCTCGTCATCGCCCCGGAGCCCGCGGATTCCGACGTGGCCGTGGTCACCACCTGCGGCTTCATCGACCCCGCCAAGGAGGAGTCCATCGCGACCATCCTCGAGATGGTCCGCCTGAAGGAGGAGGGGGCGATCCGCGGCGTCGTCGTGGCGGGCTGCCTCGTGGAGCGCTTCGCCGAGGACCTGCGGAAGTCGATCCCCGAGGTGGACGCCTTCGTCCCCTTCAAGGACTACCCGCGCCTCGCCGTCCTCTGCCGGGAGATCCTCGGCGAGGCGACCCCCGAGGGGGCGGACTGGCGCGGCGACCTCGCCAGCGTGGACCGGGTCCCCCTCTCCCCTCCCCACATGGCCTACGTGAAGGTGAGCGAGGGCTGCGACAACCCCTGCACCTTCTGCACCATCCCGGCCATCCGCGGGCGGCACGTGTCGCGCCCCTTCGCGGAGATCGTGGCCGAGGTGGAGCGCCTCGCCTCCGAAGGGGTCCGCGAGGTGGTCCTCATCGGGCAGGACACGACCTTCTACGGCTACGACGTCGAGAAGCGGTTCCTGCTCGGGGACCTCCTGCGGGCGCTCGACCGGGTGGAGGGGATCCGCTGGATCCGGCTCATGTACGCCTACCCGGCCTACGTGAAGGACGACCTGCTCGACGCCTTCGGGGAGTGCGGGAAGGTGGTCCCCTACATCGACATGCCCATCCAGCACGTGGCGGACGGGGTGCTGCGCCGGATGATGCGGCCCCTCGGCGGGCCGAAGACGCGGGCGCTGCTGGAGCGGATGCGGGAGAGGGTCCCGGGACTCGCTCTCCGGACGACCTTCATCGTCGGTTCGCCGGGGGAGACCGAGTCGGATGTCGAGGAGCTGGCCGCCTTCGTGCGGGAGTTCCGCTTCCACCACGTCGGCGTCTTCACCTACTCCCGGGAGGAGGACACGCCCATGGGGAGGATGGAGGGGCGGGTCCCGAAGCGGGAGCAGAACCGGCGGCGGCGGGTGGTCATGGAGGCGCAGCAGAAGGTCGTCCTCGAGCGCAACGCGGCGCTGGCGAAGGACGGGGCCGAGGTCGAGTGCCTGGTGGAGTCGAAGGCCTCGGGCGGGCGGTGGCACGGCCGGACCGTCTGGGACGCCCCCTCCATCGACGGGACGGTGCGCCTGCCGGACCGCGAGGGGCTCCGCGCCGGGGCCATGGGCCGCGCGCGCATCACGACGGCGCGGGGGTACGACCTCGGCGGGGAGTGGGTGGAGGAGCCGCGGTAGGAGGGGAGGGATGCGGGCGAAACCGGGTGGGCCCCCTGACCGCGCCCCCTCCGGGGACCGGGATCCCCCCGGGAGCCCGCCAGCGGAGAAGGACGGGATCGCCGAACTCATCGATCGCCGCTTCCGCAGGCGGAGGGCCGCCACCCGGATCGCGGGAGTCCTCGCCGGCTTCTGCTTCCTCGGGCTCCTCGGGGCGCTGGCGAAGGGGGACTTCCCCCGGGACCGTTGGCCCCTGGGCCTAGGTCTGGTCCTGTTGGTCTTCATCGCCCTCAGGGTCTTCTGCCTGGGCCTCTTCTTCCTGATGGAGTCCGTTTCCGAACCCGAGAGGAGGAGGGCGCAGGGCATCTTCCGCACGGGAAGGGAGGGCATCCCTCGAAGCCTCCCCCTGGCCCCCCCCGGCCACGACCCCGCCCCGGAGCGGGAGGCCCCGGGGCGGGACGAGCCGACCGGCGGATCCCCGTCCGCCTAGGGGATCGTCGCCTCCACCACCAGCCCGGCGTGGTCGGAGGGCCACATCCCGTCCCCCCGATCCGCCGGCTCCTCGCCCACGAGCCAGGCCTCCGCCGCCGTGACGCCGCCCTTGAGGTAGACGTGGTCGAGCCGGAGCGTGAACCCGCCCGCCTCGTTCCGGAGGCCGGGGTCCTGGCCCCAGGTGAGCCCCGGGTCGCCGGGGTTCACCGTCGTCCATGCGTCGGTGAAGCCCGCCGCGAGGATCTGGGCGTGCACCGCCGGCGAGTAGTCCCGGTCGGGGTCGGAGTTGAAGTCCCCGGCGAGCACCACGGGGTCGTCCGTCGCCGCCGCCCCCGCGAGGAGTTCCGCCGCCTGCCCCTGCTGGACCGGCTCCACGCCGTCCTCGAGGTGGGTCGCGACGAACCGGAACCGGGCCGCCCCCTTCCTCGCGTCCACCGAGGTCCAGGTGCGCACCGAGTCCATGAACCCCAGCGGGAGGGCCGTCTCGAAGACCCCCGAGCGCTTCCCCGAGGCCCGGACCCCCTTCTTCACCAGGATCGCGTCCCGGTCGGTGTAGCGGACGTCCGCCAGCCCCTCTCCCACCAGGGCCGGCATCTCGACGTCGACCCCCGTCTCGAAGACCGCCACCCGGTACTTCAGCCCCCGCGCCTTCAGCTCCTTCCTGAGGAGCTTGAGGAAGTCGTAGACCACCCTCTTCGCCGGCTTCGGGTCCTCCGCGAGCGAATCCGCCGGCTCCTGGAGGCGCCAGAGGGCGACCTCGCCGAGGCCGGCGATGTCGGGGTCGGCCTCCCCTAGGAGCGCGGCGATCCGCTTCGCCCGGGCGGGGAAGTCGGTGGCCCGGACCTGGGCCCAGGCCTCCCCCGCGGCGAGGGGGAGCGACTCCGGGTCCTTCAACGCCGCGCCGATGACCGGCTCGAGGGCGGCGCCGAGGTAGAGGTTCCAGTACATCGCCCGGACCGTCTCCGGACCCGGCCCCTCCTTCGCCGGCGTCGCGTCCACGGAAGAGGACAGCAGGAGTCCCGCGACGGAGAGTGCAAGGACGACCCTTCGCATCGACGCCATGATCCACCTCCCTACGTTCCATCGCCGTCCGCCGGCCCTGCCCGGCGGGACGACCACGCTCCTCCGCCCGCGGGGCATCCTCCCCGCGGGCACGGACACCCGTAATCAAGCCCCGTGCCGGGGGGAGCCGATCTACCCTCGCACCATGACCGACGCCGCCCCGCCCGCCCCCGCCGCCTCCCCCGGGGACCGGGCCGCGCTCTGGGTCCTGTCCGTCGGGGGGCTCGGGTTCCTGCCGCTCGTCCCCGGCACCTTCGGGACGGTCGCCGGCGTCCTCGTCGCGCTCGTCACCTTCGGGCAGGGGCCTCTCCACGCCCTCCTCGGCGCCTGCGTCCTCACCGTGCTCCTCGGCCCCGCCGCCTGCAGGGCGGCCGGGCGGAAGGACCCCTCCTCGGTCGTCATGGACGAGGTCGCCGGCGTCCTCCTCGCGCTGGCCTTCACCCCCGACCCCACCCCCCTGCAGGCGGCCTGGGGGTTCCTCTTCTTCCGCGCCTTCGACATCCTCAAGCCCTTCCCCGGCCGACGCCTCGAGAGGCTCCCGGGAGGATGGGGCATCCTGCTGGACGACCTCGCCGCGGGCTTCTACGCGGCGGCGGCGCTGTGGGGGCTGGGGAGGATCGTCCCCCTGGCCTAGGCATCCGGTGCAGGGCGGGGGGCACCGGATGTACAGGGGGCCCGGTGGGCGGGGCTCCCGCCGGACCTGCGCGCGGGGAGGGCGCCGGCCGCCGACGCGGACTTGTGTCTGGCGACCCGCGCCCCGTCGTCCGGTAGGATGCGACTTCCGGCACCGCGGGGAGGAGCGCCATGGCCGAGGACGACGCCAGGAAGCCCGGGAAGCAGCCCCCGGTGGTGAAGCCGGTGGTCCCGCCCACCGTCCCGCCGACCATCCCGCCCACCGTCCCGCCCACGGTCCGCCCGACCGTCCCGCCCGTCGTCGCTCCCGCCGCCGCCCCCGTCCTGCGGCCCGTCGTCCCGCCGGCCTCCCCTCCCGTCCTCAAGCCGGTCG
>JAKLKS010000020.1 GCA_023150535.1 Planctomycetota bacterium
GTCCCCCGCGGCCTGCGCCCCGTTGCGGGAGGCGGTCCCGTCCACGAGCCGCAGGTCGAGGCGGCCCGCGACGAGCCCCTCGAGGGCCTTCCGGGCGTTGGGGGAGCCCCCCACCACGCAGAGGCGCCGCCACCCGCGGGCGCCGCAGGCGGCGACCATCCCCTCCACCGCCCTCTGGTTCGCCGAACCCCCGCAGAGGGCGCAGAACCGCGGTTCCGATGCCGGGACGACGGTGCGGCCGTCGGCGGCGGCCTCCCCGCGGCAGTCGCCGCGGCCGCAGGCCGGGAGGAAGCGCTCCTCGAGGACGGCCCGGACCGCCTCCGTCTTGGAGGCGAGGATCCCGGCCTTCCCCGGCCGCGACAGCCCGGCGGCGCGGAGGGCCTCCTCGTAGGGGGCGCGGTCCCCCCCGAACCCGAGGGAGCGGAAGAGCGTCTCCTTCGGGACCGTCGCCTCGGCGGCCATGGTGGGGTCGATGGTAGCGGGGGGCGGGGAAGGGGGGCAGGAAGGCGCGCCTGGCGCGGGGGCAGGAACCTGGAGGGGAACGCCGGCCGCTCCGCCCGGAGGCGCCGGACGGCGCCGGGCCGGCGCACCCGCCCGGGCCGCGGCCCCCCCGCTCACCAGACCCCCGGCACCAGCCTCCTCGTCCGCGCCGCGTAGGCGTCCCACTCCGGGCCGAAGGCCTCCCGCATCATCCGCTCCTCGGGGCCGATCCGGCAGGCGGTGATCAGGAGCATCGGCACGAGGTAGGCCGCCGCCCCCACCGCGTTCGGGAGGACCAGCGCCTGCCCGGCGGAGAAGAGTATCAAGGATAGATACATCGGGTGGCGGACCCGCGCGTAGACCCCGCCGGTCACCAGGCGGTGGCCCTCCCGGAGGTCGAGCGAGATCGACCAGTTCGTCCCGAGGTCCGCGTGGGAGCGGTGGAAGAGCCACAGCCCGGGCGCGAGGAGCGCCGCCCCCGCGCCGAGGGGCAGGGGCCGCAGCGGATAGTCCGCGAAGGAGAGGGCCGGGGAGAACACCCAGACGAGGGGCAGGAAGAACCCGATCCACGCGAGGAGGAGCAGGAGCCCCTCGAGCCTCCCCTTCCCGCTCCGCGCGACGGGCACCCCCCGGCTCCGCTGCCCGTGGGGGGCGCGGATCGCCACCAGGGCGACGTTCGCCGCGAGCACGACCCCCCGGGCGATCAGCGGGTCCACGACCCCTCCCCCCCCCGCGCGCATCGCCCCCTCATCGCGCCTCCCCCGTCCCCTCGAGGGGGCACCGGAGGGCATCGGCCATCTCCCTCGCGGCCCTCCGGAACTCCAGTTCCTCCCGGGCCCTCGCGACGGGGAGGATCCCGCCGGCGTGGACGACCGCCAGGGTCAGCCAGGTCGAGTGGGACCTCCACCAGGGGGAGCCCGGGAAGTGCCGCCGCCCGAGTTCCAGCCGGATCACCTCACCCGGGGCGAACCGGCGGGAGGACCAGGGGATGAGGAGGAACCTCGACTCGATGTCGAGCGCCCCGTCCCCCCCCACCCGCGTCCGGGTCGAGAAGAAGGTCCCGAGGGCGCCCAGGAGGACGGCCGCGCCGAAGAACCAGGCCACCGGCCGGAAGGGCCAGAGCACCTCCGTCCCCGCCTTCACCCCGAGGAGCCAGGCCACCGGGAGCAGGAGGAGCCCGATCCAGGGCCGCCCCGGGAAGGCCCACTCCCGGCTGACAGGGGTCGCCTGCCCCGATCCGCCCTCGACCACCTCCATCGCCCGCCTCCCCCGCTACTCCGCCGCCGGCGGGACCTTCACCATGAACCCGAGGCCGAAGTCCGCGTCGGCGACCGCGGGGTTGGTGACGAAGAAAGCGACCATCCCGTCCGCCGCCGTCGCGCCGACGAGGATGCCCGGCTGACCCTTCCCACCCAGCATGGAGAGCGTGAGCCTCCCCTTCCCGTCCACCGCCAGGTCCAGGGAGAGCGCGACTTCCTCGAGGTCCGACGCCACGCCCCCCGCGACGCCGGGGTCCCGGGCCACGCGGTGCTCGATGCCGTCGAGGGAGACCGTCCCGCCCCCGTCGAAGGCCGCGTCGAAGTCCAGCGCGAAGAGGTGCGCGTCCCCCGCGAAGGTCGCCGGACCGGTCCCCGAGGGGGGGAGGTAGGCCGCCAGGTCCTGGGAGAAGAGCGACCCCCGGTAGTCCCCGTCGAGCACCGCGGGCGAGAGCCCCGAGCCCTGCCGCACGAGGATCAGCGCGTAGGTGCAGGAGCCGCAGGGGCCGTCGTCCACGAGGAACAGGACGTCCCCGCCCCGGCCGGGGTGGATCCGCAGGAGGTCGGCCTCGTCGTCCCCGTCGTCGGGGGGGACGGTCAGGAGGATCGTCCCGTCCTCCTGCAGCGCGTAGGTCGCCGTCCCCTGGCCGCTCCCCGCGACCTGCTCGACGTTCCCCGTGCCCCCGTCCACCGCCGCCTCGCGGAAGGACTCGGAGAAGCGGGCGCCTCCCTTCCCGTCGAAGGTGAGCGTCCCGAAGGAGCGGCTGATCTCCACGGAGGCCGGTACCTGGAAGCCCTGCACGTTCGCCTGGAGTTCCACGCCGCCGAAGAACCAGGTCCCCGCGAGGGCCGCCTCGTCGGCGGGGAAGTCCCCCTTGCGGAGGAGGAGCCCGAAGCCGGTCCCCGGCTCGTCCTCCTCGCCGCGCTCGAGGAGCACCGACCCGTCGCGGCTCACCGCGAAGACCGGGCCGCCGTCCCCCTCCTGGACCTCGATGGACCGGGCGTCGGCGCCGTAGGACCAGGTCGCTCCGTACTCCTGGGTGCTCTCGAAGGTCTGGAGGCCCGCCTCGGTGCCGCCGGGAACGCTCGTGTTCCCGAAGGAGAAGGACCGGAAGGAGGAGGAGGTCTGCACCGTCCCGTCCCCGTAGAAGGAGGTCTCCCCCACCTCGAGCAGGAAGGAGCGCGCCCGGCTGTCGTTCCCGGCGGGCGAGGGCTCCACCTCGTACTCCAGCGTCAGGTTCCAGTACTCGTCGCCGCCCGGCGCGACCCCGAGGCGCGGGAGGCCGGACCGGATGACGGGGATGCAGACCGAGAACCCGCCCACGGGGACGGCGAGGGAGCCCGCCTCCACGTTCACCGAGGAGGGGGCGAGCTCGAAGGTCGTCCCGTTCTCCTCCACGACGAGGACGCGGAGGTCCTCCGGGTCGGCCCCGACGGGCAGGAGGGAGGGATCGAAGGGGAGGGTGAGGAGGGCGGGCGTCTCGAACTGGAGCCCCGAGGGCCGAAGGTCCACGGCGGGCCCGATGGACTGGTCGTCCTTCGTGGGCGGCGGCGGCGCGGCGGCGGAGGCGAGGACGATGACGACGTCCTCCGCGAGGGCGCCCCCGGGGATCTCGAGGCCGGCCCCCTCCAGCGCGCTCCCCTCCCCGGCGTGCACGGAACCGCCGCCGGCGCCGATCACCCGGGAGACGAAGGTCTCCCCCCCGCCGGGGCTGCCGAGCGCCTCCCCGCGGAGGTCGAGCTTCTCCTTCTTCGGTTTCGGCGCCTTGATCCTCACCGAGAGGGACGCCTCCCCCTCCGCCGCGCCGACGCTGGTGAGGTAGAGGGAGAGGTCCTCCCCGTTCCCCGGCGCGGGCATCGTGACGGAGTGGGAGGTGGGGCCGATCCTCCCCGCCTCCGAGAGGTCCACGTCGTCCCTCCCCTCCGGCGTGATGGCGAGGAACCGGGGGACCGCGGCGCTCCCCTTCGCGGCCTTCACCGCCATGGAGAGGACGGAGCCCGCCGCGGCCGCGAACTCGAAGACCTCCTCGCCCTCGACGGAGAGCAGCAGGGTCGCCGAGGCGGACTTCGGCGGCTTCGTCTTCACCGAGAGCGCGTACCCGCCGGTCCCCGCTCCGGAGACGCGGAGCGTCCAGCGGCCGGTGTAGGGGATCGGGAGGGACTTGAGGGTGACGGAGGAGCCCGCGTCCAGGAGCGCGGGGGGGCCGAGCTCCACCTCGTCGTCGAAGTCGAGGTTGAGGAGGCGGAGGGAGGGATCGAGCCCCGACTTCGGGTCCCCCTTCAGCGACACCGCGAGGAGGGTCCCCTCCGCCGCGCGGAAGGAGAAGTCCTCGGACTCGCCGGAGGGGGCGAGGGTCCCCTTCGCCTTGAGGCTCCCCCCCGTCTCGACGTCCACCCCCGCGAGGGCGGCGGCCGGGGCCCCTGCCGCCAGGATCCCTGCGACGACCAGCGCGCGCACTCCCTCCATGGCGGGTCCCTCCCTTTCCTGCGGCGGGGGGATCCTACGCCGGGGGGCTTGACCCCTGTCAAGGGGCCGGGAGGGATTTCCCTCCCCCCTTCCCCCGCCCGCGGGGGGCCGCTAGGATGGAACCGTCGGGCGGCGGAACCCGGGGATCGCTCCCGGGGGGAAGGCCGCCCCGAAGGGGGGAGCGATGACGGAGGCCGTCCACCGCGCCGGATTCCGCGCCGGCCGCCTGCTCGCCGCGGCGGCCCTCCTCCTGCTCGGCCCGTCCGTCGGCGCGCCGCCGGCGAGGGCCGTGGACAACCTCTTCTTCAACGCCGCCAACGGGCACTACTACCGGCTCTACCAGGGCCTCGTGAACTACTCCCAGGCGAAGACCCTCGCGGAGGCGGACGGGGGCTACGTCCTCACCCTCACCTCTCAGGAGGAGAGCACCTGGGTCCTCTCCACCTTCTCGATCCCCGTCGACGGGATCTGGCTCGGGGCGAGCGACGCCGTCTCCGAGGGCACCTGGACCTGGGTCACCGGCGAGGCGTGGTCCTGGACGAACTGGAACTCCGGCGAGCCGAACAACTCCGGCAACGAGGACTACGTCGAGATGTACACCTCGGGGAAGTGGAACGACCTCCCCGACACGCACACCAACCACTTCATCGCCGAGTGGGACGTGAACCCCAACGCGCCCCCGCCCCCGGTGACGCCGGCGGCTCCCTCGGGCCTCGTCGCCTCGCTCGCCCCCAACGGGACCATCGGGCTCTCCTGGCAGGACAACGCCACGAACGAGTCGGAGTTCGAGGTGGAGCGGATGACGGTCGAGGACCCCTGGACCCGCATCGCGCGGCCCGGCGTGGACGTGACGACCCTCACCGACACGGTCCTCGAGCCGGTGGTGGACTACACCTACCGCGTGCGGGCGAAGAACGCCGCGGGGGTCTCCGACTGGTCCAACGAGGCGACGGCGACCTCCGGGACCTACATCCCCTCGCCCCGGGCGCCCTCGGACCTGGTGGTGACGGACGCGGGCCCGGCGACCATGGACCTCCAGTGGACCGACAACAGCGACGGCGAGACCGCCTTCGAGGTGCACCGCCGCGTCGGGACGGCCGCCTTCGCCTTCCTCGCCTCCCTGCCGCCGGACGCGACCACCTACCACGCCGCGGGGCTGTCGCCGGACTCCGAGTACGGCTTCCAGGTCCGGGCGGTGGGGACGCTGCAGGCCTCCTCCTTCGTCGCGACCTCGGGTTCGACCGAGGCCACGCTGGCGGTCGCCTCGACGAAGGGGGACCTCAAGGACTCGGCGAAGTTCGCGAAGGACTCGGTCAAGGTCACCCTCTCCTGGTCCGCGATCGAGGGGAAGTCGGACGGGGAGTTCGACCCCGTCGCCGAGGGGCTCACCCTGCGCCTCGGCCCCGACGCCGCCCCCCTGGGGTTCAAGGTCCTCCCCGACGACGCCGGATGGAAGGGGAAGGGGACGAAGTGGAAGTGGAAGTCCCCGAAGGGGCTGACGCCGAAGATCTCCATGAAGCTCGACGCGGCGACCGGCGTGCTCTCGGTGGCCGTGGCCTCGGCGGAGCTCGCGGCGCCGGCGGCGAACCCCGTGCGGGTGTCGGTGGTCGTCGGCGACGACGCGGGGACGGAGAGGAAGTCCTGGACGGAGAAGAAGGCGGGGTTCCTGCAGCTGCGGTAGGGGCCCCTACTCCCTCAGGTTCTGCTCCAGCAGCTTCCCCGCCACGTCCATGAGGTGGCCGTCGTTGATCATCCCGACGAGCCGCCCGTCCTCGACGACGGGCAGGCACCCGATCCCGTGCTTGCGCATCAGCTCCACCGCCCGCAGGGTCGAGGTCTCCGGCGCCACGCACCAGGGGTCCCGCTTCATCACCTCCGACACCGGGATGGGATCGCACTTCCCCTCCTGGAGGAGGCGCGCCAGCACCCGCAGGAGCGACCGGTGGGAGACGAGCCCCACGAGCCGGTGGCGGGAGTCCTCCACCGCGACGTGGCGGGTCCGCTGCCAGATCATCATGTTCGCCACGAGGTCGAGCGCGTCGTCCTCGTGCACCGTGAAGAGGTCGGTCGTCATGAACTGCTCGACCTTGAGGTAGTTGCTCTTCCAGCCGCCGCCCTCGCCGATGACGGCCGGCCCCCAGCGGGCCACCGGCGTCCCGTCCCACTGCCGCGCGATGGTGCCGGCGGTCAGCGCGTTCAGCCGCTCCCCCTCCGTCCCCTGCCCCTCCATGGAGGCCAGCGACTTCAGCATCCAGGCCGCCCCCGTGCGCCCCGTCCGGACCCGCTCCTCGATCACCCCGAGGTACCGGTCGGAGTCGGCGGAGTCCACCGCGTGGAGCGCGAGCCCCCGCCGCGCCATGGGGAGGAGCTCCTCGAGGACGAGGCGCTGGGCCGAGATCTCCCTCCCGTCGAACCAGAGGAAGTCGGCGCCGATCCCGTGGCGGGCGGCGGCGACGAAGTTGTGGCGGGCGTCGTCGAAGGACATCCGCTTGGTGACGTCCTCCCCCCCGTCGGCCATGGCCAGCATGAGCCCGTACCAGAAGGCCGCGTTGGCCACCTCGTCCACCGGGGTCGGGCCGGAGGGCATCACCCGGTTCTCGATCCGGAGGTGGGGCTTCCCGTCGAGGATCCCGTAGCAGGCCCGGTTCCACTTGTAGATGGTCCCGTTGTGGAGGCGCAGCGCCTTGAGCTCCGGCACCTCGCCGCGGGCGAGGCGCGCCACCGGGTCCTCGCCCGCGTCCGTCGCGATGAGCACCCGGTGGCGGGAGATCCCGTCCTGGAAGAAGTCGAGCACGGAGCCCTTCACCCAGCGGCGCCCGAAGTCCACGCGGGGCGCGGTCTCGCGGAAGTGGTGCTCCCCGGGGCGGGCGTCCACGGACTGCTGGAAGAGGGGGATCCGGGTCTCGCGCCAGAGCCGCCGACCGAACATGAGCGGGGAGTTGCAGGCCGCCGCCAGGACCGGCGCCGCCACGACCTGGGCCACGTTGTAGAGCCGCGCGAACTCCTCCGCCCCCACCTGGAGGTGGGTCTGGAAGGAGGCGTTGCAGGCCTCCACCATCACGTTGTCGTGGCGCATGTGGAGCTCGTCCACGCCCTTGAGGTGGATCTCGAACTCCGCCCCGCGGAGGCGGTTCATGGCGGCGTTGAGCGCGTGGTAGCGCGGGTAGGGGGTCATCCCGTCGAGGCCGAGGTCGCTCTTGCGGATGGTCGGGAGGATCCCCGTGAGGACGATGTCGGAATCCTCCTGCTTCGCGGCGGCCCGCGCCCTCCTCAGGAGGTCGAGGAGCTGGCCCTCCATCCGGCGGAAGCAGTCCCCCGCGAGCGGCAGGGGATCGAGGTTCATCTCGATGTTGAAGAGGCCGAGCTCCGTCGTGAAGTGGGACGGGTCGGCGAGCCGCTCCAGGACCCGGAGCGCCACCGGGGCCGCCCGCAGCGACCGGTCCACGAGGAAGGCCTCCTGCTCGGCGCCCACCCGGCGCACCCCCTCCTCGAGGAGGCCGCCCTCGACCATCCTCCCGAGCGCGTGCAGGTCCTGGAGGAGGCTCCGGGTGAAGGCGCGGAGCGCCTCCTGCTCCTCGGGCCCGCCGATGACGTCCTTCTTCTCGCCCATGGTCCTCCCCCGCCCGCCCCGCCCGGGACGACTACCCCGCCACGAGGCGCAGGTCCGTGCCCACCCTGTCCGCCATCTCCATCGTCGCCCCGAGGTCGGGGTGGCGCACCATCACCCAGCCGTCGGACAGGAGCGTCTTCCTCCAGTCCCGCCGCTCCGCGCCCACGGGGAGCAGCTCCACGGCGACCACCCACTCCCCGAAGGAGGAGAGGATCCGGTCGAGCCCCTCGATGCGCCGGATCCGCCCCTGCCCCGAGGCCCGCTTGCAGATGATGGCGGCGTTGTACCGCCGGCGGATCGGCTGGTCGATGCGCCCCTTCACCGCCGCCTCGCCCCAGGCCGCCCAGGAGTCGAAGTCGCAGGCGAAGTTCATGATGTCCGTGGAGCGGGCGCCGGGGGGCCGCCCGCCGATCTCCCCGAAGACCGCCTCGCCGTCCGCCTTGAGGAACCACTCCATGTGGGTGAAGCCGTCCCGGAAGCGGAGCGCCTCGAGCACCTTCATCCCCATGGCGCGCCCGGGGAGGAGGCGGGGCGCGTCCACGTCGCGGAGCGCCAGCGTCTGGGGGCTCTCCCACTCCCGGGTCCGCGCCAGCAGCGGCCGGGGCCGGTACCAGGAGTGGTTGAAGTAGAGGACCTTCCCCCCCGAGCAGATGGTGTCGAAGGTGTACTCCTCGCCGTCGATGAACTCCTCGACGCTCACCTCCTCGACGTGCCGGACGAGGGGGAGCACGCGCTCGAGGTCGGCCGGGCCGTCCGCCCGGTGGGTGTCGGCGGAGCCGGCCCCGGCGATGGGCTTGACGACGAGCGGCCAGCCCGTCCTCTCCGCGGCGGCGCGGATCTCCGCCTCGGTCCGGGCGCGGGCGTGGCGGGGCGTGCGGATCCCCGCGGCGTCGAGCACCTGCTTCATCGACTCCTTGTCGCGGAAGGGGACGGTCTCGGCGACCGTCATCCCCGGGACGCCGAGGGCCTCCCGGAGCCGGGCCGCGAGGAACATCCCCGGCTCCCAGAGGCACTCCACCCGCTCCACGCCGCGCGCCCCCGCCCACCCGCGCACCGCGGCGGCGGTCCTCTCCTCGTCCCAGAGGTGGCCGAGGCGGAGGTAGCCGGAGAGCCCCTCCCGCGCCATGGGGGGGAGCGCCTCGGCGGGGGAATCCCCGACGCCGACGACCTCCGCCCCCGCCGCGGCGAGGCCGCGGACGAAGAAGGGCATCTCGGGCGGGTAGCCCGGCGAGAGGAAGAGGACCTTCAAGGACCCTCCGGTCCGAGCTCGACGCGGACGAGCTCCACGAGCCTGCGCAGCCCCCTCTCGACCACCGCGGTCTCCGGGTGCCGCAGGATGACGTAGCCCTCCCCCTCGTAGGAGCCCGAGGGGCCCTGCCCCCGCCGGGGGAGGCGGGCCTCGACGACGAGGGCGCCGAGCTCCGCCTGCGCGCGGTCGAGCCCGTGGACGGCGACGACCCGCCCCGTCCCCTGCCCGCGGAGGTAGGCGGCCCCGGCGGCGTAGCGCCGCTCCGGCGCGTCGAACTCCCCGTGGACCACCGAGCGCGCCCAGGCGGCGTAGAAGTCGAAGTCGTGGGCGAAGGAGATGAGCGAGCAGAACTGGGCCCCCGGCGGACGCGCCGCGACCTCGGAGACGGCGATGGACCCGTCCCCGCGGCGGAACCACTCCATGTGGGTGACGCCGGTGTCCATGCCGAGGACCTCGAGCGAGCGGAAGGCCACCCGGCGGATGTCGTCCCAGCGGGGGTCGTCGATCTCCCGCGGCACGAGGACGCACCACTGGATCCAGGGGTTCTCGATGACCGTGAGCGGCGAGGGGGCGTAGCGGCTGAGGGAGTGCCAGACCGGCCTCCCGCCGAGGGAGACGGTGTCGAAGGAGTGCTCCTCCCCGACGACGAACTCCTCGAGGAGCACCTCCCGCCCGCGGCCCGGCGGCGACGCCCGCAGCGCCGCCTCCAGCTGCGCGGCGTCCTCCACCCTGTAGGTGGACTTCGCCCCGGCCCCCGCCGGCGGCTTCACGACGAGCGGGTAGCCGCTCTCCTCGCCGAAGCGGAGCGCCTCCCCGAGGGAGGCGGCGAGCCGGTGGCGGGCGCAGGGGATCCCGGCGGCGCGGAGGGTCTCCTTCATGAGGGCCTTGTCCCGGAAGCGCTCCGCCGCCTCGACGGAGAGGCCCGGGAGGCCGAGCTCCCGGCGCGCGACGGCCAGCGGCACCTGGAGCTGCTCCAGGGTCCCGACGAGGCGGTCCGCGCCGCCGAGCGCCCGCGCGAGCCCGCGCGTCCCCGCGACCAGCGCCGCGGGGTCCATGCAGTCCGCCACCCGCCAGTGGGCGGCGAGGGATTCCCGGAGGTCCCCCGGCAGGGCCTCGACCGGCTCCTGCGTGAGGAGGCCGCAGCGCACCCCGGGCAGGCGCGCCGCCGCCCGCAGGAAGCGGAGCGTCGCCTCCATGGCGAAGGGGGCGGCGAAGACGACGCCGGGCATGGCGACCTCCTCCAGCGACCGTTGGACCGGGACGGCCGTCAAGGTTAACCTGCGGACCCCGGCGGATGCCCCAACCCCCGGAAGGGAGCGGAGCGGCCATGAACCAGGTCGTGACGGCCATCCTCGGCGGAGGGCAGGGCCAGCGGCTCTGGCCGCTGACCCGCGACCGCGCGAAGCCCGCGGTCCCCCTCGGCGGGAAGTTCCGGCTCATCGACGTCCCCATCTCCAACAGCCTGCACGCCGGCTTCGACCGCATCTTCGTGATGACGCAGTTCCAGAGCGCGAGCCTCCACCGCCACATCGCGCAGACCTACCGGTTCGATTCCTTCCGGGGCGGGTTCGTGAACATCCTCGCGGCGGAGCAGAGGGAGGGGAACCGGGACTGGTACCAGGGGACCGCCGACGCCGTCCGCCAGAACCTCGAGTACATCGACGAGCACGGGGCGCGGGACGTGGTCGTGCTCTCCGGCGACCAGCTCTACCTGATGCGCCTGAAGGAGTTCGTAGGCCTCCACCGGACCCGCCGGGCCGACTTCACGGTGGCGGTGACGCCGGTGGCGCGGGCCCAGGCTCCCGGGCTCGGGCTCCTCCGGGTGGACGGGACCGGGCGGATCGTCGAGTTCGTGGAGAAGCCGAAGGACCCCGCGGTCCTCGACCGCTTCGCCCTGGACGCGGCGACGCTGGAGCGCCTCGGGTTCGAGGCGCCCGAGGGCTCCTTCCTCGCCAGCATGGGGATCTACGTCTTCCGCCGCGAGGTGATGCGGTCGCTGCTCCTCGCCTCGGACGCCCAGGACTTCGGGAAGGAGATCCTCCCCCGCGCCATCGTCGGCCACCGGGCCTTCGCCTACAACCACACCGGCTACTGGCGGGACATCGGGACCATCCCCGCCTTCCACGAGGCGAGCCTCGACCTCACGCTCCCGCTCCCGCCGCTCAACCTCTACTCCCCCGACTTCCCGATCTACACCCACCCGCGCTTCCTCCCCGGCGCCAAGGTGAACCGCTGCCGGGTGGAGCAGTCGATCCTGACGGAGGGCTGCATCATCTCCGACTCCTCCATCACGCGCTCCATCGTGGGGATCCGCGGCATCGTGCGGGAGGGCTCCACGGTGGAGAACACCATCGTCATGGGGGCGACCCGCTTCGAGCCGACGGGCGGGACCCGCACGCCGCTGGGGATCGGGCGGGACGTCCGCATCCGCAACGCCATCGTGGACCTCGACGCGCGCATCGGGGACGGGGCCCGGCTCGTCAACGAGGGGGGCGTGCTCGAGGCGGACGGGGACAACTGGTGCATCCGGGGGGGCATCATCGTGGTGCCCCGCAGCGCGACGATCCCCCCGGGCACGGTGATCTGACCCCGATGCCCCCGACCGTCGCGTTCCTCTCCGCGGAGATGGCCCCCTTCGCCAAGACCGGCGGCCTCGGGGACGTGGCGGCGGCGCTGCCCCGCTACCTCCACCGGGCGGGCCACGACGTGCGGCCCTTCCTCCCCTGGTACGGGCACCTGGAACTCCCCGCGGCGCCGCGCCCGGTGCCCTTCGCGCGGGACGTGCCGGTCCGGCTGGGGCGGTGGGACTTCCGGTTCTCGCTCTTCGAGACGGCCCTTCCCGGGGAGGACCTGCCGGTCTTCCTCGTCTCCTGCCCGCCGCTCTTCGGCAGGAGGGAGATCTACTCGGCGCGGGGCGACGAGCACCTGCGCTTCGCGCTCCTCACGCGGGCGGCCGTCGAGTCCTGCCAGCGGATGGGGTTCGCCCCGCGGATCTTCCACGCCAACGACTGGCACACGGCGCTCCTGCCGCTCTACCTGCGGACGCACTACTCCTGGGACCGGCTCTTCGCGCGGACGCGGACGGTGCTGACGCTCCACAACCTCGCCTACCAGGGGGTGTTCCCGGAGTGGGCGGTGGCCGACCTCGACCTCGCGCCGCACGCGGGGCTCCTCCACCAGGAGGACCTGCGGGCGGGGCGGGTGTCGTTCCTGAAGACGGGGCTGCTCCACGCGGACGCGATCACGGCGGTGAGCGGGACCTACGCGCGGGAGATCCTCACGCCGGAGCACGGCTTCGGTCTCGACGGGCTGCTCCGGGCGCGGGCCGGGTCGCTCCACGGGATCGCCAACGGGATCGACACGGAGATCTGGTCGCCCGAGAGGGACGCTCTGATCCCGGCGCGGTACTCGGCGGAGGACCTGTCGGGGAAGGACCTCTGCCGCTCCCACCTGCTCCAGTCGCTCGGGCTCCTGCCGAGGCCGAAGGGGCCGGTGCTCGGGATGGTGACGCGGCTGACGGCGCAGAAGGGGATCGACCTCGCGGCGGCGGTGGTGCCGGACCTCCTGGCGGCGGCGGACGTGCGTCTGGTGGTGCTGGGGGGCGGGGACCCGGGGCACGTGGAGTTCTTCCGGGGGCTCCAGCGGCGGTTCCCGGGGAAGGCGGCCTTCCGGACGGGGCGGGACGAGGGGCTCGCGCACCGGATCGAGGCGGGGGCGGACCTCTTCCTGATGCCGTCGCTGTTCGAGCCCTGCGGGCTCAACCAGATGTACTCGCAGCGCTACGGGACGCCCCCGGTGGTGCGGCGGACGGGGGGGCTGGCGGACACGGTGACGCACTTCGATCGGCGGACGGGGGAGGGGACGGGGTTCGTGTTCGACCACCCGACGGCGGCGGGGCTGGAGTGGGCGCTGCGGGAGGCGCTGGAGTGCTGGTCGGACCGGCGGGCTTGGCGGCGCCTCCAGGCGAACGGGATGGCGATGGACTTCTCGTGGGAGAGGCAGGCGGGGAGGTACGCGGGGTTGTACGCGAGCCTGTCCTGAACCCCTACCCCTTCGGCAGCTGCTCCTCCAGGTACTGAGGCAGCATCGCCCGCCAGGTGTTCCAGTCGTGCCGCCACTGCTTTCCCCAGGGGTCCACGCGGTTGGGGATCCCCCGCGCGCCGAGCACCCCCGCCATCCGCCAGGATTCCGAGGGGTCCTCGTAGTCCCCCTCCCCCGTCGCCAGCACGATGAACCGCTTCCGCAGCGTCTCCAGGATCTCCCCCTCCCCGAGCCCCGGCACGAAGTGCATGGGCGAGGAGAAGTAGAAGTCCCCCGTCAGGTCCCCCGGCTCCAGCCACTTCGACACGTCGTAGGTCCCGCTCATCCCGATGGCCTTCGTGAACACCTCCGGGTGCCGGCAGACCGCCGCCACCGCGTTGAAGGCCCCGATGGACGCCCCCGCCGCCACGATCCCCGCCCCCGGCGACGCGCAGTCCGCCCGGATCCAGGGCACGAACTCCTCCACCACGAACCGGTCGAAGGCCGACTGCATCGCCGCGAACCAGCCCGGGGGGTGGTCCCGCCGCTGCGTCAGCGCCTGCCCCCCCACCGAGTCGCAGCAGTAGACCTTCGCCCGCCCAGCGTCGAGCAGGGGCTTCAGCGCGTGGATCATCTTGAACCGCTCGCACTCCTCGGCGTCCCCCCCCGCCGTCGGGAAGAGCAGCACCGGCGGCCCGAAGTGCCCCCAGCGCGCGCAGAGCACCTCCCGCTTCACGTGCTTCGACCAGAGCCGGACCGTCGTCTTCGCCGCCGCGCCGATGCTCATGAGGGCCTCCCCTCCTCCTCCCGCCAGCGCTGGATCGCCGCCCAGAAGCGCTCCGTGAACTCCTCCACCTCGTGCCCGGGGAAGAGCGCCGCCACCTTCAGCCGCACCGCCTCCTTCGCCCGGGGCGTCCCGAAGAACGTCCAGGCCACCTCGTCGAGGTGGGCGAGGTGCTTCGCGCAGAACCGCTCGAAGGCCGCCTCGTCCAGCCGCTTCCGCGCGATCTTCGCGTAGGCCGCGAGCCGCTCCCGGAAGGGCATCCCCCGCTCGTCCGCGATCGCGATGTAGGGGTCCCAGTCCATGGTCTTCCGCATCCTCCTCCCCGTCGCCGCCGCGAAGATCGACCAGCGCACCTTCGCCTTCACCAGCCAGGGGAAGTGGAAGTGGAGCGACGTCACCTGCGAGTCCGGGCAGGCGTTGGCGAAGTCGATGGGGTAGAAGGTCCCGTCCTTCCGCAGCGCCTCGCAGGAGTTGAAGTCCCAGCCGAAGAACGTGTTGATGGTGAGCGTCATGTCCTCGAGCAGGCGCGCCTCCTCAGCGTCCACGAACCCCTTCTCCGTCGTGTAGCGCGCGTGGAGGGGGGCGGAGGCCTCGTACTTGATGATCCGCGTCTGCGGCCCAACCCCGATGCAGCGCACGAAGAGGTCGAAGGGGTGGACCGCCTTCTGCAGGTGCATCACCCGCTTCCCGCTGTTCTCGTAGGCCGCCCGCAGCGCCCCCTCGTCCTCGATCCGGCTCACCCCCACCCAGGCCCCGCCGTCGTAGGGCTTCATGAACAGCGGGTAGCCGATGCGCGAGCCGATCTCCCCGAGGTCGAAGAAGTGGGCGTAGGAGCGGAGCGTCGTCTTCAGGTCCTCCGTCCAGTCGTAGTCCTTGGGCGGGATCATCCAGGTCTCGGGGATGGGGAACCCCAGGCGCATCATGGCGGCGTAGGTCGAGTGCTTCTCCATGGCCTGGATGGAGAAGGGGTTGTTCAGCACGTAGAGGTCGTCCATGAGGACGGCCTTCTTGATGTACTCCCGGCTCGTGCTGTACCAGTGCGTCACCCGGTCGAGGATCAGGTCGTAGCGGCAGGGGTCGCGGAGGCTGAAGGGGTCGATGGAGACCCGGGCCGTCTCGAAGCGGACCCGGTCCTTCCCCACGGGGAGGTCGAGCGCCAGCGCCTTCACGATCTCCTCGTAGCAGATGGGCCAGCAGAGGTCGGCCCCGAGGGAGAGCCCGATCCGCTTCGTGACCTGTGCCATGGAGCCTCCTACTCGTAGACCAGCGCCATGGGCCCGGGGAACAGCCACCCGAGCCCCTCGCGCAGCCGGTCGCGCCAGTTCTCCCAGTTGTGCCCGTCCCGGGACTCGACGAAGCGGATCTCCATGCCCGTCCTCTCCAGCAGGGGGACCAGGGAGCGGTTCTCGTAGATGAGCGACTCGTAGACCCCGCAGGAGACGAAGATCTTCTCCGCCGGCATCCCCGGCTCGGCCCGGAATCCGTTGACGAACTCCACCACCGGCTCCAGCGCGGGGTGCTTCGCCTCCCGCCCGATGTCGGTGAAGGCGAAGGAGCCGGACTGGAGGAGGAGCCGCCCGAAGACCCCCTGGTGCCGCCAGGCCGCGGAGAGGGAGGCCACGGCCCCGAGGCTCGCCCCCATGAGGCAGCGGTCGGCGGGGTCGTCGCGGAGGGGGAGGCGGGCCTCCAGGAAGGGGAGGAGGTCGCGCACCACCCAGTCGGCGTGGTCGCGGCTCGCCCCGTAGTCCCGGAAGCGGTCCTCGGACTGCGTGAAGGCGGCCACCATGGGGGCGATGTCGTAGCGGTGGACGAGGTTGTCGAGCACCGTCTTCATCCCCGCGTAGCGGAGGTAGTCCTCCCCGTCGAAGACGACGAGCAGGGGGTAGCGCCGCGTGGTCCGCATCCGGGCGGGCGTGTAGACCTTCACCGGCCGCTCCCCGAGCGGCCCCGTCGAGGGGACGACGAGGTCCGCGAGGTCCCCGGGCCGCGCCTCCGGGTCGGGCCGGATCCACTCCGGCGCCTCGTAGCCGGCGCCGTGGCAGACCGAGTTGGAGCCGTAGGGATCCCGGGCGTTGCGGGGGTTGAGGGGGTCCCGGACGAGCCGGGTCCGGCCCCCCTGGTCCACCTCCAGCTTGTACTCGATGCGGGAGCCGCGCGGCACCTCGACGGAGCAGTACCAGAGGTCGGTGCCGAGGATGCGCTGGAAGGGCCGCGCCGAGGGGAGCCCGAAGACGAAGTGGCGCAGGCGCACCCCGTCCGCCTCCCCCCGGAAGAGGAAGGTGATGGTCGGCCCCTCGACGATGGGCGAGCCGTGCTCCGCGAGGAAGCGGTCCACGTCCTCCCGGGAGAGCGTCTCGTGCCGCTCGATGAGCTGGAGGACGGCCAGGGTCACGGCGCCCCCAGGGGCTCGAGGGCCCCCGCGGTGGTCAGGGCGGCGAGCCCGGGCTCCAGGACCTTCCGGCGCCTCCCCCGGCAGGCGAGCGCCGAGCCGTCCTCCATGGCGACGCAGAGGGAGGGGGCGAAGCGGAGCGCGAAGACCGCCGTCCGCACCCGGTCCTGCAGGCGGAGGCGCCGGTGGGCGTGGGGGAGGAGGACCACCCCGGGGACGAGCCCGAGCCCGGCCCCCATCACCTCGGCGTTGCCCACGCCGATGGGCGGGTCGTCGTGGAAGAGCACGACCCGGTCGGTGAGCGCCATGGCGCCCGCGGACCAGGCGAAGAGCGGGCGGCCGGGGAGGAGCGCGGGGAGGCCGAAGAGCCGGAGGCGGTTGAGGAGCACCGCCACGTTCCCCCCCGCGATCACCACGGCGTCGGCCTCCTCCACCACGGCGGCCACCTCGGCCCGGTGGGCCGCGATCGCCTCCCGCTCGCCGGGCCGCCACCTCTCCTCGAACTCCGCCTCGATGGCCTCCACCCTCCGGAGGCGCAGGTCGTCGAGCCGCCGGACGTCCTCGATGGCCGCCTCCCGGTCCGGCCCGACGAGCTCCTCCTCCCCCTTCCGCCGCAGGAGCTCCCGCACCGACCGGACGAGGAAGCCCAGGCGGCGCCGGTAGACCTCGCCGTGCTCCCGCAGCCGTTCGCGGCGGAGGCGCCACGCGTCGAGGAACTCGCGGTCCCTCCCGAGGACGTCCTCGCCGCGGCGGTGGAGCTCCAGGTTGACGACGCGGGTGCCGAGGTGGGATTCGAGGCGCTCCACCTCCGCCTCCCGCTCCTCCCACCCGGCGGTCACCGCCGCCACCGTGCCCCCGACGCCCATCGCCTCCATGGCGGGGAGCAGGGTCGGCTTGTGGCGCTGGGGGCCGAGGACTACAATCGCGGGGGGCACGGCGGGGGATCCTAAGGGTCCGCTCCCGCGCGTCGCAGGACCGCCCGGGGGAGGAGCCCGCATGCACGTGATCTTCGTGGAGCCGCGATTCCCCGCGAACCAGCAGGAGTTCGTCCGCGCGCTCCACGCCGTCGGGGCCCGGGTGACCGGCATCGGGGAGGCCCCCGTCGAGGCCCTCGGCCCGGTGCTCCGGGGGCGCCTCCACGCCTACGAGCAGGTCCGCTCCGTGGTGGACGAGGAGGCGCTGCTCGCCGCCGTCCGCCGGGTCCAGGCGCGGGAGTGGGTGGACCGGATGGAGGCGACCGTCGAGGCCCACATCCTCCCCGCGGCCCGCGTCCGCGCCGCGGCGACCATCCCCGGGACCTCCGTGGAGACCGCCTTCCTCTGCCGGGACAAGCCGGCCATGAAGGAGGCCCTCCGGAAGGCCGGCATCGCCACGGCCGCCTCCACGGGGGCCTCCACCCCGGACGAGGTGCGCGCCTTCGCGCGGCGGATCGGCTACCCGGTCATCCTCAAGCCGGCGGCTTCGGCCGGCGCCGCGGGGACCTTCAAGGTGACCGACGACGCGGGCCTGGAGGCCGCGATCCGCGAGTCCGGGGTCGGGCGGGGGCCGGCGGTGGCGGTGGAGGAGTTCGTCGAGGGGCACGAGGGGTTCTACGACACGCTCTCCATCGACGGGAGGCCGGTCCACGACTTCGCGAGCCACTACTACCCGGGGGTGCTGGAGGCGATGCGGACCCGCTGGATCTCCCCCCAGGTGATCACGACCAACCGCATCGGCGCCCTCGGCTACGACGAGGTGAAGGCCCTCGGGCGCCGCGTCATCGAGGTGCTCGGCATCGGGACCTCGGCGACCCACATGGAGGTCTTCTCCGGGCCGAAGGGCCTGCGCTTCTCCGAGATCGGCTGCCGGCCGCCCGGGGTCGGGGTCTGGGACCTCTACTGCGCGGCCAACGAGTTCGACCTCTACCGGGAGTGGGCGATGGCCGTCGCCCACGGCCGCCCGGATCGGCCCCCCTCGCGGCGGTACTCCGCGGGGATGATCGCGCTCCGCCCCGACCGGGACGGCCGCATCGCCGGCTACGAGGGGGCGGAAAGTATCATGAATAGATACAATGAGTTCGTCATCGACGCGCACCTGCCCCCGCCGGGGACCCCCACCCAGCCCGTGGAGGCCGGCTTCATGGCCAATGCCTGGGTGCGGATGCGCCACCCGGACTACGACGCCCTGCGGGAGATCCTCGACGACGTCGGCCGGACCCTGAAGGTGCGGGCGACGGCCTAGGCGGACCCGTGGGAACTCCTCCCCCCGTCGCCCTCCGCCCCGTCACGCGGGAGACCTTCCGGGCAGTGGCCGCCCTCCGCGTCCGTCCCGACCAGGAGGGGTTCGTCGCCGCCAACGCCTACTCCATCGCGCAGGCCTCCTTCCACCCGACCTACCGCTGCCTCGGGGTCCACGCCGGGGAACCCGCGGTCGGCTTCGTCCTCCTCGGGACGGACGAGGAGACGGGGGAGCGGTGGCTGGTGCGGATCATGGTGGACCGGGAGCACCAGGGGAAGGGGTACGGCCGGGCGGCGCTGGCCGCCGCCCTGGAGGAGTTCCGGCGGGACCCGGAGGCGCGGGAGGTCTTCCTCTCCGTCGTCCCGGAGAACCGGCGCGCCATCGCCCTCTACGAGGCCGCCGGCTTCCGCGACACCGGGCGCGTGGAGGACGGCGAGAGGGTGATGCGGATCGACCTCAGGGCCTGAGGAGCGCCGCGGGGTCCCCGGCGCCGCCGTGGTACCCTCCCGCCGACCCTGGACGGCGCTTTCCGGAGCGCGGGCCGGCGTTTCGCCGGCCGTATTCACCCACGGTCCCGGCGAGACCGGGATGGTGACTTACGCCTCCGCGCTCGCGCGGCGGCGAAGTCAGGCAGGGCGGCGGGGGCCGGCCGCGAGGCCGGCTCCCGCGTCGCACCGCGACGCGCGGAGGGGGCATGCCCTACGGAAGTCCGGGGAAGCGGAAGGAGAAGGGGGCATCCCCGCCGCCCCCCGCGCACTCGCCGCCCCCGGCCGGACGCGGATCCGCACGCTCTCCCGGTTCCTCCGGCGGGGTCCCTCCCGCCGCCCCGAAGCGGTCCAGGGGCTCCTGGATCGGGCCCGTCCTCTTTCTCCTCGCCGCCACCTCCTGCTGCGGCTGGGGAGCCAAGGTGATGGAACGGGGCGGAGGCTTCCCTCGCTTCGTCGCCGGGGCCGCCGGCCTCGCCGTCCTCTTCGGTTTCCTCGCCTGGGCGACCGCGAAGAAGCGGCGCCTCGCCCTGCGCCGCCGCCTCGGGCTCGCGCCCGGAGTGAAGGAGTTGGCCCGCCGCCTCGGCGTCCCCGAGGCGGAACTGCGCTCGCTCCGGCCCTCCTACCGGGAGATCCGCATCCGGAAGCGGCGCGGCGGCCTCCGCCTCCTCCACGCGCCGGACGACCGGACGAAGGCGATGCAGCGCCGCATCCTCCGCCGCCTCCTCGCCCGCATGGAATCCCACCCGGCCGCCACCGGCTTCGAGCCGGGCCGCTCCATCGCGCACAACGCGGCCGTCCACGCGGGGCGGGCGCTGGTGCTGCGGTTCGACGTGGTGGACTTCTTCCCCTCCACGCGCGCGGAGAGGATCGAGCGGATGTTCCTCCGCTTCGGCTGGGACCGGGAGGCGGCGGCCCTCCTCGTCCGGCTGACGACCCACCTCGGCGGCCTCCCCCAGGGGGCGCCCACGAGTCCGCGCCTGTCGAACCTCGTCAACCGCAACCTCGACGCCGACCTCGAGCGCTGGATCGGGCGTCGCCACGGGAGATACACCCGCTACGCCGACGACGCGACGGTCTCCTTCCCCGAGGACTGGCGCGGGGAGCCGGAGCGGACGCGGGCGGCGGTGGCGCGGGCCTTCGCGCTGCGGGGGTACCGGCTCCACGGGAAGGAGAAGTCCTCGGTGCGGCGGCGCCACCAGCGGCAGGTGGTGACGGGGCTCGTGGTGAACGCGCGTCCGGCGCTGCCGCGGGAGACGCGGCGGCTCCTGCGGGCGGCGCGCCACCGGGTGGCGACGGGGCGGCCGGCGACGCTGACGGAGGCGCAGCTGCGCGGCTGGGCGTCCTTCGAGTCCATGGTGCGGCGCCAGGGGGCGGAGGCGCCGGATCCCTGGGTGCGGAGGGCGGAGCCGGGGAACCGGGAGCGGTGGAGGCCCTGAGGGGGGGGCGGCGGGTCCCGGCCCGCCGACCCGGCCCCGGCCCGCTTCAGGAGGCGGGCGCCGCCCCGTCCACCGCCCCGGTCCCCTCCGCGGGTCCCTCCCCCGGTGGGCGGGCGCGTCTCCTCCTCCCCAGCACGACGGCGGCCACCCCCGTGCCCCCCAGCAGGATCGCCGTGGCCAGGTACGGGGAGCGCAGCGTGATCCCCGCCAGGAACGCCAGGACGCCGGGCCGCTCCTCGAACCTCCCTCCGCCCAGGTAGTCCCCGAGGGCGGGAAGGGCGAACCCCGGGTAGGCCACCAGCGAGAGGCCCGCGCAGAGGAGCCCGGGGAGGAGGATCCGGGGGGGCGACCCGATCCCCGCTCCGCCTCCCCGGGAGCGGTGGAGACGGACGGCCTCCCAGAGGCACCACCCCCCCGCGGGGAAGAGAAGGACGAAGCAGGCGGCGGAGGCGATGCCCAGCCCCGGGGAGGCGCGGGGGGCGAGCAGCTGCACCCGGGCGATGCAGTGCCCCGACTGCACGCAGAGGACGGGGCCCACCGCCTCCGCCTTCGGCAGGAAGGACGCCGCCACCAGCCCCACCCAGGCGAGGAGCAGGAGGAGGACGATCGCCGTGGAAGTCCCCGGCCTTCCCCCGAGCCGGGCCCGGAGGGCCGCCACCGAGGCGAGGCAGCCGAGTCCGAGCATCCCCGCGTGGGCGGCCGTGGCGAGGACCTTCGCGAGGCTGTCCAGGGCGTCCTTCGCCAGGAGGAGGTCCCGATCGGGATGCCCCACGTCGGCCGGGATCATCCCCGCGATGCCGCCGGAGAACCGCTCCCACCCGCCGGCCAGGAGGCCGAGCCCGATCAGGAGGAGGCAGGCCGGGGGACCGAACCGGGTGAAGCCGCGCTCCCAGGCCCTCCCCTCCCGCGGGTCCCGGGCGGACGCCCGCACGGCCAGGACCAGCGCCACGAGCAGGAGGAGCCCCCCGATCACCGCGGCGATGTCCCAGGAGTCGGACCTGCGGAACCAGCGGGCCAGGGACCAGCGGACCGCGACGAGGAGGTCCATTCCCGAAGCGTACCTCCGGGGGGCTCCCCGGTCCATGCCGCGAACCCGCCCCCGCCCCCTTCGTTCCCCCCTGCAGGGGAGGCCCCGCACCCGGGCCCGCGCACCGGATTGCCCGTGGACGCCCCTCCCCTCCGGCCGTCCAATGGGTGCACCGAAGGGAGCCGCCATGAGGAACGCCGCGCTGCCCGCGCTCTGCATCGTCCTCGGCGCCGCCGGGGGATTCGCCGCGGGGCTCCTCGCCCCGCCCGCCGCGCCCGCCCCCGCCCCCGGCCGCGCCGTCCTCGTCCCCTCCCCCGGGGACCTCGCCGCCCTCGAGCGGCGCGTGGACGAGATGGCCGCCGCCGCGGAGAGGCGCGCCGGGGCCCCCTCCGTCCCCGCCGGGAACTCCCCCGGCGCCGCGGCCCCCGCCGCCGACGCCGCCCTCCCCCTCGCCGACCGCGTCGCCGCGCTGGAGTCCCGCCTCGCCGCCCTGGAGAGGGGGGGCGCCCGCGAGAAGCGCTACGCCGACTCCCTCCAGGTCCTCGGGGAGTACCTCCGCCGGGCCGACCTCACCGCGGAGCAGAGGACCGAGGCGGAGATGCAGGCCGGCTACGCTCTCCGCGGGCTCGGTCGGCACTCCGAGGCGGAGGCCCGCTTCCGCGAGACCCTCGGCCGCGTGGGCGAGACCACGGCCGAGGGGGCCTGGGCGCAGTTCCAGGTCGGCTGGGAGCGGAAGTTCCAGCGGGACCCCGCTGGCGGGAGCGTCGAGATGGAGAAGGCGGCCGACAACCCCTCCGTCAGCCCCGTGACCCGCGTCCACGCCCTCTACAACGCCGCCCAGTTCGCCCGCGAGGCGGGCGAGGTCGAGCGGGCCCGCGCCCTCTACGAGCGCCTCCTCGAGCGCCACGGAGGCGACTTCCCCGCGAGCCAGGCCAACATGAAGCAGGCGGCGGAGCAGTCGCTGAGGGAGCTCCGCGGGAACTGAAGCCCCCGCCCTACCCGCAGCCGCACCCTCCCCGGATCCCCTCCAGCCCCTCCTTGACGATCCAGGGCACCATCGCCAGCGCCGCGGCGGGGTCGGCCCACCAGGCCCCCCAGAGGGCGTTGGCCCCGAGCCCGACCAGCAGCGCCAGGGACAGGAGCGAGCAGACGAGGGTCTCCTTCGCCTCGGCCCGGAGCGATCCGCTCCCCAGCGCCGCGGCGACCCGGAGCTTCCTCCAGGCGAGGACGGGCATGACGATCACGGAGGCCGCGGCCAGGAGGATGCCCGGGACGCTCGCCTCCGGCGCCTCCCGGCGCCAGAGCGTCAGCCCCGCGTCGGCGACGACGTAGAGGGCCAGCGCCAGGAAGGTCCCGCCGATGAAGCGGTGGACCCGGTGCTCCGCCCTCTCGATGGCGGGCCCCCCGGCCCCGCGGAACTCCAGCGAGAACCGCCACAGCACGACCGCCGAGGCCGAGCACTCGATCACGCTGTCGAGCCCGAAACCCAGCAGCGCGACGCTGTCCGCCTCCGCCCCCGCCCACAGCGCGACGACCGCCTCGATCACGTTGTAGGCGAGCGTCGCCGCGACGAGCCGCAGGGCGATCCTCTTCAGGTCCGGCACGGAGCCCTCCGCGGGGGCCGCCCCCGTCCCGGCGGGGTCCCTGCACCGGAGTCTACGCCGCCGCCGCCGCCGGCCCGCCGGCCGCCCGGGGGAGGAAGGGGACGGACTCCGGTTCCTCGGTCGTCCGTGGGGAACCTCCCCCATCCCGGGATCGGGCGGACTTCCCCACGGACAGCCGAAAAACCGGAGTCCGCCCCCCTTCTCTCCCCGACCATCCCGCCATGGAGCCCCGCCCCCACCTCTTCGGCCTCCTCCCGGAGGAGATCGCCGCGCACCTGCGCGCCGCCGGGGTCGAGGTGCGGGACGACGAGGCGCGGCGGATCCTCGCCCACCGCCTGCCGCCGCGGGGGCGCCGCGCGCCGTCGCGGCCCGTGGGGAGGCGCCTCCTCGCCGAGGTCGCCGCCCGCTTCGACGACGCGGCGCTCGAGATCGTCGATCGGGCCGAGGACCCCGAAGACCGCTTCGTGAAGTACCTCTTCCGCTCCCCCGACGGCGCCCTCAGCGAGGCGGTGCGCATCCCGCTGGAGAAGGCGGATTCCTTCTCGGTCTGCCTCTCCTCCCAGGTCGGCTGCGCCATGAAGTGCGCCTTCTGCGCGACGGGCCGCCTCGGGCTCGCGCGCCACCTCGAGCCCTGGGAGATGGTGGACGCCTTCCGGCAGGTGCGTGACGAGGCGCCGGGGCGGGTGACCGGCGCGGTCTTCCAGGGGCAGGGGGAGCCCTTCCACAACTACGACGCGGTGATCCGGGCGGCGCGGATCCTCTCCCACCCCTGCGGGGGGCGGGTGCGCGGGGACGCGATCACGATCTCGACGGTGGGGATCGTGCCGCGCATCCGGCAGTACGCGGCGGAGGGGCACCGGTACCGGCTCATCGTGTCCATGACCTCGGCCATCGAGGGGAAGCGGGCGTCGCTGCTCCCCGTGGCGGCGAAGTGGTCGCTCGCGGAACTCGCGGAGGCCCTGCGGGAGTACGCGGCGGCGAATCCCCGCCTCACGACGGTGGCCTGGGTGCTCCTCGGCGGCGTGAACGACGGGCCGGAGGAGGCGGAGGCGCTCCACCGCCTGCTCGGGGACCTGCGCCTCCGGATCAACCTCATCGACGTGAACGACCCGCGGCCCGGGGGGTACCGGCGCTCGACGGACGCGGAGCGGAAGGGCTTCGTGAACGCGCTCCAGGTGCTGAAGGCGCCGGTGGTGCGGCGCTACTCGGGGGGGTTCCGGAGGCACGCCGCCTGCGGGATGCTGGCGGCGACGCGGTGGGAGGGGGCGGGGGGGGAGGCGGAGATCGACGCCCTCGCCGACGAGGCGAAGCACATGTCCCGGCCGCGCCCCTCCTCCCCGCCTGCTGGAGGCCCGCCCGGCTTCGGCGACTGACTCCTCACCCCGCCGCCCCCTGCGCCTGCAGGAGGATCCCGTGGACCCGGCGGACCTCCGGGATGCTGTCGAGGGTGGGCGGGGTGAACTCCCGGAACCCGGGCCAGCCCGGGAGCGCGACGGCGGCGAAGGGGGAGGGGGAGCCGAGGACGATGTCCCCGCTGCCGTCGGCCCGCTCCCTCAGGGAAATCATCGGGAGGTTGCGGAGGGAGAGGCTGTCCACCCTCGGGAGCAGCGCTCCCGAGACCAGGAGGACCCGCGAGGAGGTGATCGCGTAGCGGGTCCGCCCCCTCAGGAGCGCGTCCACGAAGTACCTCCCGAAGAGGAGGTAGACGCCCACCAGCAGGAAGGGGATGCCCCACAGCTTGAAGAAGAGGGGTGAGTTCCTGGCGAAGGCCATCCACTCCCAGAACGCGATGAACCCGCACCAGAGGAGGCTGAAGGGCACGAGGAAGAGGTCCGAGGGCCGGAGGCGGAGCCCCCCCCGCGGCCGGCCGGTCCAGAGGACCGCCTCCCCCGGCGCCAGCGCACCGGCGAGGCGGCGGTCGGGAGCCCCGGCTTCCTTCATCGCGCTTCATCTCCGCAGGACGGCCGCCGGATCCTATCCCGCCCGCGGGCCGTGATCCCCGCCCCCGCACCCGTCGCCCGTGACTCCCGCCCCGCGTACAATCCCCCGGTGCTCTCCCGGAAGACCAAGTACGCGCTCAAGGCCCTCGTCGTCCTCGCCCGGCGGCGGGAGGAGGGGCCGCTCCCCGTCGCCGCCATCGCGCGGGCCGATCGGATCCCCCGCTCCTTCCTCGAGAACATCCTCCTCGAGCTCAAGTCCGCGGGCTTCGTCGCCTCCACCCGCGGCCGCGCCGGCGGCTGGGCCCTCGCCCGATCCCCCGCCGCCATCCGCATCGGCCACGTCGTCCGCGCCGTCGAGGGCCCCCTCGCCCCGCTCCCCTGCGTGAGCCGCACCGCCTACCGCCCCTGCGCCGACTGCAGGGACGAGGAGGCCTGCGAGGTCCGCTTCCTCATGAAGCGCGTGCGCGACGAGACGGCCCGCATCCTCGACGGCACGACGCTGGAGGACGCGGTCGCGGGGAGGCGCCCCGCGCGGCGGGGCGCGCGCGTGTATCACTAGTTGATACACTCTCGCCCCGCCTACCTCCCCACGACCTCGAAGGGGATCGCCGGCAGCACCCCGAGCGACGCCCTCTGCCGCCCCCGCGCCCTCCCGTCCCTCCCGGCCTCCGCCTCCCGCTCCACGGACGCCTCGACGACGAGGTTGTCCGCCAGCCCCGCCTTCGCCCGGACCCCGTCCGCCCGCAGCAGGAACGCCAGCATCCCCGGCACCACCGCCGTCTCCTCCACCGTGATCCCCGGCGGCGGATCCACCGCCGCCAGCCGGAGGTCCGCCGGCGGCGTCCGCCCCGGCAGCCGCACCCGCACCAGCGCCGTCCCCCCCTCCGGCACGCGCACCGGCACCTCCGTCGCCACCGAGGAGGGCTCCGGCCCGCGCCGCGGACCCGTCGCCCAGGCCACCAGCTCCCCCGCCTCCACGAGGTGGCGCCAGAGGAAGGCCTGCACCTCCTCGTCGGCCGCGATCACGGGGCGGCGGATCGTCCCCTCCCCCGCCGCCGCCCGCGCCTCGAGCCGGAGGGCCACGCCCCCCTCGGGGGGCCGCGCCGGCGCCGTCAGCGTCGCCCGCACCTCGGCGCGCCCCGCGGGGATGCGCCCCCCGTCGAGGCGGAAGCCCGCCGCCTCCCCCGCCAGGACCACCTCGATGTCCCCGGCGAAGCCGTCCCGCCGCTCCGCCCGCAGGCGGAACGCCGCCGAGCGCCCCGCCGCCACCGCCACCCCCGAGGGGAGCGCACGGACCTCGAAGGACGGGCGCGGCGGCCCGACCCGGAGGCGGTAGCCGTACTCCTCCCCCCCGTGCCCCTGCGCGTCCCGCACCTCGAGCCGATAGGGCCCGTCCGCGGGGAGGACCAGGGAGATCCGCGAATCCGCGTCGAAGGTGAGCGTCCCCCCGCCCCCGCCCTCGCGGTCGTCGTTCCAGGCGAGCACCCTCCCCTCCCCGTCGGTCAGCCGGAGGAGGGAATCCACGGGCGACCCGAGCCGGCGCGCCTCCACCTCCGCGACCACCGCGTCCCCCGCGAAGCCGAGGAAGCGGAAGACGTCCACGTCCCCCGGCCGCCCGATGCGGCCGTTGACGACCCGGGGCAGGGGGACGACCTCCGCGCGCCCCGCGTCGTCGTTGGGCTCCCGCTCCAGGCACTCCGGGAGGTCGTCCACGGCGTAGGCCACCGGGTTGGAGGCGGAGCCCCCCCGGCGCGCCTCCAGGTGGCGGACCGAGGACGCGTCGCCGCCGCCCTCCCCCGTGTCCAGGGGGATGCGGGTGGAGGGGAGGTTCCAGCCGACCGCCGCCGCCAGGGTCGCCACCCCCGCCGGCCCCCCGAGGGGGAAGATCCGGGTGACGAAGGGCTCCTCGCCGAGGGAGACCCGGTAGACGAAGTCCTCCCGCCCCCGCCAGAGGGAGTCCCGGATCTCCAGCACGTACTCCCCGTCCCGGGGGACCCGGAAGAGGATCACCGGGTCGGGGTCCTCGCGCCAGCCGTCGGCGTAGGCGACCTCCCGGCCGGAGCCGTCGAGGATCGCCGCCGTCGCCTGGAACCACCCGGGCACCGCGTCGGCGAGGAAGGGCACGAGGCGGCGCGCCGCGACGCGGACCACGAGGTCCTGGCCGCGCCGCGCCCGGAACCGCAGGCGGTCGGCGTCCCCCGGGAGGATGCGGCCGTTCACGAGGACCGGGAGGTCCGGCAGGGGGAAGGGCTCCCCGTCCCCGGCGGCGGCCTCCTCCTCGACGACCTCGGGGAGCGTCCCCACGTGGAACCGCAGCGGGTTGGTCAGGCCGCGGGGCGTCCCCAGGCGCAGCTCCCGCTCCCCCGGGCGGGCCTCGGCGTCGATGGCGATGCGCACCTCGGCGGTCTCGGCGAGCTGGGGGTTCGCCTGGCGGCGCGCCCCCTCCCCGAGAAAGCGGCGCTCCACCTCGCGGAGCCCCTTCGCGTCGAGCCCCGCCAGCCCGTCGATCAGCGGGTGGGAGGGGAGGTCGGTCTCCTCCCCCTCCTCCCGGGGGACCTTCCGCTTCGTGCGGACCTCCACGAGGCGGCGCCGGAGCTCCCGCATCTGCATCGGGTTGAGGGGCCGCATCGTCCGCAGCAGCGTCGCCTTCACGCCGCCCCCCCCGACGAGGGCCGCCTCGGCGCCGGCGATCCCCTGCCCGTGGACGATCACCTCGAGGGTCGCCCCCCGGCGCCCCCCGGCGGGGAAGACGCAGCCGGCGGAGACCTCCCGGCGCGGCGGCTCCTCCGCGGCCGCGGGGGCCGGGAGGGCGGCCGCCGCCGCGAGGAGGAGCGCCGCCGCCGCCCTAGAGCAGTCCATCGAGGGGCCCCTTCCCGGCCGGCGGTCCTCCCTCCGTCACGCGGAGGTCGAGCCCCATGGGGTTCGGCAGGGGGCCGTCGGGGTCGATGCCGAGGAGGCGGAACAGGAGCCGGTGGACGTCGCGCGGGTGGAGGGGCGGCCCCGCGGGCTCCTCGCCCCGCGCGTCCGACGCCCCGATCACCCGGCCCCCGCGGATCCCGCCTCCCGCGACCAGCCAGGAGAAGCAGTTCCCGAAGTGGTGCCGGCCCCCGTTCCAGGGCGGGGCCCAGTCCACGCGGGGCGTGCGCCCGAACTCCCCGCCGCACCAGACGATCGTCGCGCCGAGGAGCCCCCGCCCGTCGAGGTCCTGCAGGAGCGCCGCGAGGCCGCGGTCCACCTCGGGGAGGCGCCGCCGCATGGCCTCGAAGTGCTGCTTGTGGGTGTCCCACCCCGGGCTGTGGAGGAGCACGTAGGGGACCCCGCGCTCCGCCAGGCGGCGCGCTGCGAGGCAGGACTGGCCGAAGGTGTTCCGCCCGTAGAGGTCCCGGACCGGGTCGGGCTCCGCGGCGAGGTCGAAGACCTTCCCCGCGTCGCCGAGGATCATGTCCCAGGCCTTCCGGCCGGCCGCGTCGAACCTCTCCAGCGCCGGGTGGCCGGGGAGGGCCCGCCCGAGGAGGTCGAGGGAGGAGAGGAGGTCCCGGCGGCTCCGCTGCCGCTCCTCCGTCACCTCCTCCGAGACGACCCCCTCCACGGTGAAGCGCGGACGGGCGGGGTCCCCGCCGGTGACGAAGGGCGCGTAGCGCGGGCCGAGGAAGCCCTGCTCCGAGACCCGGCCCAGCGGCGTGGTGAGGACGACGAAGGGGGGGATGAGGCTGTCGTAGCCCGCGCCGTAGCCGCGCATCAGGGAGACCACCGACCCGATGCCGGGGTGCACGGTCCTCTCCCCCGGGGCGCGCCCGGTCCGGGAGATGAAGGCCGCGGTCTCGTGGCCGTTGTTCCCGTGGGAGAGGCCGCGCAGGAGGGAGAAGCGGGACGCCTGCGCCGCGAGCAGCGGGAACAGAGCGCCGAGGCGCATCCCGTCCACGGCCGTCGGCACCGCCCGGTCGAGGGGGCCGCAGAAGTCGCGGCCCGCCTCGGGCTTGGGGTCGAAGGTGTCGAGGTGGCAGGGGCCTCCGGACATCCAGATCTCGATGACGGTCCGGGCGCCGCCGGTCCCGGGGGTGGGCGTCCCCTCCTCCGCGAGGGCGGGCGCGGGCGCGGCTCCCGGCGTCCACCGCCCGAGGAGCTCCACGAGGGGGAGGCCGGCCGCGGCGAGCGCGAGGCGCCGCAGCGCCCCCCGCCGCGTCACCGCCTCCCACGCCTCCCGTCCGTCCATGGCCCCCTCCCCTCCCCGCTCAGTGGCGGTGGAGGAACTCCGCCGTGTTCACCAGCGCCCAGGCGAGGTCCACGGCCGCCTCCGCCGGCGGCCGCCCCTTCTCCCGCGCGTAGGCGAGCGCCGCCGCCGCCTCCTCCTCCGTGGGGTCGCGGGAGAGGACGGCCAGCCAGATCCCCCGCACGATCTCCGGCCGGTTCCCGCGCGCGTCGTAGAGCGCCTGGACGAGCCTCCGGCTCCCCCGCAGGCGCCGCTGGACGTCGGAGGAGTTGAGGAGGTGGAGGCGCTGGGCGTCGGAGACGTCGCTGCTCCTCTCCGAGAGGAGCCCGGTGTCCCGGGGAGGGCGGCCGAAGAGGTCGAGGAAGGCGCTCGTGATGGAGCCGTCGGCGAGCGACACGGTGCTCCGGTCCCCGGGCACGAAGGTCCAGGGCTCGGGGATGATGCTCGTGTAGCCCTCCCCGGCCCCCCCGATGGCGCAGAGGGCGTCCACGAGCACCTCGGCGTCCAAGCGGCGGACGGGGTAGCAGGCGAAGAGCCGCTCCGCCTCCGCCGGCGGCGCCCGGGGGATCGGGGACTGCTGCCAGGCGCGGGACTCGAGCACGAGGCGCATCACGCGGCGCAGGTCCCACCCGGAGCGCACCAGCTCCTCCTCGAGGTGCTCGAGGAGCCCCGGCACCGAGGCGGGGTTGTCGGGGCGGAGGTCGTCGGCCGGCTCCACCACGCCGCGGCCGAAGAGCCAGGCCCAGAGCCGGTTCACCGCGGCCCGCGCGAACCAGGGGTTGCGCGGGGAGACGAGCCAGTCGGCGAAGGCCCGCCGCGCGTCCGCTTCCGCGGGGACGACGACGGCGGTCCCGTCGGGCAGGACCGCCTCGAGCGGCCCCCGCGGCGCGGGGTCGTCGAGGACGATCTCCTCCTTCCACTCCCGGGTCGGCTTGCGGATCACGCGGGAGAAGAGCGCGGTCATCCCCGCCCTGCGGTCCGCGGGGAGCGATTCCCACCGGGTCCCCATGAAGGTGAGGGCCGCCGCGGCGGCCAGCGCCTCCGGGCTCCTCCCCTGCACGGCGCGCTGGAAGTTGACCTGGGGGTCCCGGAAGCAGGAGCCGCTCGAGGTCAGGAGCTCCCGGGCGAAGCGATCGTAGGGCATGCCGTCGCGGATCGCGTCGCGGATCCAGCGGTGGTAGGCCTGGACCGCGTCGGGCCAGAGGTTGATCGGGAACTCCGCCTTGACGCGGAGCGCGTCGCACCAGCGGAGCGCCCAGAGGTCGGCGAACTCCTCCCGCTCCATGAGCGCGTCGAGGAGCGCGCCGCGCCTCCCCGGGCGGCGGTCCTCCAGGAAGGCCCGGGCCTCCGCGGCCGTGGGGAGGACGCCGATGACGTCGAGGTAGGCCCGCCGCAGGAAGACCTCGTCGGAGCAGGGGCGGGCCCCCTCCACCCCCGCCCTCCTCCGGGCGGCGGCGAGGATCGCGTCCACCCGCGTCTCCGGGACCGGCCAGGAGGAGGCCTCGAAGGGGCGGACGGGGCCCGCGTCGCCGGCGAGGGCGGCGGAACCGGAGAGGAGCAGCAGGGCGGCGGCGATCCGCTTCCCCATGGCGGGATCGATCCTCGCACGGGTCCCCGCCCGACGGGGGACCGGCCGTGACGGGCGTCACGGGGCGCCGGCCGCCGTCGCCCGACGGCGGTGGAACCCCGGGGGGGCGGGAGCGGTAGCGGCGGGGGGCGTGACCCGGTGGCGGTGCTTCGGGCACTTGGCGGAATCGTGTCGGTGGCTCCGATGGAGTTACGCGCCTGCCGGCGCGTGGCTCCCGGCAGGGGATCGTCCCGAGAGGATGGGACGATCCCCTGCCGGGAGCTTTCCAACGGCAAGGGAGGTGGAACCTCCTTCGGGTCCCAGGGGGGGGAGGCTCGGAAGCGGGCGATCTTCCGGGGAAGGGGATCCTGGCGGGGCCCTTGGGCACTTCCACTCCGATCACCGTTCC
>JAKLKS010000210.1 GCA_023150535.1 Planctomycetota bacterium
CTCGGCCCGGCCCGGGGGGACGAGGACGCCCTGGAGGGGGGTCGTCCCGAGGTACTCCCCCCCGATGCGGACGGCGGCGCCGGGTGGCTCCGTGGCGAGGGAGAGGGAGGTGCGCTCCGGGGCTCCGTCGCCGACGCGGGCCAGGCGGTAGGGCGCCTCCAGGCACAGGGCCAGGAGCGCCGTCCCGTAGACGCGCCCCCCCTCGCCGGCCCAGGGGTCCCTGGCGGGCCAGGAGCCCCGGGCGTGGCTCTTCTCGTCCCGGACCTGCCCGGCCAGGGCCGCCTTCACCAGGGCGGCCTGCCACTTCCTCCAGTCCTCGCCCCCCGACTGGAGGGCGGCCTGGGTCCCGTAGTGCCAGTAGTAGAAGTCGATGCTCCCGGCGGGGTGGTCCCAGACGGGGGGCGTCGCCCGCAGGAGCGCCATCCCCTTCCCGGTCAGGGGGTCCGCGGCCCCGCGGCCGCAGAGCCAGCGCACGGCGACGGAGATGGCCGTGAGGGACTCCGACTTCTCCGAGGGGTACCGGTCCATCAACTCCTGCGGGCGCGCCGGCCCGTTCCCGCGGGCGGTGTAGCCCGTCCTGCCGGTGCCCGGGTCGGTGACTTCGTCCAGCCAGGAGATCGCCTCCCGGAAGGGGGTGACGGGGACGCGCAACCCGCCCCAGGCCCCGGTCTGCAGCGCCATGCACATCCACCCCGTGACCGAGGTGTCGTTGTCCCCGGGGCGGACGCCGTAGCGCCAGGCGCGGCCGGGGTTCCGGCACTCCAGCACGAAGTCGAGGCCCCTCTGCGCCGGGGCGCGCCACAGCGGGTCCCCGGTCAGGGCCCAGGCCTCGGCCATGGCGAGGGAGGCGATGGCGTGGTTGTAGATGAAGTGGGTCATGGCGCGGGACCCGAAGCAGCCCTGCTCGTCCTGCAGGCCGGCCAGCCAGCGGAGGCCGAGGTCCGCGGCGCGGCTCCGGGCGTCGGCCGCCCCCGGCCGCACCCCGGCGCCGAGGAGGGCGAGCAGGGAGAGGCCGGTGACCCCCGGGTCGTAGAACGCGCTGCCCTTCCCCTCGCAGGGATCCGCCCCGCAGGCCGCGGTGAAGCCGTCCACGTCCCAGGCGCCGGAGGGGGACTGGTGGCGGACGAGCCAGTCGAGGGCCGCCTCGACCGCCGCCTCGGTCTCCTTCCCGAAGGCCGCGCTCCCGGTCTCCTTGAAGACCGCCTCCCGCGGCGCGCCGCGGTGGCGGAAGACCCGGTTGACGCGGTGGGGCGCCTCCGCGGGGGGCGCGGGGGGCGGCTCCTCGGCGGGGAGCGGCGGGGGAGGGGGGAGCAGCAGGGCGGCGAGGACGGCGAGGGCGGCGAGGGCGCGGGTCATGGGGCCGGATCCTAGGGAACGGGATCCCCCCTCCGCAACGGCGGACCGGAAACGGGGAGGGGGCCGTCACGGGCCGGGGCCCCCGCCGGCCGCCCTCCCCGCCCGCTCCTCAGAAGGTCCCGGCCTGCGCCACGAGCTGGTCGAGGGCCTTGCCCCACCCGTCCCGGAACCCCATGTCCTCGTGGGTCCTCCGCCCCTCCTCGTCGCGGTGCAGGACGACGGCGGTGTACCGGGTCCCCTTCCCGCTCGGCTCGAGGAGGATGGCCGCGGTCATGAGGAAGTGCCCGCAGTGGTCGTCCTCGGGGGGGGACGCCGGCCGGAAGCCGGGGAGGAGGGCGTTGGTCCACACGAGCCTCCGCTCCGGCACGATCTCGAGGTAGCAGCCGACGTTCGGGAACTCCTTCCCCTCCGGGGAGCGCATGACGGTCAGGAACCCGCCGCCGGGCCTGAGATCGATGGTGCACTCCGTCGTGGACCAGGGGGCCGGGGTGAACCACTTCACCACGTGCTCCGGCCTCGTCCAGGCCGCCCAGACCTTCGCGGGGGGTACGTCCACCACGCGCTCCAGCACGAGGTCCAGCCGCGGATCCGTCCTCCAGGCGTCGGCGTCCTTCACGATCCCTCCTCCTCCATGACGGCCAGGAAGCCGTCGAGCCGATCCAGCCGCCGCTCCCAGTGAGCGCGCCGCCGGGCGAGCCATCCCTCCGCGGAGCGCAGCGGTCCGGGCGCGAGACGGTAGGTGCGGACGCGGCCCTCCTTCGACGAGCGGACGAGCCGGCCCTCCTCGAGGACCCGCAGGTGCTGCACGAAGGACGGCAGCGCCATCCGGAACGGGCGGGCCAGCTCGCCCACGGAGGCGGGCCCCCGGCAGAGCCGATCGAGCACGGCCCGGCGCGTCGGGTCCGAGAGCGCGCGGAACAGCACGTCCATCCGGGGGGAGCCGCGGTGCACGGGGGGGAGGATAGGGCGCGGCGATACTTAGGTCAAGACCTAAGTGTCACTCGAGGAACCGGAACCAGGAGAGCGCCGGGGGCGCGTCCCCCCCGGCGGGGGAGGAGGCCCCCACGACGAAGAGGACCCCGCCCACCCTCATCCGGGCGATGCGGATCGCCGGGCTCCCCGGCAGGACCCGATCCCGGGACGGGAGCCCCGCGAGGGTCCCCTCGACCTCCTCCCCGGCCCCGTGTCCCTTCCCCGCGGCGCCCGGGGGGCGGAGGATCGAGAGCACCCGCTCCACCGCCGCCGCCTCCAGTTCCGGCTCGCCGAGGGGCCACTCCCGCGCCGCCACCACGAGCCTCTCCCCGGCCGATTCGAACTCGAGGACCGTCCCCCCGGCGGCGGCGAACTCCACGGGGCGGGCCTCCGCCCGGAAGGGCCCCGGCGGGACCAGCACGCGGAACCCGTGCCCCGGGTCCTCCCATCCCCTCGGGGTCCGCCGCGCGCCGGGGATGGCGTCCACCTGGAAGCGGAGCCCCCTGATGGCCGCGTCGAGGGCGGCGACGGAGGGGGCCTCGGTCCGGGAGACGCCGACGAGGGCGTAGACCGTGCGCGACACGGGAACGGTGGTGATGAGGGTGACCCGCAGGGGGATCCCGTCCAGACTCCCCTGGAGGTCGGTCCGCAGGGAATCCCGGCTCCCGAGGGAGGACGCCACCGTCTTGGAGGCCGACATCCCGGGGAACAGGACGCGGAAGACCTCGAGCACCCGCTGGTGCACGGTCCCCTTGGTGTCGGAGGGCAGGGTCTCGACGTGCGCCAGGCGGGCGTTCGTCCCGTCCTCCTCGGTCTGGAGGACCGCGAGCGTCTCCCCGGGCTCGCTCATCATGCCCCGGGGCAGGAACGACCAGAGGGGGGAGGGCTTCCTCCAGACGATGCGGTGGGCCGTGGAGGTCCACGCGCCCCCGCGCACGAACTCGCCCTCGCCGACGAAGGCCTGCTCGTCGGGCCGGCCGGAGAGCTCCTGCACGAGGGCGGTGCGCTCCAGGGCGTCGAGGATCCGGAGGCGCTCGAGGGCGTCCGCGATGGCGACGGGCACCCGGGGGTCCCGCGCCCGGGGGTGCTGGATCTCCAGGATGACGAGGCGCTCCTGCCCCCGCATGGTCCCGCAGAGGACGAAGCGCCTCCGCTCGCCGCCGTCCCCCGGGCGCCGCCGGGCGGTCCACCAGGAGAGGGTCGCGGTGCCGCCGGCCACGGCGTAGCGGATCCGGGTCTCCTTCTCGGGGGGGATGTAGAGGGCCCGGAACGCGGCCATGGCGGCGGCCTCCACCTGCTCCCAGGTCCTCCCCTCGAGGGCGACGGCCTGGATGCGGAGGGTGGCCCCCAGGAACCGGCTCTCGAGGTTGAGCGAGGGGAGGGCCATCCCCGTGGGGATCCGGGGGTCGAGGGCGAGGCGCCAGGCGGGACCGAGGTGGATGCGCGCGCCGACGAAGGCGTGCTCCGCGACGCCCCCGCGCGTCCGCCAGCCGGGCCCTCCCACGTCGAGGGGGGGGCGCGCCCGCCGGAAGTCCCCCTCGGGGAGGAGGCGGAAGCGCTCGAGGAGGATCCGGGACAGCTTCGGGGTCCGCTCCTTCCCGTCGGCGAAGGCGGCCAGCGCGTAGCAGACGCCCTCCTTCCGGGTGACGACGACCGCGGCGTGGTAGGGGCGGGAGTCGTCCTGCGCGTCCCCGGTGGACGGGAAGGAGAGGCCGGGCTCCCCGGAGACCTCGAGCGGCTGGACGTCCCCGGGCGCGGGGACGGCGAGGTGGAGGTAGCGGGCGATGTCCTCGGCGCACTCCTCGAGGGTCCGATCGCCGGCGTCGCGGGCGTGGACGGAGAGGAGGGCGCCCGTGGGGTCCGCGAAGGCGACGACGGCCTGGAGGGGGCCGGCCCAGTTGCCGTTCCACTCGCGGTGCTCCCAGGGGGGCGGGGGGCGCTCGACGCGGAACCCGAGGACGCGGTCCTCGTACCCGGCGGCGTCCCAGGTGGCCCCGGGGACGGGGGAGGGCTCGCCCGCGGGGGAGGGGAGGGCGGCGGGGGACCCGGCCGCGAGGAGGCACGCGGCCGCGAGGACGGTGAAGCGGCGACGGCCCATCCCCCACCTCCTTCCCGGTCCGCGCCGGCGGCCGCGGCGTGCGTGGTCCCTGGAGCGGATTGTAGGGAGGAGGGCGGGGGAAGGGGGAGGATCGGCGCCGGGGATGGGGGGGGCGGGGGGGGCCTCGGGCGAGGACGGGGGCCGGGTGAAGGGTGGAGCGGGTGAACGACCGGCTACGAGGTGACGGAGGAGGGGGGCGACGTCGACTTCGAGACCTTGCGGCAGGTCATCCTCCGGCACCGGGCGTCAGCGGCCGGGCAGCTTGGGGCCGAAGGACTCGCGTCAGCGGGCCCCGTCAACAGAACGCGACGACCGCCTCGTTCTCGATGCTGAGGCGTGCCGCCTCGTGGAGGACTACCCACGTCTCGATCTCCCGGAACGAACCCTCCTCCTGGGCGGTCAGTGCGAAGAGGCGTTCAATCTCAGCGTCATCAAGCCTCCCGTCGTGGAGTCGGATGCCGAGGATAGGGGCGATGGACTCCAGCTCCGCGCGGAGCCGATGGCTGGAGCCGACCATGCCGCCGAGGTAGTCGTCGTACCTGGGGTCGGCGACGAGCACGCGCGGGAAGTCCATCGGCACGTAGAAGCCGAGGCAGTCGGAGTGCGCCACGAGGTGCGACGGCTCGCTCCGGTTCGAGTAGGCCGCAACGAGCAACGGATCCTCCGTGGGGTCGCCGTCCGCCGGGAGCATGTCGGCCGTGAACGAGGGGGCGGCGCGCCATCGCACGTACAGCCGGCGCAGGTAGTGGATGTACGAGTAGGGAAGGGAGTCGAGGGGGGAGCGCGACTCGATAGGTGGCCCGCCAGCGGGCTCAAGGTGCGGGGGAAGCCGGTTGCTCGCGAGGACCCTGTTCAGGGCCTCGAGCGCCTTGATCGACCAGTCGAGCGCCTCACCCTCCTCCTCGTCGAGCAGGAACCCTACGATCACGGCCACTCCCATGGTCGGTGCCTCCTTGACAGTCGCCGCTTTGCCGCGGCATGCGCCCCGTGTTGCGGAGATCATCCGGTGCCTCGGGGATCCGTGCGTCCAGGATCTCGGGAGTACTCGGCGCGACGAACCGACCAGTCCACCAGTGCGATCTCGGAGCGGTTCGTGGCGTCGTCTTCATCCCTGGCCGCCACCGCGTAGGTGAAGCACGCGATCCGAATTCGATCCGGTGGCACGGGGACAGCGACCTCCCACCGGTGCAGGAAACCCGAGACTCCGGCCTCCACGATGGGGTGCCTGGACCGGCGGATCCGGAGATCGTCCTGGAGAGACTCGAACGGGCCCTTCCTCTCGAAATGTGCGACCAGGTCCTTCGTCGTTCGGTGGCCTGCGCCGTGGGCGCTGACGAGATCCAGCCTGAGGGTGCCGGACCCCGGGCGCTCCCCGTAGAAGACACCGCCGCCTTCCGGCGCGTACTCCTCCTTCCACGCCTTCGGGATCCGGAATCGAACGATCCCTCCCCGGTACTCGACCCACTTCAGTTCGATCCGCATGGCTACCGGGTCCTTCCGGACTCGTGAAGTTCCCGCAGGCGGTCACCGGGGCCCCGGAGGTCCGGAGAGTGCGTATGGCTCGTCACTCCGATGCACTCCACAGCCCCCTCATCGGGCCTGACTTCCGGGCAGCAGGGTTCCGAAACCGGGCCACCGGGTCCGCCGCCATCGGGTGGAGAATGGGGATTCCATCCCGGGAGTGTATCGGGGGTGGCGGGACACCCCGGCGAGCCATCGGGCGGGCCGCTCCTCCGCTCCGGCCCCTCGCCGCCCGCTCCGCCGGAGCGCCGTCGCGACCATCTCCGACTTCGCCCCGCGGCTCGTCTAGTGGTTCGTCTCGACGATCCGGGGCAGCCGGCTGGGAGGATGGAGGCTCGTGTCGTTGACGGCGGACTCCGGGCGGTCGATGCCGCCCGGACCATGAGCCATGACCGTGGTCCGCCGGGGACTGGTCCAGCCTGGATCGCCCGGCACATCGGCATCGCGTGGGCGCAGCGCATCTTCGATGGCGAGCGATCCACGGACGAGCGCGTCGGCTTCAAGCCCTCGCTCACTTCGAGGACCACGCAGGGCTCGATTGCCGCCTACGGGACCTGACCCTGTCGAACGGACCCGCCCTGCGGTCCGTCGACAGCGTTGGCGGTGCCTTCTTCGACGTGCATAGGGTCGCCGCCATCATCGAGGAGTAGGGGGAGGTCGCGCTCGATGCAGGGAACCCGACTGGGTGGCGCGCATCGACTCGATCATCGCCTTCGCGGCCGGGACTGCCCGGGAGACTCCCTGCTTCACTCCACCGGCGAACAGGTCCAGCGTGCCCGGGCGTCAGCGGCCGACGTCCGTCCACTCGAGGCCGAACCTCCCAAGGTACTTCCGCAGGCGGTCGGCGTCGTTGACGGAGAACTTCCGGGAGCGCGAGGCGGCGAAGAGGGTGCGGCCGGCGTCGGAGAGGGTCCGGGACTCGCGGCAGATGCGGACGACGGCGGCGAGCTGGACGCGGTCGAAGAGGTCGAGGGCCGAGAGGCGGTCGGACGGAAGGAGACCCGCGAGGTCCTCCTCCCCCTCCGCCTCCGGCGCCGGCGAACCCCACGCTGCGCGAAGGCGCTCCGTCTCCCGGAGGACGGCCTCGACGTTGATGCGGCCACCGTGCGCGAGCGTCGCCATCCGGAGGATGGCCGCGTTGAAGTCGCGGAAGTTGGCGGGCCAGGCGGCCTCGGGCGAGGTGGCGAAGCGGAGGAAGCGGGCGCGGGCCTCGCGGCTCAGGGTGACGCGGGCGCCGGGTACCGGGTCCCCCTCCGGGTCGATCACCCGCACCGCGAGGGCGTGGCCGGCCGGCGCGGGGCGGGCCGGCCCTTCCGGCGGCGGCGGGGGGTGGGGGACGCCGCAGGCCGCAAGGAGGAGCGGGACGAGGATCGCGGGTAGGAGCCCGGGCGGGAGGAGGGCGCGCATCCTGGATCCGATCCTATCGCGCGCCGGCCGCCGTGGCGCGCCCCCGCGGTGCTACCATCGCCCGCGCCATGACCGACG
>JAKLKS010000211.1 GCA_023150535.1 Planctomycetota bacterium
CGGGAGGGGCCGGGTCCCGCTACCGCCGCCCGGGCCCGCCCCGCCGCCGCCCGGTCCCGGCCCCCGCCGGCGGCCGTGACTGCTCCCCTGCCCCCGTCACGCCGGAGGCGGGCGGCGCTTGCCCGTGGCGGGACCCTGTCGTATCGTCTTCCCTTCCCATCGCGGCCCGCCCCCGGCGGGCTCCGACGGGGATCCGGCCCGTCACCGCCGCCGACAAGGAGAGCTCCATGAAGAGGGAAGTGAAGTCCGACCTCGACATCGCCCAGGCCGCCCGCCTGGAGCCCATCACGAGGATCGCCGCCGGCATGGGCCTCGCCGAGGAGGACCTCGAGCCCTACGGCCGGTACAAGGCCAAGGTCCACCTCGACGTCCTGAAGAAGTTCGAGAACCGCCCCCTCGGCAAGCTCATCGTCGTCACCGCCATCACCCCGACCCCCCTCGGCGAGGGGAAGACGGTCACGACCATCGGGGTCTCCCAGGGCCTCAAGAGGATCGGGAAGAGGGTCGTGACGACCCTCCGCCAGCCCTCCATGGGCCCCGTCTTCGGGATCAAGGGCGGCGCCGCCGGGGGCGGGTACTCCCAGGTCGTCCCCATGGAGGACCTCAACCTCCACTTCACGGGCGACATCCACGCCGTCGGCGCGGCCCACAACCTGCTCTCGGCCATGATCGACAACCACCTCCACCAGGGCAACGCGCTCCGGGTCGAGCCCTCCTCGATCTCCTGGCTGCGCTGCGTGGACATCAGCGACCGGGCGCTGCGGAAGATCGTCGTGGGGCTCGGCGGCAAGGAGAACGGCCTCCCGCGGGAGAGCGGCTACTGCATCACCGTCGCCTCCGAGGTGATGGCGGTGCTGGCGCTGGCCACCTCGCAGCAGGACCTCCGGGCCCGCCTCGCCCGGATGGTGTGGGGCTTCGACCGGGACGGGAAGCCGCTGACGGCCGAGGACCTCGGCGCCGCCGGCGCCATGACCGTCCTCCTCAAGGACGCCCTCCAGCCGAACCTCATCCAGACCCTCGAGGGCGGGCCGGTCCTCGTCCACGCCGGCCCCTTCGCCAACATCGCCCACGGGAACAACTCCGTGCTCGCCGACATGATCGCGCTGCGCTGCGCGGACTACGTGGTCACCGAGGCCGGCTTCGGCGCCGACAACGGGATGATCAAGTTCATGGAGATCAAGTGCCGCCAGTCGGGCCTGCGCCCGAGCGGCATCGTCATGACCTGCTCCATCCGCGCCCTCAAGATGCACGGCGGGGTGGGGAAGGTGGTGGCCGGGAAGCCCCTCCCGAAGGAGCTGTCGGAGGAGAACATCCCGGGCATCGAGGCGGGCGCCGCCAACCTGCGCCACTGCATCAAGGTGGCGAAGTACTACGGGGTGCCGCTGGTCGTCACCATCAACCGCTTCGCCACGGACACCGACCGCGAGGTGGAGGCGCTGCGGAGGATCGCGCTGGACGCCGGCGCGGACGCCTGCGAGCCCATCACCGCCTGGGCCGACGGCGGGGACGGCTGCCGCGCGGCGGCGGAGGCCGTCGTGAAGGCCACGGAGAGGAAGGCCGACTTCCGCTTCCTCTGCGACGAGGACGCCTCCATCGAGCAGAAGATCGAGACCCTGGCGACGAAGGTCTACAACGCCGCCTCCGTCTCCTACTCGGGCGAGGCGAAGGCGAAGATCAAGCGCTACGAGAAGCTGGGCTGGTCGAAGCTCCCCATCTGCATGGCCAAGAGCCACCTCTCCCTCTCCCACGACAAGAACCTGAAGAACCTCCCCTCGGGCTACGTCTTCCCGATCAACGACGTGAAGGCGTCCGTCGGCGCGGGCTTCCTCTACCCGCTGGCCGGGGACTTCCCCATCATGCCCGGCCTCCCCTCCCACCCGGCGGCCATGGACGTGGACGTAGATCCCGCGACCGGCCTGACGAAGGGGCTCTTCTAATGACCGCGAAGATCATCGACGGGAAGGAGATCGCGGCGCGCATCCGGACCGAGATCGCGGCGGACACCGCGGCGCTGGTCAAGCAGCACGGGATCGTCCCGGGGCTCGTCACCATCCTCGTGGGGGAGAACCCCGCCTCGCAGTCCTACGTCTCGGCCAAGGGGAAGGCGGCGAAGGAGCTGGGCTTCCACTCGGTGCAGGAGACCGTCCCCGCGGCCATCGCCGAGGGGGACCTGCTGGCGCTGGTGGACCGGTACAACCGGGACGACTCCATCCACGGGATCCTCGTCCAGCTCCCGCTCCCGAAGCACGTGAACGAGGAGAAGGTCCTGCTGGCCATCCGGCCGGACAAGGACGTGGACGCCTTCCACCCGGTGAACGTGGGCAAGCTGGTCATCGGGAACCCCGACTTCCTCCCCTGCACGCCGGCGGGCATCCAGGAGCTGCTGGTGCGCTCGGGGGCGAAGCTCGAGGGGGCCGAGGTCGTGGTGGTGGGGCGGTCGAACATCGTGGGCAAGCCCATCGCCAACATGCTCCTCCAGAAGGGGAAGGGGGCGAACGCGACGGTGACGATCTGCCACACCCGGACCCGGGACACCGCCTTCCACGCGCGGCGGGCGGACGTGCTCATCGTGGCGGCGGGGGTGCCGAACGCCGTCACGGGGGACATGGTGAAGGAGGGGGCCTTCGTCATCGACGTCGGCGTGAACCGCGTCGGGACGACCGCCTCGGGCAAGGCGAAGCTCGTGGGGGACGTGGACTTCGAGGGGGCCTCGAAGCGGGCGGCCGCCATCACCCCGGTGCCGGGGGGCGTGGGGCCCATGACCATCACGATGCTGATGCGGAACACCCTCAGGGCGGCCCAGCTGCGGATCCGCTCCTAGGCCGCACCCCCCCCGCCGCCCCCCGCGGGCGGCGGGGGGGTGCTACCATGGGACCCCGTCCCCGGAATGGAGGATCCCGTGAAGAAGGCCGCGACCGCGAGGAAGGCCGCCGCGGCGGGGAAGCCCGCCGCCGCGAAGCCCCGCCTGTCGAAGGTCGGATACGTCATCCTCTACGTGAAGGACGTGCGGGAGTCGATCCCCTTCTACCGGGACGTCCTCGGCATCCCGGTCCGCCACGCCGACGGGGGCTGGGCGGAGCTGGAGACCGCCGGGACGACGCTGGCCCTGCACGGGTGCGGGGAGGGGCCCCCGCCCCTCCCCGAGACGGCGCCCGGCGTCGTCTTCACCGTGGACGACATCCGGGCCTCCCACGCCGCCCTCGCGGCCGCCGGGGCCAGACCGGGGAGGCTCCACCGGGTCTGCGCCTACGACGGGAAGGTCGGCCTCTCGACCGACTTCAAGGACCCCGACGGCAACCCCCTCAGCGTCTACGGGATGGTGCCGGAGGGGGAGTGGAAGGAGTGAGGCGGCCCCGGCCCCGCGATTGTATCATAGCATGATACTTTAGGGCCCGCCCCCGTGTACCGCTCCCTCCACGCCGACCGCATCGTCGAGACGGCGGATCGCCTCCGCCTCCGGGTGGAGGACCGCTTCCCGGGGTCGGGGCTCTCGAAGGTGGCGGCGGAGCTCGCGGAGGTCGCCCGCCAGGCGCAGGCCCGCTGCGGGGAGATCGCCCGGCCCCACGTGCCCTACCGGGTCCTCGCGGCGGTGCTCGGGGCCGCGGCGCTGGCGGCCCTGGGGTTCCTCGTGACGAACCTCGAGGTGACGGGGGAGGAGTGGCGGGTCACGGTCTTCTTCTCCGAGCTCAACGACTTCCTCGGCTCCATGGTCTTCCTCGGCGCGGGCGTCGTCTTCCTCTTCACGCTGGAGAACCGCTCGAAGCGGGACAGGGCGCTGGCCGCCGTGGGGGAGCTGCGCGCCCTGGCCCACGTCGTCGACATGCACCAGCTGACGAAGGACCCGGAGTCGGTCCTCGGCCTCGTGGCGCCGACGCCCCATTCCCCGGAGCGGCGGATGACCCCGGCGGAGCTCGGGCGGTACTTCGACTACTGCTCGGAGATGCTCTCCGTGATCTCCAAGGTGGGCGCCCTCTACCTGCAGGTCTTCCCGGACCCGGTGGCGCTGGAGGCGGTGGACGACCTCGAGGAGCTCTGCACGGGGCTCTCGCGGAAGATCTGGCAGAAGGCGGCGGTGCACGGCCGCCCGGCGGGGGAGGTCCGCGGCGGGGCGTGACGGGGCCGTTACGCGCGAATCCGGGAACCCCCAACACCGGCCCGCGTCCAACCGTTAGAGTCGGGACGCGCCGCGGCCGCACCCCCCCGGAGGATTCCCATGGTCCGTCGCCTCCTCGCCCCCGCCCTCCTCCTCCTGGCCGCCGCCGCCGGCCCCGCCGCCCGGGCCGAGGGCCCCGCGAAGCCCCCCGCCCCCCCGGCGCCGGGGCCCGCCGACGGGGACCTCCCGCCCCCCTCCCGCGTCTACATCCCCTTCGAGGACCTCAAGAGGGTCTTCGAGAAGGAGGGCCAGGGGGTCTTCGTCCCCTACGCGGAGTTCCAGGAGCTGTGGCGGAGGGCCATGGACCGGGACGGCGCGGCGAAGCCCCCCTCCGGCGTCGCCACCGCCCTCTACGAGGGCCGCGTCGAGGGGGACATCGCCCTCCTGGAGGCCACCCTGGAGGTGCTCTGCCCGTCGGACGCCGAGACCGCGGTCCCCGTGGGACTCGCAGGGGCGGTGCTCGGGGACGCGACCCTCGACGGGAAGCCCGCCGTCCTCCTCGCCGAGAAGGGGGGCCACCGCGTCCTCGTCCGCGGGAAGGGGACCCACACCCTCCGCGCCACCCTCGTCGCCGCGGTCCGCCCGAAGGACGGGGACCGCACCGTCTCCTTCCCCTCCGCCGGCGCCCCCGTCTCCCGGCTCTCCTTCGCCGTCCCCGGCGAGGGGGTGAAGGTCGTCGTCGAGCCGAACCTCGCCACCACCCGCACCGACGGGGGGAGCGGCGTCACCCGGGTGATGGCCTACGTCGGCGCCGCGCCGGCGGTGACCCTCACCTGGCGCCCCCGGCCCGCGGAGCGCACCGGCGCGGAGGCGGTGCTCCAGGCCTCGAGCGAGGTGCTCCACCGCGTCGGGGAGCAGACCCTGGAGACCCGCGCCGTCGCGCGCTTCTCCGTGCTGCGCGGCGGGCTGCGGACCTTCCGCGCCCGGTTCCCCGCGGGGGAGCGGGTCCTCCAGGTGGAGGGGGCCGGCATCCGGGACTGGAGCGAGGTCGAGGAGGGGGGCGTCCGCGAGGTGCGGGTCGACCTCCACAACGAGGTCGAGGGGGCCTTCGAGCTCCGGCTCCTCCTCGAGCGCCCCCGGGCGGAGGGGGAGGGCGCGGCGGACCTCCCGGTGCTCCTCTTCCCCGGCGCCTCCCGGGACGCCGGCACCGTGGCGGTGCAGGTCCTCCCGCCCGTGGCCGTGCGGCCCGCCGCCGTGGAGGGCCTCTACCGCGTGCCGACCGACGACCTCCCCGAGTGGATGCGCACCGGCCACGCCCCCCTCGCGCCCGGCGTGACGGTGCTCGCCTGGCGCCACGCGGGCGGTCCGCGCCGCCTCTCCCTCGCGCTGGAGACCGTGGCCCCGGAGGTCTCCGTCTCCGAGCGGAGCGTGCTCGACCTGTCGCCGGGCTCCGCCGTGCTGCGCGCCGCCCTGGACCTCGCGGTGGAGCGGGCCGGCCTCTTCCTCGCCGCGGTCCGGGTGCCGGAGGGATGGGACCTCGAATCCGCCACGCTCTCCGGGCAGGCGCTGGACGCCCGGATCGAGGGGGAGGGCGGGGCCCGCCGCCTCCTGCTCGACCTCGGCACCCGGCGATCGGGCGCGGTGCCGATCCTCCTCGCCCTCCGCAGGAGCCTCGACGCGGGCCCGGGGGAGGCCTCCCTCCCGCTCCCCGTCCTCGAGGTGGAGGGGGCGGCCCGCGCGCGGGGCCTCCTGGCCGTCGCCGCCGAGGAGGCCCTCGACGTCCGCTCCGCCGAGCTCCGCGGGTTCCTCCCCGCGGAGCCGGCGATCCTCGCCGCCGCCGGCCTCCCCCCCGACACCGCCCCGCCGCCCCGGCCGCGGGCGGTCCTCTTCGGGTTCCGCCACGCCGGCGGGCCCCGCTCGGGGTCCGTGCTCGTCCTGCGGCGGAAGCCGGAGGTCGTCGCCGAGGCCGTCACCGTGGTCGGCGTCGAGGAGGACCGCCTCCACCTCCGCCACGCGCTGCGCTTCTCCGTCCGCTACGCCGGCGTCGACACCTTCCGGTTCTCCCTGCCCGCGGAGGTCGCCGACCGGGCCCGCGTGCAGGGGCCCGGCGTGAAGGAGCAGTCCCGGGCCGCCGATCCCGCGGCGGCGGGGAGGGTCGTCACGACCGTCGTCCTCCAGGCCCCGGCGCTGGGCACGGTGGACCTCTCCGTCGAGTACGACCTCCCCGGGGACCCGGTCGCCGCGGGCTCCTCGCGGAGGATCCCCGTGCCCGCCCTCCTCGCCCTGGGGGCGGAGCGGGAGCAGGGCTGGTACGCCGTCACCCGCGACCCCGCGCTCTCCGTGGAGGGGGAGGAGACGGGGCTCCTCTACGCCGATCCCCGGGAGGTGCCGGACTTCGCCGGGGCGGGGGAGGCCTTCCTCGCCTGGCGGCGGCTCGCCCCGGCCCACTCCCTGACCCTCGCCGTGGCCCGCCACGAGCCGGTCCGGGTCCTCCAGGCGGTCGTGAACGCGCTCGCCCTCGACACCCTCGTGGGCGGCGGGGCCGCGGCCCTCACGGAGGCCCGCATGGACGTGCAGGTGAACGGCCTCCAGTACCTCCGCGTCGAGCTCCCCCCGGGCGCCGAACTGGAGAGCGCCGAGGTGGACGGCAGGCCGGTCTCCCCGCGCACCGAGGGGGGGGCGCTGCTGCTCCCCTGCCCCGCGGGCAGGGGGAGGGACGATCGCTTCGGGGTGCGCGTCGTCTACCGCGAGGACGCCGCGGGGGCCGAGGGGCGCTGGTTCTCCGTGGCGCTCGCGGCGCCGAGGGTGCCCGAGGCCATGGTGCAGGCCACGGCCTGGACCGCCTGGGTTCCGCCCGACGCGGTCCTCTTCTCCGGCGGCGGGAACCTCCGCCCCGCGGAGGACCCCTCGGTGCTGGGGGCGGTGCTCGACGCCCTGGACGAGGTCTTCGGCGCCCGCCCCCGGGCGGGGCGCCCCACCGCCGGGGGCGGGGCCCTCCCGCCGGCGGTGACGCTGACCGTGGCGGGGCGCGCCCCCTTCTCCTTCCAGAGGACCGGGGAGGCGGCGGTGCTCGAGGCCCGCTTCCTCCCGCGGTCGGCCACGGGGGGGCTGGCGCTCCTCTGCGGGGTGGTGGCCCTGGCGGCGGGCTGGTGGCTGGCGCGGCGCGGCGTCCCCGCGGCGGCCTCGGCCCTCGCGCTGGCGGCCGCGGGCCTCGCCCTCTTCCCGGTGGCGGCCCCGGGCCTGCGGGCGACGCTGGCCGCCCTCTGCGGGGC
>JAKLKS010000212.1 GCA_023150535.1 Planctomycetota bacterium
TCCCCTCGGAGGTCCTCGCCGGCCCCACCTCCCGCCCCGGGGTCGGAGGCAAGTGGGACGTGCTCGCCGCGCTCGAACCCCTCGGCAGCCAGAAGGTGTACCGGGTCCGCAACCGCACCACGGACGACGAGGTCGCCCTCCGCATGCTGCCCCTGAGCCTCGGGGGCGAGGAGGCCGCGCAGGAGCGGATCCGCAACCTCCTCCAGCGGTCGAAGGACCTCGTCGGCGCCCCCGGCATCCTCGCGGTGGTCGGCTACGAGGTGGAGGACCGCACCCCCTACTTCATCACGGAGGTCTTCTCCGGCCCCTCCCTCCAGGACCGCCTGAAGAAGGAGAAGGCCCTCCCCGTCGACCTCGTCCGCCGCATCGGCCTCGCCGCGGCCACCGCCCTCGCCGCCGCCCACAAGATCTCCTTCTTCCACGGGGAGCTGCGCCCGGGCTGCATCGTGCTCGGGCCGGAGGGGGAGGTCCGCGTCACCGACTTCGGCGTCGGGAAGGTGGTGAGCGAGGTCACGGCGAAGGCCGCCGCCGGCGGCGGCGGGCTCGGCCCCGCGAAGCCGGGCTTCTACAGGGCCCCCGAGCTCGCGAGGAACGACATCCCCGACGCGCGTTCCGACCTCTACGCCCTCGGCTGCATCCTCTTCGAGGCCCTCACCGGGGACCGCCGCCTCCCCGACCCCTACCGGGAGGCCTGCGCCGCCCCGCGGCCGGGCGCCCCCTTCCCCGATCCCACCGCCGCCCACCCCCTGATGGACTCCTCGATGCGCGAGGTGATCCGCAGGCTCCTCGCTCCCGCGCCGGCGGACCGCTTCGAGAGCGCGGCCGCGGTCATGGCCGCCCTGAAGGGGGAGCCCTTCCCCCGGGCCTCCGTGGTGTCCCCGGGGGCGATGCTGCCCCCGGAGGCCGCGGACCCCGCGGACGCCCCCGCGGGGAAGGGGCCGGCCGCCGCCTCCCCGCGCGCACCCGGGAAGGCCGCGGCCGCCGCGCCCGCCGCGGCGAAGCGGCCCCTCTCCCCGGGCCTCGTCACGGTGGTGGTCCTCGTGGCCGTCCTGCTCGGGGCCACGGGCTGGATGGTCTGGAAGGGATCCGGCTTCGCGGCCTTCCGGTTCATCGCCCCCGAGGCCGGGGAGGAGGAGGCGGAGGCCCCGCCGCCGCCTCCCCCGGTGGACGTCCCGCCGGTCCTCCCGGACCTCCCCGCGCCCCCTCCCCAGGAGCCCGGGGCCCTGCGCCTCCCGCCGCGGGTCGTCGCGAAGGCGGGCCGGATCCACTCCCTCGCCGACGGGGCGGAGCTCGTCCTCGTCCCCGCGGGGGACTTCGTCCTCGGCGCGGAGGACGCCAACGAGGACGAGCGGCCGCTGCGGCGCATCGTCCTCGCCCCCTTCCTCATCGATCGCCACGAGGTGACGGTGGCGCAGTTCCGCCGGTTCTGCGACGCCTCCGGGAGGAGGATGCCCCCCCAGCCCGCGGGCTCCACGGGGCGCCACCCGGTGGTCAACGTGCCCTGGACCGAGGCCAACGCCTACGCCCGCTGGGCGGGGCGGAGGCTCCCGACGGAGGCGGAGTGGGAGAAGGCGGCCCGGGGCGGGGACGGCCGCGCCTTCCCCTGGGGGGCGGCGGACGACCCCTCCCGCCGCAACGGGGCCGGGGGCGGGGACGGGCAGGAGGGGCTCGCCCCCGCCGGCTCCTTCCCCGGCGGCGCGGGGCCCACCGGCGCGCTCGACCTCTCGGGCAACGCCTTCGAGTGGTGCGCCGACTGGTACGGGGAGGGCTACTACCTCACGGGGCCGGTGCAGGACCCGAAGGGGCCGGCCCAGGGGAAGGAGAGGGTCGTGCGCGGCGGGTCGTTCCTCGTCGGGGAGGCGTCGCTGCGGACCTCCTTCCGCAACCACCTCGAGCCCGCGCGCGCCTTCGAGGACATCGGGTTCCGCTGCGCCGCGGACCTGAAGTAGCGGCGGCGTGGAGAACGACCCCCGCCTGCCCGCCGGCTACGCCGTGGTCCGCGAGGGCGGGACCGTGCTCGTCCTGCGGGAGGGGCACGCGGGACCCCTGGCGGCGGCGGGGGTGGCGGACCCGGAGGCGGCGGCCGCGGCGGCCGGCGGCGAGGCCCGGACCTTCCAGGGGCGCGGGAAGCCGGTCTCCTTCCCCGTTCCCGGCTCCCCGGGGCTGCGGGTCGTGGCGCGGAGGTACCTCCACGGGGGCCTCCTCCGCGGGCTGACCGGGGGGCTCTTCCCCGGGGCGGGGCGGTTCCTGCGGGAGCTGCGCCTCCTCGACGACCTGCGGCGGGAGGGGGCCCCCGTGCCGGAGCCGCTCGGGATCGTCGTGCGGCCCGCGGGGGCGGGCGTCGCCCGCGGGTGGCTCCTCACGCGGGAGGTCCCGGGCTGCGAGGACCTGCGCTCGCTGCTGCTGCGCCTCCCGCCGGGGGACCCGGCGCGCCGCTCGGCGCTGCGCGAGGCGGGGCGGGCGGTGCGGGCGATCCACGACGCGGGGATCCTCCACGCCGACCTCCACGTGAAGAACCTCCTCCTCCCCCTCGCCGGGGGGCCGGCGACGGTGCTCGACCTCGACGGGGCGGAGCGGGTGGAGGGGGGGCTCTCGCGGGAGCAGAGGGCGGTGCAGATCCTGCGGCTGGACCGCTCCCTCGTGAAGCTGGGGGCGAAGTCGGGCGCCCCCGTGCCCCGCACCGACCGGCGCCGGCTGGTGCGGGCATGGCTCGGGGGGGACCGGCTCCCGCGGGAGGAGAGCCTCCGGTGGCGGCGGCGGCAGAGGGCGGAGCTGGCCCGCCACCGCCTCCTCTGGTAGCCGGTACCGATAAAAAGGGGACGGGTACGTTTTTAAAGTCGGGACGGGTTGGACCGTATCCCTAACCTTGCGGCATGGCCCGGCGCCCCGTCTCCGTCTGCGTCATCACGAAGGACGAGGAGGAGAACCTCCCCGACTGCCTGGCGTCCGTGAAGTGGGCGGACGAGATCGTCGTCGTGGACAGCCGCTCCACGGACCGCACCCGGGAGATCGCCGCGGCCGCCGGGGCCCGGGTGATCGAGCGGGACTTCCCGGGCCACGTCGAGCAGAAGAACTTCGCCGTCTCGCAGGCCGCCCACGACTGGGTCCTGTGCCTCGACGCCGACGAGCGGCTCTCCCCGGCGCTCGCGGACTCCGTCCGGCGCGCCCTCGAGGAGCCGGGGGACCGGGCCGGGTTCGAGTGCCCCCGCCTCACCTTCCACTGCGGAAGCCCCATCCGCCACGGCGGCTGGTACCCCGACCGCAAGCTCCGCCTCTTCGACCGCCGCCGCGGCCGGTGGGGGGGCCGCAACCCCCACGACCGCGTCGAGGTCGAGGGCCCCGTGGGCCGCCTCGAGGGGGACCTCCTCCACCTCTCCTACCGCTCCCTCTCCGACCACCTCCGCCAGATCGACTTCTTCACCACCATCGCGGCGCGGGAGAAGCGGGCCCGCGGGGAGCGCCCCTCCCTGGCGCGCCTCGTCCTCCACCCCCCCGGGAAGTTCCTGCGGATGTACCTCCTCAAGGGCGGCTTCCTCGACGGCGTGCCGGGGCTGGTCGTGGCGTCCATGGGCTCCTGGTACGTCTTCCTCAAGTACGCCAAGCTCCGGGAGCTCGAGGGGGCCGATGCCTGAGCCCCCGTCGCCGGACACCGTCTCCTTCGCGGGCGCCGACGGCCTCTCCTGGGTCGCGGAGGCCGCGGAGGCCGCCTGGGTCCGGGGGACCGTCGCCGCCGCCCCCCGCGCCGTGGGCTCCCTCCCCGGCGCCGCGGTGGTGAAGCGCAACCCGGTCCGCACCGTCTGGAGGGTCCCCCGGGACGGCGCCCCGGCCGTCTTCGTGAAGCGCTTCTCCGTGGGGAAGGTGCTGGACCCCGTGAAGTACCTCCTCACGGCGAGCCGGGCGGCCGCGGAGTGGGCCGCCTCCCGGGGGATGCGGGCCGCCGGCATCCCCGCGGCCGAGGTCGTGGCCATGGCGGAGGCGCGCACCGCGGGGGTCCTCCGGGGCGCCATGCTGGTCGTCGCCGAGGTGCCCGACACGCTGGAGCTCGTCCCCTTCCTCTTCCACCGCTGGCCCGGCGGCGGGCCCTGGTCCGGGGAGGAGGCGCGGGCCCGCCGGGCCTTCCTGCTCCGCCTCGGCGCCCTGGTCCGCCGCATCCACGACGCCGGGTTCGTCCACCCCGATCTCCACGGCGGGAACGTGCTGGTGGGGGCGGAGCCGGGGGAGCCGTCGGTCACCGTCATCGACCTCCACACGGTCCGCCGCCGCGCCTCCGTCGGCCCGGGGGCGCGGGAATCCGACCTCGCGAAGTTCCTCCACTCCCTCCTGACGGCGACCTCGACGGCGGACCGGGCGAGGATCCTCCGGGCCTACGAGGGGGGCGCCCCCTCGCTCCCCCCCGGGGACCCCCTCCGCCGCATGGAGGGGCGCATCGCCGCGCTGGAGGCCCGCCGCGTCCGCAGCCGCACCGTGGCGGCCCGCCTGCTGCGGCCCTCGGGGCGCTTCGACGCCGCCCGGTCCGGGGACCTCCGCATGGTGTTCCTGCGGAAGTGGGGGAGGGAGCCCTTCCTCCGGGCCCTGGAGGCCCACGCCCGCGCCGCCGCCGCCGGGGGGGAGGCGCTCCTCAAGAAGGGGGGCCGCTCGACGGTGACGCGGGTGACCGTCGACGGGCCCGGGGGCCCGGTCCCCGTCGTCGTCAAGGAGACCCGCGTGCGGGGCGCCACCGACCTCGCGAAGAACGCGCTGGTCCGCCCGCGGGCGGTCCGCTCCTGGCTCGGGGGCAACGGCCTCTGGCACCGCAACGTGGACGTGGCCGAGCCGCTGGCGCTCCTCGTGCGCGGCTCCTGGCCCCGCCTGCGGGAGTCCTTCCTCGTCATGGAGGACGTGGCCGCCGCCGGGGAGCGGTTCGACCTGCGCACCCTGCGCCTGTGGGGGGAGGGGGTGCCGGACCGGGCCTCCGGCCGCGCGAAGCGGCGGCTCGCCTCCCGCTTCGGCTCCTTCGTCGGCTCCCTCCACGCGCGGGGCATCTACCACGGGGACCTCAAGGCGGTGAACGTGTTCCTGCGGCCCAAGCACGGGCGGGAGTCCTTCTGCCTCGTGGACTACGACCGGGTCGCCTTCGGCGCCGGCCCCGTGGGGCTGCGCCGCCGCGCCAAGAACCTCGCCCAGCTCGCGGCGAGCCTCGGGGAGTGGTTCACGCGGGCCGACCGGCTCCGCTTCTACCGCTCCTACGCGGCGAAGGTGGAGGGGGCCTGGGAGGAGCGGCGGGAGGCGGCGCGCCTGGTGGCGGAGGCCTGCGCGCGGAAGATCGTGGTCCGGCGGCGCCCCATCGAATAGGAAGGTCTCCGTGAAGGTCCTGCACCTCTACGCGAACTGGAAGTGGACCGGCCCGGCGGAGCCGGCGGTGAACCTGGCGGCGGCGCTCCGGGACCGGGGGCTCGCGGTGTCCTTCTCCTGCGGGCGCGAGGTGGAGGGGCTGGAGAACGAGATCCGCGGGGCCCTGGCCGTCCTCGACATGACGACCACCGGGGAGTTCCGGCTCGGGAAGCACCGCAACCCCCTGCTCGACCCGCTGGACCGCCGCGCCATGCGCCGCCAGATCGAGGCCCTGAAGCCCGACCTCGTCCACTGCCACCTCCCCAACGACCAGCGCATCGGCTGGGGGGCGATCCACGGGATGAAGCAGAAGCCCCGGATCGTCCGCTCGCTCTACGACGGGGAGATCGGGAAGGTGGACCGGGACTTCCGCTGGCAGATGGGCCCGGGCTGCGACGCGGTGCTCTGCGTGTCCCGCGGGGTGGCCCGCGACCTCCCGGCGAAGGCGGGGATCCCCGCGGAGAAGGTGTTCTTCGTCGAGGGGGCGGTGGACCTCGATCGCTTCGACGCGCGCCCGGGGGAGCCGCGGATCGCGAAGGAGTACGGGCTCCGGAAGGAGGACTACGTCGTCGGGATCGTGGCCCGGATGCAGCGGCACCGGAAGTTCGAGATCTTCTTCGACGCCATCGCGCGGGTGGCGGAGGAGGTGCCGGACCTCAAGGTGCTGATGGTGGGGCGCGGGACCTGGATGGACGAGGTGGCGGTGAAGCCGGCGGCCCGCAAGGAGCTGGCCGGGAAGGTGATCTTCACGGGGTACCGGCGCGGGGCGGAGTTCGTGGACACGCTGCGGTGCATGGACGTGAAGATCTTCCTGGTGCCGGGCTCCGACGGCTCCTGCCGGGCGGTGCGGGAGGCGATGGCGCTCGGGGTCCCCATCGTGGCGACGCGGCGGGGGATGCTGCCGGAGATCGTCGAGGACGGGGAGACGGGGGTCCTCGTGGAGGAGACGGCGGATTCGCTCGGCGACGCGCTGGTGAGGCTCGGGAAGGAGACGGCGCTGCGCAAGAGGATGGCCCGGGCGGCGAAGGACGCGGCGCGCTCGCGGTTCGGGCTCCCGGCGCAGGCGGAGCGGGTGGAGGGGATCTACCGGTGGCTCCTCGGCGGCGGGGAGCGGCCGGAGTCGGGGTACTGACCCTACCTCCCCCCTCCCTTGCCCTTCCCCTTCTCCTCCTCCTCCTTCGGCGGGCGGGCGCGGTGGACGACGAGGTTCTCGCGCAGGGTGGTGCCGTCCTTCTTCCGCGCGACGACCGCGAAGGTGTAGGCGCCCTTCTCCTTCCCGAGGGACTTGTCGAACCGGACGTGGAGGAACCCGTCCTGGTCGCGGTCGACCTCGATGCGCTTGTTCCTCTCGGTGAAGGTCCGCACCTTCTTGGTGCGGTCGTTCCTCCACCACTGGACCTCGACGCTCTCGACGTCGGCGGCGTTCACGCGGAACCGGAAGTCGTGGATCCGCCCGGGGGCGTACAGGTCCTCGCCGCGGGGGGGGATCTTCCGCTCGTTCCACTCCTCCCCGGCGTCGGCCCGGGCGCGCCACCTCTCCAGCGTGACGAGCTTCCCGACGGGATCGGCGGCGACGGCCTCGGCGCCGTCGAGGAGGTCGCCCTCCTCGTCCTCGGCGTCCGCGGCGGGGACGGGGGCGGGGGGCTTGGGCGCGGCGGGGGCCTTCACCTGGACGGTGCAGGAGCCGGAGGCCTCGGGGTAGGAGCGGACGCGGGCCTCGAGTGTGACGACGAGGTCCGCGGCGACGGCGGCGGGGGCGGTGTAGACCCACTTCGTCTCGCCCGGGGCCTCGGAGGCGGGGGCGACGGTGCCGCCGCCCTTCGCGGTGAGGGCGACGTCGGAGGCGCGGGCGGGGATGACGGCCTTGCCGTCGGGGTGGATGCGGACGTGGACCTGGACGTCGATGGTCCCGCCGGGGGCGGCGGAGGGGGTGGAGGGCTGGAGGACGAGG
>JAKLKS010000213.1:0-6167 GCA_023150535.1 Planctomycetota bacterium
TCGCCGCCGGCGGGCGCTCCCCCGAGTGGGCGAGGTCCCCGAGGACGTCCACCTCGACGAGGGGGACGGAGCGCCGCGCGGCCGCGGCCACGATCTCGCGGAGCCGCGCCGGCGGCACCGAGCCGCCGAGGGGGTTCTGGAAGTGGGAGGTGAGGACGACGGCGGCCGCCGGGTGGGTGCGCAGCGCGTGGTCGAGGGAGCCCGGGTCCATGCCGCTCCGCGCGTCGCAGTGCACGGGGAGGGCCCGCAGCCGCAGGCGCTCGAGGATCTGCAGGAGCCCGAAGAAGGCGGGGGATTCCACGGCCACCGCGTCCCCCTCGCGGCAGAGCGCGGTGAGCAGCAGCCCGACCCCGTCCTGCGTCCCCTGGGTCGTGACGAGGTCCCCCGGCCGGAGGAGGCAGCCGGATTCCAGGGCGCGGCGGGCCACCTGCACGCGGAGCGCGGCGCTGCCCTGCGGGTCGTCGTAGAAGTTCCCCCCCTGGGGGGCCCGGCGGCCCATGCGGGAGAGGCCCCGGTTGAGGGCGGCCGTGGGGAGGAGGGCGGGGTCCGGCAGGGCCGCGGCGAGGCGGAGGAGCCGCGGGTCGCGGCAGCTGCGGAGGACCTCGACGGCGAGGTCGTCCACCCGCACCCGGAGGGGGGCGGGCGGCAGGGCGGGGCGGCGGCGGGAGGGGGGCGGCGCCGGGAGCCTCGCCCGCACGTAGTGGCCGGAGCGGTCCCTCACCTCGAGGCGGCCCCGGTCCTCGAGGACCCGGTAGGCCTCGAGCGCCGTGGAGAGGCTCACCCCCCGCTCCCGGGCGAGGGCGCGGAGGGACGGCATGCGGTCCCCGGGGCGGAGGGTCCCGGCCTCCATGAGGCCCTCCATCTCCCGGGCGACGCGCTCGTAGAGCGCGGGCGCGCCCGCGGCCCTCCGGTGCATCCTCGCCATGGCCCGCTCCCGCGGCGGCGGCCGGCCGGACTGTACTCCCTACGAAACGGGCGAGGTGGGACTGTCCTCTTTTCCCGCGCGGGGGAGGATCCCCATCATGAACCCATCGCACACGCCTCCCGCACCCCCCGTGACCGGCGGCCGCACCCGGATCCCCCCCGACCGGTACCTCTCGCTCGGGATCGGCTCCTTCCGCGAACTGGAGGCCAACGGCCACGACCTCCACCTCGAGGTCCTCTCGGGGACCGCCTGGCTCGTGATCCCCGGCGACCCGCAGGAGCACATCCTCGGCCGGGGGAGGAGGCTGGACCTCGCCTCCGGCGTCACCGCCGAGGTCAGGGCCGTGACCGACCTCCTCCTCGCGGTCGAGGAGTGATCCCCGCGGGCGCCGGCCCCCCGTGCGCTCCCGCGCGGCCTGACAAGGATCGTTGAGGCCCCTCCGCCGGCGGCGGCCGCGGGGAATCCCCTGCCGAGGCGGGCCGCGCCCGCTGCGGGGAGGCACGCCGATTGCGAAAAGCCCCGATCGAGCACGCCCGATCGGAGACGACGAACATGGCCAACGCCACCCGAGGACTCCGCCGCGCCCTCCTCTCCGCCGCCCTCCTCCTCCCCGCCCTTCCCGCCGCCGCCCCCGCGCAGGACGCCTCCGTGCACGAGATCCGCGCGGGCTCCGACGTCGTGGCGGGGGAGATCGCCGCCCCGGGAGGCCTGGTCCGGCTCCCGATCCGCCTCGTCGAGGGCTCCCCCTTCTCGCTCGACGTCGCGGCCGCGAAGCGCGGCACGCTGCGGCCCCGCGTGGTCCTCCTCGGCACGGATCGCCGGGAGGACGGGGAGGCCTCCGCCGCCATGACGACCGTCGCGAAGGGGGCGCGGGTCCTCCTGAAGGACCATCCGCCCGCCGGAACCGGCCTCCACTGGATCGAGATCACCGGCGCGGAGGGGACCACCGGGGCCTTCACGCTCCGCACGAAGGAGAAGGCCCCCCGCGGCGCCGTCCTCGACGGCTCCCTCGTCCCCGGGGGCGATCCCGTCGAGGCCCTCCTCCCCTGCCCCGGCCGCGCGACCGCGACGGTGACCGTCCGGGGCACGACGAAGGGTGCGCTCCCGCCCGCCTTCGCCTCCGTGGTCGGACCGGACGGGAAGGCCGCCGACCCCGGGATCCCCTCGGCCACGCGCACCGGCTTCGTCCTGCGCGGCGCGCGGTGGCCCCTCCCCGGGGTCCACCGGCTCGGGATCTCCTCGCCCGCGGGAGGGGCCTCCTCCTTCTCCGCGAAGGCGAGGTGGAAGGTCGAGAGGCTCCCGCGGCGCACGCTGGACGCCGCGCAGGTCATCGCCGACCCCGTGCCCACGGCCCTCGTCCCCGGCGAGGGCGCGGTGGGGGAGACCCTCGACTTCGTCCTCGCCGTGGACTTCGCGCGGGAGGGGGCGGAGGTGGAGTTCCGCCTCGGCGCGTCGAGCGTCAAGGTGCCCGCCTCGGCCGTCGACCTCGCCCCCGGCGAGGCGTCCTTCACCCTCGGCCTCGGGGCCTTCCTCCCCGGCACCTGGGACGTCCTCCTCCGCAACCCCGACGGCGGCGAGGGGCTCCTCGAGGACGCCTTCCGGGCCGTCGCCCTCCCGCCGGAACTCCTCTCCGCGGAGCCCTCCTCCGGGTTCGACCACGAGGTGGTCCGCCTCCGCGTCCTCGGGAGCCGCCTCCCCGCGGGCTCTACGGTGGAGCTGCGGAGGCCCGGCGAGTCCATCGCCGGCGCCCTCGTGTCCTCCTCGGCCGCCGAGATCCTCGCCGACCTGGATCTCCGCGGGCGGACGGTCGGGACCTGGGACGTCGCCGTCGTCCCCCCCGGCGCGGCCGCCCTTCTCCTGCCCGGGGCCTTCGAGATCCTCCACGGGCTCACCGTCCTCTCCATCGATCCCCCCCACGACCTCGACGGCGCGCCCGTGGAGGCGGCCGTCGGCGGCACCGGCTTCACGCCCGGGGCGACGGTGCGCCTGGTCCACCACGGGGAGAAGGGGGACGAGGTGATCGAGGGCGCCTCCGTCGCCGTGGAGGGGGACGGCCTCCTGACCGCCTCCTTCGACACGGCCGGCGCCCCCGTGGGCTCCTGGGACGTGGTCGTCACCCTCCCGGGCGGCGCCGCGGCGACCCTCCCGGACGGCTTCGAGACCCGCGGTCCGCTGGCCGACCCGGTGAACACGTTCTCCGCCTCGGCGACGGCGGACGCGCCCCCGGCCGTCGCCTGGAGCGGGACCCGGGACCGCTGCCTCGTGGCCTGGGTGGAGGAGGACCCGAAGGGCATCATCCTCGCCTGGTACCTCTACGCCGTCCTCCTCGATGGGGAGGGGAACGTCCTCGCGGGACCCGTGAGGGTCTCCGACGACGGCGGCCCCGCGGCGAAGCGCTGCCCGGCCGCGGCCTGGGACGACGCCCGCGGGGAGTTCCTCGTCGTCTGGAGCGAGCGCAGGACGGTGACGCCGACGCAGAACTCGCAGACCCACCCCAACGGGAAGGGCCCGGTCTCCCTCTTCCAGGTGATGGCGCAGAGGCTCTCCGACGCCGACCTGACGAAGGCGGGGACGAACGTCCAGGTCTCCGACCACACCGGCTGGACCGGCGGCGGCAAGGACACCTGGTACCTCGGCGACTTCGACAACCTGCGGCCCTCCGTCGCCCACGACCGGAAGACCGGCCTCCACGAGATCGCCTGGATGGCGGAGTTCGACTCGAGCGGGCTCTACTCCACGGACGACTGGAACGTCTTCCAGCGCACCTTCGACCCCCTCCGCGAGGTGGCGGTCACCCCGGCCCACGAGGGGGACCCGTCCCTCGCCTGGGATCCCGACGGGGAGAGGGTCCTCCGCGTCCACAACGCCGCGCCCCCCCCGAAGTACGCGGGGCTCGACCTCTTCCTCGGGACGGGATCGACCTCCTTCGCGTGGCTCTCCGGGAACGGGGACTACCTCGCCGACCCGGCCCTGGCCGTGGACCCGGCCTCGCGGCGGGCGCTGCTCACCTGGACCCGGGTCGCCGGCGACGGCACCCGGTCGGTCGAGGCGGGGCTCGCCCCCCTCGACGACCTCTCCTCGGTCCTCGGGAAGCCGGCCGCGCTCGCCTCGGGAGGCGTCGACCTCCTGGCGCGGCCCTCCTGGAACGACGACCTCGGCGAGGTCCACGCCTGCTGGACGCGGGTGGACGGGAAGGGCATGGCCTACCAGATGCTGGTCCGCCTCGACGCCTCCGGGGACGAGGGGCCGGCGGCGCTGGGCGGGGAATCGGAGATCTCCGGCGGGTCCGGGGACGAGGGCTGGGGCGTGACGGCCTTCGCGCCCGCCTCCGGGGAGACCGTGGTGGTCTGGCTCTCGAAGCTCACCTCGACCGGCGCGAAGTCCTGGCCCGGGGACGTCTTCCCCTCGGGGACGGTGCGGGGCGTGGACTTCTGGTTCCGCAGGGTGCGGTAGCGGTCAGCGCGCCTCGAACCAGAGCTCCGCGAGGGGGTCGTCCGCGTCGTTGTAGTTGACGGTGATCTCCTCGCCCGGGGCGATGTCCCGGAGCGCGACCCACTCCATGGCGAGGTTCCGGCGGTCCACGAAGTTCTCGACGCTCGGCTCGTAGGAGTGGTTGTAGAGGGAGCCGAGGCCGAGCACCATGGAGCACCCGCCGTCGCCGGCCCACTCGTAGACGTAGTGGTCGAGGCGGGTCTTCGCGAGGCGGCGCCACTCCTCCTCGGGCAGGACGATGACGGGGGAGCGCTCGACGAGGGCGCCGCGGCGGAACCGGCGCGTGGCGAAGACGCCGCGGCCCTTCCCGGGGAGGGTGCGGAGCTCGAGGCCGGGCGGGCAGGAGATGGGCAGGCGGCGTCCCTTCGGCGGGTTCCGGCGCTTCGTGGGGGTCATGGCGCCACTCCACCCGGGGAGAGGCGGGGAGGCAAGTTCCCCGCGGGGGGAGGCCGGCGGACTTCTCCGGCGCGGCGATGCGCGTGTCGGGATCGAGGGGTTCGCCCGTGCGAAGTTCCGGCATGATCCACCTGCGGGAGTCGGGGGCCGGGAACCCGACCTCCGCGGTTCCTGGCGGCTGGAGCGCAGCCGGTTCGGCCCGTTCGCCGGAGGAATCACACCCGGGGAGCACGGGGCATGGGTGCGGGAAGACGGTCCTTCGTCCTGGGGTTCGCGGCCGCCCTCGGCATCGCGGCCCTGCTCCTCCTCCGGTTCCTCACCGGCACCGGGACGCCCCCCGGCGGCGGAGCGCCCCTGGAATCCGCCCCTCCTCCGATGGGGAACCCCGGCGCCCCTCCTCCTCCCCCGGGTACCCCCAGGGCCGACCCGACCCCCTCATCTCCCCCGGCGCAACCCGTGCCTCCGGCGGCCGCGCTCCGGACCCTCGATGGCCGGGTCCTCGGCCCCGACGGGAGGTCCCCGGCCTTCGCGACGGTGCGCATCCGGCCCGCCGCGGCCGATCCGCGGGAGGGCGCCTCCGTGGACACCGACGCCGCCACGGGCCGGTTCCGCATCGAGGGCCTCCCGCCCGGCCCGCTCCTGGTCGAGGCCCGGGCGTTCGGGCAGCCGGTCGGGCGCTGCGCCGAGGCCGCGGTGCCGGGGAACGGCGGGACCGTGGAGCTCGTCCTGCCGCGTCCCTCCCGGCTCCGGCTCCTCGTGGTGGACGAGGAGACCGGGGGGCCCGTCGGGGAGGACGGGGAGATCCGCCTCGTGCGGGACGACGGAGAGTATCAGATTATGATACAATCGGGGGGATTCGGGAGGGAGGGGCATCCCCTGGAGGTCGTCCCGGGGGCCGTGATCCGGCTCCGTGCCGTCGCGGACGGTTACCTCCCGGGCGAGATCGTGGAGGCCTCCCGCCCGGAGGGGGAGGAGGAGGTCGAGGTCCCCCTCCCGCTCCGGAGGGACCCCGACCCGGCCCTCCTCGTCCTCGAGTTCTCCGACGAGTCTGGGGTCGCGCCGCCCCTCGTCTCCGTGACCCGCATCGACCCGGGGACGCGCAACTGCCGGGTCCTCCGCCGGGAGCCCGAGGACGGGCGCGTGACCCTCGCGCTCCGCGAGGGGAGGCACCTCCTCGGCGTCGGGGCCCACCCCCGGGACGACGATCGGGCCGACCCCTTCCTCCGGGAGGAGTTCGAGGTCCTCATGGTCCGGGGGGAGAGGACCGTGCGGCCGGTGCGCCTCGTCCGGGGCGGGTTCCTGAGGGTCCTCGGGCGATCGGACTTCGACGGGGTGACGGCGGTGCTCCGCTCGG
>JAKLKS010000213.1:6177-7312 GCA_023150535.1 Planctomycetota bacterium
AGGCCCCTCCTGCACTGCCCCGACGAGGAGGGGTTCCTCGTCGGGGGGACCCTCCCCGTGGGGCCGTGGACCCTGGAATTCGCCGGTCTGCCCGGGGCGGTCCCGCTGGAGGTCGAGGTGCGGGCGGGTCGGACGACGACGGTGACCGTGGAGGTGCGGCCCGGCCCGAGGTAGGACCCTCCCGGTCCTCCCCCCCGGCCACGCCGGCGGCGGCGGCCTCCTACCGGCCCGCGGCCTCCGCGCGCCGGAGGAGCCGGGTCAGGAAGCCGACGTCCCGGAGGACGTCGTCCCCCGCGCGGCGGGCGAGAAGGCGGCGGAGGGCGCGGATCCGCGGGCCGTCCGCGGCGCGCACGTGGTGCAGGGCCTCCCCTTCCGGGAGGCCGCCCGATTCCGCCGCGGGGAGGCGGCCCTCCGCCTCGGCCCCGCCGAGGAAGGCCTCGAACTCCTCCCGCGTCCTCTCCGGAGGCCCCGCGGGGAGCGGGGGAGGGGCGCACTCGACCAGGAGAAGGCCGGAGACCATGCGGAGTTCTCGACCCAGGGCCTCGTCCCGCGCGACCGCCCCCACAGCGGCGTCCGCCTCCGGGGTCGCGGCCATCGAGAGGCAGTGCAGGAGGATGCAGGCCGCCCCCATCTCCTTCTCCGCCGCGAACCTCGTGCGGATCTCCCCGACGCGGCGCTCGATCCCGTTGGCGAGGAGGCAGAGCAGCGCGGCGTCCTCCCCGTGGAGGGCGAGGGAGAACCCCGGCGCGGAGACGGTGAAGTCCGGCTCCCGGAGGATCCTCCCGAGGAGGGGCCAGGGATCGATCTCCTCCCGGCAGAGGCGGTGGGCGAGTTCGAAGAAGGCCCTCGACCCGACGTCCACCATGCGGACCCCGGAGGCGGCCGTCGCCGCGAGGTCGAAGTCCTCCCGCCCGCTCCCGTGGTCCGCGAGCAGCCGGGCCCCCTCGAAGAGGAACCACCGGTTCCGGCCCTCCTCCCGGAGGGCCTCCCGGAGGAGCGGGAGGAAGGCGGGGAGGTCGGACGCCACCATGCCCCGATACCCCTCCACCTCCGCGGCCTTCCCCTTCCTCTCGGGGTAGGGGACGTCTCCCGGCAGGACGTCGAAGACCCGTGCCGTCTCCGCGAGGAACCGCTC
>JAKLKS010000214.1 GCA_023150535.1 Planctomycetota bacterium
GGAGGCGCGGAACCGCAGGGGCGAGCGGCCGTGCGAGGGCGGAGAGGCATCACCCACACGAAACAGCGAAGAGCCGGAGAGGGGGGCGGCCTCAGGCCCCGTCCGGGGGCGTCCCGGGGCCGCCCTCGAGGATCTCGGCGTCGCGCAGATCGCGGGGACGGCCCGTGGAGCGCTTGTTGCGGAGGAGGGCCTTCCTCCCGATGAAGGGGATCCTCGCCCCCTCCACCTCCTTCTCCATCCGGCCCTCCCACGCCTCGTCGAAGGCGACCCCGTCGATGGAGGTCAGGATGTCGATCCGGCGGGGGGCCACGCCCACCTGGAAGACCGTCCGTGGGGCCTCGAGGTCGGCGGCCTCCAGGCCGAGGATCGGGGTCCCGAACCTCCGGAGGGCGGCCATGACCCGGGCGGCGTTCGCGGGGGAGGGACGCACCCAGATGTCGATGTCGCCGGTGGCCCGTGGATACCCGTGGGCGGCGAGGGCGAAGGCGCCGACGACCAGGTACTCAGCGCCCTCCGCGGACAACGCGGACAGCATCTCGGCGTACTCGCGGTTCAGGTGCTTCTCCTTCCATGAAGGTCCAGGCGTCCGTGGCGAGGGTCTCCATCATCGCCAGCGCCTCCTCCGTGGGCAGGGGAGAGGCGGGAGGGGGCTTCTCCCCGCCGCGGAAGACGCGAACCGGGAGCAGGGATCGGTCCATGGCCCCATTCTATCAGGGGTCCGGGCGGACCCCCTCAGGCCGGTCCCGTCGTCCCGCCTCCCGGCCCCCGCTCCCGACGGGTCCACCCGGAGCGGCCGGGGCGGTAGCCCTGTCGGCCCGGCCCGGGCTTCCCGCCCGCCGGTCCGCGGGCCTTCCGCCCCTTCCCCGCCCGGGTCATCTCCTCCGCGTGGGTGTGCTCGTGGAAGTCCCGCTCCGCCCGGGCGCGCCGCGCCAGCAGGGCCTCCCGCGGGGCCTTCTCCGGGATGAGGGCGTCCCGGCCCGACCCGATGAGGTCGCGCCGCCCGGCCCGGAGCAGCGCCTCCCGCACCTCGAACCAGTTCTCCGGCTTGAAGAACTGGAGCAGGGCCCGCTGGAGGCGGCGGTCCCGCATCCCCTTCGCCACGGCCACGGGCCTGCCCGTCTCCGGGTCCCGCCCCGTGTGGTACATGGCGGTGGCGAGGTCGTGCGGGGCGGGGATGAAGTCCTGCACCTGGTCGGGCCGGTAGCCGCGGCGCTTGAGGAAGACGGCGAGGTCGATCATCGCGGCGAGGTCCGACCCCGGGTGGCTCGCGATGAAGTAGGGCACGAGCTGCTGGGGCTTCCCGGCGGCGAGGCTCCCCTCCTCGAACTTCTCCGCGAAGTCCTCGAAGGTGGGGTGGCGGGGCTTCTTCATCCTCTCGAGGACGCCCGGGTCCACGTGCTCCGGGGCGACCTTCAGGCGCCCGCTCACGTGGTGGGCGGTCAGCTCCCGCATGTACTCCGGCGAGAGCCGCGCGAGGTCCATGCGGATGCCGGAGGCGACGAAGACCTTCCGGATCCCCTCCACCTTCCGCGCGGAGCGCATGAGGTCCACGAGCGGCCCGTGGCCGGTGCCGAGCAGCCTGCAGACCACCGGGTGCACGCAGGAGAGCCGCCGGCAGACCGCCTCCACCTCGGGCCGGGTGCACCGCATCCGGTACATGTTGGCCGTGGGCCCGCCGATGTCGCTCACGACCCCCCGGAACTCCGGGTCGGCGGCCATGGTCCGCAGTTCCGAGAGCACGCTCTCCTTCGAGCGGGACTGGATGGTGCGGCCCTGGTGGGCGGTGATGGAGCAGAAGGTGCAGCCCCCGAAGCAGCCCCGCATGATCGTCACGGAGTCCCGGATCATCTCGAAGGCGGGGATCGGGGCCCGGTAGGAGGGGTGGGCGCGGCGCGTGTAGGGGAGGCCGTAGTAGAAGTCCATGCGCTCCCGGGAGACGGGGAGGCAGGGCGGGTTCACCACCACGGTGCGGGCCCCGTGGGGCTGGACCAGGGTCCTCGCGTTGAAGGGGCTCGTCTCCCGGTGGGCGAGCCGGGCCATGGCGAGGAAGGCGTCCTTCGAGTCGCGCACCTCCTCGTGGGAGGGGAGGGGGACGACGGCGTCCCCCCCGGGCGGCCTCTCCGAGGCGCCGGTCGCCCAGGCGACGCCGCGCAGGTCCCGGCAGTCGCGCAGCGTCCCCCCCTCCCGGAGGCGGCGGGCGACGGCGACGATGGTCTCCTCCCCCATGCCGTAGGCGAGGAGATCGGCCTTGGAGTCGAGGAGGATGGAGGGGCGGACGCGGTCCGACCAGTAGTCGTAGTGGGCGAGGCGGCGGAGGCTCGCCTCCACCCCGCCGGCCAGGACGGGGACACCGGGGAAGGCCTCCCGGGCCCGCTGGCAGTAGGGGATGGTGGCGCGGTCGGGCCGCAGGCCGATGGCGCCCCCGGGGGAGTAGGCGTCGTCGTTGCGCACCTTCCGGTTGGCGGTGTAGTGGTTGATCATGGAGTCCATGTTCCCCGCCGAGACGGCGAAGAACAGGCGGGGCCGCCCGAAGGTCCTCCAGGGGGCGGCGCTCCTCCAGTCCGGCTGGGAGAGGATCCCGACGCGGAACCCCTCGTGCTCGAGGACGCGGCCGAGGAGGGCCATGGCGAAGGACGGGTGGTCCACGTAGGCGTCGCCGGTGACGAAGACCACGTCCACGGCGTCCCAGCCGCGGGCCTCCATGCCCGCGCGGTCGACGGGCAGGAAACGGGGGTCGTCCGGGGCGGCGGGGGGGGTCACGGGGTGGATGCTAGCACCGGGGAGGGGGAGGGCCTCCCGCGGGACCCCCGGTCGCCGCGCGGGGGCTACCCGCCCTCCTTGTTCCGCTCGGGGGGGGCGTGCTCGCTGTGGGGGGGGAGGTTCAGCGCCTCGGCGGGGAAGAAGGTGACGACGTACCGCACGAGGTCGCGCATGACGAGCATCCCGACGGGCCGCCTCTGCGCGTCCACGAGGGGGATGTGGCGGTAGCCGCCGACGCCCATGCGGTTCATGGCGAAGGCGATGGAATCGTGGGGGGTGAGGCAGTCGGGGTTCGGGGTCATGAACTCCCGGATCGGGCGGTCCCCGGCCCCCTTCACGTAGAGGCCCTTCCGGAGCGCGTCCCTCTCCGAGAAGATCCCCACCACCTTCCCCCCGTCCACGACCAGCACCGCCCCGAGGTTCTTCGCCATCATGGCGGAGAGGGCCTCGGAGACGGAGGCCCCGGGGGCGTAGGCGAGGGGGTTCCTCGGGTAGCGGAGGTCGGAGATGGGCCGCAGGAGGACCCTGTTGTTGAGGACCCGGTCGGGCACCCCGCCGGCCTCCATGTAGCGGTCCAGGTCCTCGTCGTTCTCGATGCTCATGCCGGCCCCTCCGTTCGCAGTTCCCCCCGGGGAGCGTCCCCCGGATGCTGCCGGGTCGGCGTCCGCCCCGGACCCTCCCGCCGTCGGGGTCCGGCGAGGCCCCGCCGTCCCGTCAGGCCTTCACTTCCCAGGTGTCCCCCTCGCGCAGCAGCGCCTGGAGGTCCGCGCCCTTCCCCTTCCGCCTCGCCTCCTCGATCTGCGCGTGGATCCCCTCGTCGTAGGTCTGGATGTCGAGCGACCGGAAGACCCCCACGGGCATGGGGAAGGCCGGGTGCTCGAGCTGGCTCAGCATGTAGGCGAGCGCGGGGTTGCGGCTCGATTCGTCGTGGTGGAGGAGGTCCTCCTCCCGCACGCCGCCCTCGCCCACCTTCACCACCTCGGGCTCGATGCCCCGCAGGCGGATCCCCCGGTCCCTGTTCTTCCCGAACAGGAGGGGCCTGCCGTGCTGCAGCTCGATGCGGTGGTCGTCCCGGATCTCCCGGTCGGTCACCCGGTCCCAGGCGCCGTCGTTGAAGATGAGGCAGTTCTGGAGGATCTCGATGAAGGCGGAGCCCCGGTGGGCGGCCGCCCGGACCAGCACGTCGCGCAGGTGCGCGCCGTAGACGTCGGCGCTGCGGGCCACGAAGGTCGCCTCCGCGGCGAGCGCCACCGAGATGGGGTGGAGCGGGCGGTCCACGGAGCCGTAGGGGGAGGTCTTCGTCCGCGTCCCCACGTCGGAGGTCGGGGAGTACTGCCCCTTGGTGAGGCCGTAGATCTTGTTGTTGAAGAGCAGGACCTTGATGTCCACGTTGCGCCGCATGGCGTGGAGGATGTGGTTCCCCCCGATGGACAGAGCGTCCCCGTCCCCCGTCACCACCCAGACGCTCAGCTCCGGCCGCGTCACCTTGAGGCCCGTGGCGATGGCGGGGGCGCGGCCGTGGATGGTGTGGAACCCGTAGGTGTTCATGTAGTAGGGGAACCGGCTGGAGCAGCCGATGCCGGAGACGACGACGAACCGCTCCCGGGGGATGCCGAGGCCGGCGAAGGCCTTCTGGACGGAATCGAGGACGGCGTAGTCCCCGCATCCCGGGCACCAGCGCACGGTCTGGCTGGAGACGAAGTCCTTCTTGGTGTAGGCCGGGACCTGCGCGGCGGCCTCGGCGGCGGCGGCTTCGGGGCTCATGTCGCTCCTGTCTCCTTGCGGTTCCTACTCGCCCGCCGCGGCGGCCCCGTTCCCGGGGCCGTCGAGGCGGAGGGGGGCCTCGACGGGCCTCCCCGCGACGGCCTTCCCCATGGCGTCCACGATCTCCTGCACGGAGAAGGGCTGCCCCTGCATCTTGGACAGGAGGACCGTGTCCACCAGGAACCTCGCCCGCAGCAGCAGGTCGAGCTGCCCCCGGTTGAGCTCCGCCACGAGCACCTTCCGGAAGGACCGCAGGACCTCCCCGGTGTTGGCGGGCATGGGGTTGAGGTGGCGGAGGTGCATGTGCGAGACCTTCATCCCCTCCCGCCGCGCCTTCAGCGTGGCCGCGTGCAGGGCGCCGTGGGTCCCGCCCCAGCCTACGACCAGGAGGTCGCCGGAGGCGTCCCCGAAGACCTCGGCCGGGGGGATGTCCCGGGCGATGCGGGCGATCTTCTCCTCGCGGAGGCGGGTCATCCGCTCGTGGTTGGCCGGGTCGTAGGAGACGTTGCCCGACCCGTCCTGGTGCTCGAGGCCGCCGATGCGGTGCTCCAGCCCCGGCGTCCCCGGCCGCACCCAGGGGCGGGCCAGCGTGTCGGGGTCCCGGGAGAAGGGCTGGAAGCCGGCGGGATCGGTCCGGAACTTCACGGGGATGGGGGGGAGGTCCTCGACCCGGGGAACGGGCCAGGGCTCGGACCCGTTGGCGAGGTAGCCGTCGGTGAGGAGCACCACGGGGGTCATGTGGACGAGCGCGATGCGGCAGGCCTCGAAGGCGGCGGCGAAGCAGTCCCCGGGGGTCTGGGCCGCGACCACCGCCACGGGGGATTCCCCGTTCCGCCCGCAGAGGGCCTGGAGGAGGTCCGACTGCTCCGTCTTCGTGGGGAGCCCCGTGCTCGGTCCGCCGCGCTGGACGTTCACGACCACGAGCGGAAGCTCCGTGGTGATGGCGAGGCCCAGCGCCTCGGCCTTGAGGGCGAGGCCGGGCCCGCTGGTCGTCGTGAGGGCGAGGCTCCCGCCGAAGGAGGCGCCGATGGCCGAGCAGATGGCCGCGATCTCGTCCTCGGCCTGGAAGGTGATGACCCCCTGGGGCTTGAGCTTCGCGAGCTCCCCCAGGATGTCCGAGGCCGGGGTGATGGGGTAGGAGCCGAGGAAGAGGGGGAGGCCGGACTTCACGGAGGCCGCGTAGAAGCCGAGCGCCGTCGCCTTGTTGCCGGAGATGTTCCGGTAGAGGCCCGGGGCCTGGGGGGCCGCGGGCACCTCGTAGCGGGACTGGAAGAGCTCGCTCGCCAGCGCGTAGGCGTAGCCGGCCTTCAGCACCGTGAGGTTCGCCTCCATGATCTCCGGCTTCTTCGCGAACTGCTTCCGGATCCACGCCTCCGTGGGCTCCATGGACCGGCTGTAGAGCCAGTACATGATCCCGAGCGCGTAGAAGTTCTTGCTCCGCAGGCGCTCCTTCGCCGAGAGGCTGCTCCCCTCCAGGGCCTTCCCCGTGAGGGTGGAGAGGGGGACCATGATGGCCTGGTAGCCGTCCAGGGAGCCGTCCTCGAGCGGGTTCCTCGCGTAGCCGGACTTGGAGAGGTTGGCGGCGTCGAAGCCGTCGGTGTTGACGATGACGATGCGGCCCTTCGGCAGGGTCGAGAGGTTCACCTTGAGGGCGGCCGCGTTCATGGCCACGAGGACGTCGGGGTCGTCCCCCGGGGTGAACACGTCCCCGGAGGAGAAGTGGACCTGGAAGCCGCTCACGCCCGGCAGGGTCCCGGCGGGGGCGCGGATCTCGGCGGGGAAGTCCGGCAGGGTCGCGATGTCGTTGCCCGCCAGCGCCGAGGTGTTGGTGAACTGGCTCCCCGTCAGCTGCATCCCGTCGCCGGAATCCCCGGCGAAGCGGATCACGACGGACTCGAGCCGCTTCGGGGCGGGCTTGGCGGGGACGGAGACGCCGGACCCGCTTCCTTCGGATGCGCCCATGCGATGTAGCCTCCTCTCCGGCCCGCCTCGGCGGGCGCGGAGCGACGGTCCTTCGGGACAGCGGGGGGTGGATCCTAGAACGGCCCTCCCCTCGGAGGGAAGGATCCGGGACGGTCTTGCGGGGGAATCAGGCGTCTTCGGGCTTCGGGGCCGCCTTCTTCCCCTTGAAGAACATCTCGTCCATGGAGAGGGCGCCGCCCCCCTGCACGACGAGGGAGAGGGCGAGGATCCCGAGGACGAAGGTGTACTCGAAGCCGTTGTGCTGGAGGGAGAAGCCCCCCGCCAGGTGGACCTTCCAGGCGGCGACCGCCATGACCGCGGCGATGCCCGCGGCCCAGAACCGGGTGAGGAGGCCGAGCGCGAGGCAGACCCCGCCGAAGAACTCGGTCGCCGCGGCGGCCCGGGCGAGGACGGCGGGCGCGGGCCACCCCCACCCCCTCACCACCCCCTCGAGCCCGGCGACACCCTCCCCGCCGAAGAGCCCGAAGAGCTTCTGCCCGCCGTGGAAGACGAAGACGACCGCTAGCAGGAATCGCGGGACGAGGGTCCCCCAGTTCGCGCCGGTCGCCTTGGCCATGGGGAGAGAGTACCCGGGGGAGGGGACGGGGGCGCCCCCGCGGGCCCGGGCTACCTCCCCGCGAGGATGGCGGCCTGCGCCCGACCCGCGGCCCTCCGGACGGGGAGGCGGGGGTCCCCGGCCGCCGCCGGCACCGCCTCCACCGAGGCCCCCTGCGGCATGCGGCCCGCGGCGGCGACCCTCCCGAGGGCCTCGACG
>JAKLKS010000215.1 GCA_023150535.1 Planctomycetota bacterium
GGCGATCCCCGCCGCGGGTCCGGGCCCGCCGACGAGGAGGACCGCCTCCTCCCCGCCCCGGCGCGCGGCGAGGATCGCGCGGGCCGCCGCCTCCCCCGCGGGCAGCGCGGCCGCGAGGCCCGCCCCGAACAGCAGCAGGAACCCGCGGCTGTACTGGAAGTGGTCGCGCGCGAGGAGCGCCGTGGCGAGGAGGAGCAGGGTGGAGAGGACCGCGGCGCCGAGGAACTCCCGGGCCTCGGGCGCGGGGGCCGCCGGCGAGGCCCGGTGGCGGAGGCCGGCCGCGCGGCAGGCGAGCAGCACGGCGAGGAGCGCCGCGGGGAGCGCCTCGAGGTAGCGCGCGGGGTAGACCGTCGCGTCGCCGCGGACCGCGAGGAGCCCGGAGCCGAAGCGGATCCACCAGGCCGCGCCCCAGGCGGCGGAGGCGGCGGCGAGGCGCGCGGCCGTCGTGACCGCGACGGCGCCGGGGTCCCTCCGCTCGGTCATGCGGCGGACATGGTACGCGGCGGCGGCGGCCCCGGGGTCAACCTCCGGGGTCTACTTCCCGTGCCAGAGCCTCTCCGCGAGGATCTGGGGGAGGCCCGCCGCGAGGATCTTCCGCGAGGCGGAGGCGATGTCGTAGGGGACGCGGCGCACCACGACCCTGCGCTCGTCGGAGTCGTAGACGCCGTAGGAGGCGTGGGGGTTCCCGTCCCTCGGCTGCCCGACGCTGCCGGCGTTGACGATGGCCTTCGCGCACCCGGCGAGGTCGATCTCCGTCGCGAAGGAGAAGGTGACGGTCCCGTTCTGGGAGAAGGTGACGGGCACGTGGGAGTGGCCGACGAAGCAGACCGCGGTGTCGAGGACCTCGAGGGAGAGGTGGGCGTCGTAGGCGGTGAGGAGGTAGTCGAAGTTCTCGGGGCCGTGGACCGTGGCGTGGGCCAGCGTGATCTCCCCCACCTTCGCCGTCAGCGGGAGGGAGGCGAGCCAGCGCACCGACTCGGAGTCGAGGCGCCCGCGCGTCCACTCGATGGCCTCGCGCGCGTAGGCGTTGAAGAAGTCGAGCGAGAGCCTCCCGGCGACCGCCCAGTCGTGGTTGCCCGCCACCACGACCGGATCGAGCGCCCTCAGCCGGGAGAGGCACGCCTCGGGGTCGGCGCCGTACCCGACCACGTCGCCAGTGGATAGATACTTGTCTATGTCTTGCGTCGCCACGTCGGCGAGCACGGCCTCGAGGGCCTCGCTGTTGCTGTGGATGTCGGAGATGACGGCGTAGCGCAAGGGTGTGGGTCCGGGACGGGCCGAGTCTAGGTGGATCCGGGGCGGTGGACGACATCTTTGGCCCTGAGGAGGGCGACGGTCAGGGCCGCGGCGGCCCCCGCCGCCAGCAGCGAGGCCAGCACGGAGAGGGCGGCCACGGAGGCGGGGACCCCTCCCCGGGCGGCGTCCCTGGAGAGGAGGAGCACCTCCGGGGAGGGGCCGGGAAGCGAGGCGGCCCGCGAGAAGAGGAGGATCCCGGGGAGGAGGGCGGAGAGGACGAGGGCGAGGGCGCGGGGAGCCGCCGTTCCGAGGGCGATGCCCGCGGCGGCGGCGGCGAATCCCCCGGCGACGGAGACGAGGACCGGAGGGAGGAGGGCGGCCGGCGCGGCCGGGGACCCTCGGTGCGAAAGGGCGGCGGCCGCCAGGCCGGCGCCGAGGAGGACCGGGAGGGCGGCGGCGGCGGCGATGCCGGAGGCGAGGGAGAGGAGGACCGTGGCCGGCGAGGCCGGGGATCGGAGGAGGGGGTCGAGACCCTCCCCACCGCGGTCCCCCGTGGCGAGCGAGGCTCCCGCGAAGAGGGCGAGGAGGGGGCCGAGGAGGCAGGGGGTCCCGAGGGCCCCCTCGAAGGCGAGGGCCTCGGCACCGGAGAAGGCGAAGGCGACGAGGGAGGGGGCGAAGAGGGTGAGAAGGAGGCCCAGGGCGACGGCGGCCCTGTTGCCGTGGGAGCGCCAGCAGGCGAGGAAGGAGACCCGGAAGAGGGCGAAGGCGGCCGAGGTCACGGCTGGTGCCTCACCCGGAAGTCGGGGAACTCCCCCGTGGCGCTCCCCCACCGCGCTTCGTGGGAATGGATCCATGGACCCATGGCGTCGAGGACGGATTGTATTGCAGAGGATACATCCGTGGGTTTCCCCTCCATCACCAGGAGCACGGAACCATCCCTCTGGTTCATCACATAACCTGTTATTTCATAAGAGGATAGGACTTGTGTAGTCCGGAAGCGGAACCCGACGCCCTGGACCCTTCCCCGGAATTCGACCTCGCATCGCTGATTCAAGGGTGCAGGCACAGGTGGCTTCCTCTCTCCGGAGGACGGGGAATCGGGAGACCGGCGGAGGGGGGCGACTCTCAAACCCTCCCCATCCTAACCGGTACCCGTCTGCCTGCGGGAGTATCCTCCTCCCGACGATGAAGGTTCCAGGCGCTGTTTCACGTGAAACAGCGCCCCTGTCCCCCGAGGTCTCCCTTGCCACTACGTACGGCCATCGCCAACCAGAAGGGCGGCGTCGGTAAGACCACGACGGCAATGAACCTCGCCGCCGTCCTTGCCATTGGAGGGCGCAGGACCCTCCTCATCGACTTCGACCCCCAGGGGAATGCCACGACCGGGCTCGGGCTTCCGAAGGACCCCGCCCGGGGGACGATGGCGGCCGTGAGGGGAGTCGTCGACGGGGTCCTGTCCCCCACCCCCGTCGAGAAACTCCAGGTGCTGGCCTCCTGCCCCGACCTCGTCGAGGCCGAGGGGCTTCTGTCGAGGAAGGAGGGGCGCGAGAGGGTCCGTGCTGCGCTGGACACCATCGGGGCGGATTTCGATGAGGTCTTGCTCGACTGCCCCCCCTCCATGGGCGGCATCACCCGGGCCGCCCTCGGCTGGGTGGATCGGGTCGTGGTGCCCATCCAGTGCGAGTTCTTCGCGATGGAGGGGCTGACCCAGATCCTGTCGGTCATCGAGCAGGTCCGGACCGGGGAGAACCCTCGACTGGAACTGGCCGGAGTGGTCCTGACGATGTTCGACCCCCGCCTCCCGTTCCACCAGGAGGTCCTCGAGAACCTGCGGGCTCATCTGAAGGAGAAGGTCTGTCGCACGATCATCCCCCGGGACGTGGCCCTCGCCGAGGCGGCGAGCCATGGTGTCCCCGTGGTGGACTACGATTGCCTCAGTCTTGGGGCCTATGGGTATCTGGAACTCGGAAAGGAGCTCGCGCGCCATGGTGGAGAAGCGACTCGGTAGGGGGCTGGACTTCCTGATCTCCCGGACCACGGTTCCGGCGGCCGGCCCGGGGGCTGGGGGGGGCGGCCTGCCCGATGCCACCCCGGTTGCGGCTCCGGAGCCTCCGGGTCCCCGGATCCTCCCCCTGGAATCCATCGCGCCGAACCCCTTCCAGCCCCGGAAGGAGTTCGAGCCGGGGGCCCTGGCGGACCTGGAGTCCTCCATCCGTGAGCACGGGGTCCTGCAGCCCATCGTTGTCCGGCCCGTGGGGGGGGCGTTCCAGCTCGTGGCGGGGGAGCGCCGGCTCCGGGCCTCGAAGAACGTCGGACTGGCGGGCATCCCCGCGGTCGTTCGCGATGTCACCGACAGCCAGATGCTCACCCTGGCGCTGGTCGAGAACATCCAGCGGGAGAACCTGAACCCGATGGAGACGGCGCGGGCCTACAGGGACCTGCTGGCCACTCCCGACCTCACCCAGGAGGACGTGGCCCGGCTGGTGGGGAAGAGCCGGGTGAGCATCGCGAACACGGTGCGCCTCCTCGACCTGCCCGAGGGCCTGCAGGAGCAGGTTTCACGTGGAACACTGACGGCGGGTCACGGGCGGGCCCTGCTCATGTGCCCCGACGCCGTGGCCATGGAGGCGCTGGCGACCCGCATCATCGGCGAGGGGCTATCGGTCCGGGAGGCCGAGGCCCTCGCCTCGTCGGGTGTCCTGCAGGCCCCCTCGCCGAACCTGAGGCCGGTGGGGCAGAAGAGGGAGCGCTCGAGCCACCTGGATGAACTCGAGGCCCGCCTGCGAACGAGCCTCGGGACGCGGGTGGTCGTGAAGCCGGGGCGGGGAAAGAGGGGGAAGGTCGTCATCCACTACGCCTCGCTGGAGGAGTTCGACCGGCTCTACGAGATCCTCACGGGCGCGGAGCCGACCCTGATCACGGCCAAGGAGATACCGGCGTAAACCCTTCTCTTCTAAGGGTTTACGAGCGCGCGGAGGGGGCGCCGCAGGGGAATGCGTATCCTCAGGGATACGCGAGTCGCGCTACTTCGGCTCCGGCTGGTCGGTGCCCACCCGGCTGGTGTCCCAGGTGTGGCCCGGTGCGATCACGCCTTCCTTCCAGATGGACACGCGGCGGATCACGACCGGCCGGGAGGGAGTGTGGGGGAAGTCCTTCTCCTCCTTGCGCCCGACCCAGGCCGCGTCCTGGGAGTAGGTCATGGCCGAACCGATCCGATCGGCCACGGCCGCGCTCTCGTCGTCCAGGAGTTCGCCGAAGGGGGTGTTGGAGGCGTCGAAGTCGGCCCGGTTCTCGGCGAGGACCACGGCGAACCGGTCCCCCTGGTCGCCGGAGAGGAGCCGCACGCTGGTCACGGTCCGGCGGCGGTGCTTCACGAAGAGGCGGGAGGCGTCCTCGGGGGCGAGGGCCACGGCCGGATCGTCCTCGCGGTCGTCCCTCGGGGAAGCGTCTCGGGTGCGGTCCCCGCCGCCGAGCTCGATCCACTCGCCTCGGCGCACGGAGTAGACCTGGGTTCCGTTGAATCCCCCCGACTTCGCCTGGGCGACGAAGGCCTCGACGTGCTTCGGCGCGATGTCGGGGTAGAAGGCCACCTTGAAGGAGCCGAGGTCGGTCTCCACCAGCGCCACGGTGGCGAGGTCGGGCTTCGGGACCACCGTCTTCTTCCCGCCGGTGAAGGCCATGCGCCGCTTCGAGATCCCCTCGAGGCGGTCCACCAGCGTCGAGGTCTCGGAGTCGTAGGCCTGGATCGCCATCACGGGGGAATCCGCGAACTTCGCGCGGAGTTCCCCGAGCACGGAGAGGGCCTTCGCGTCCTCGCCCGCCACCTGGTGGCGGAGCGCGAGCTGGAGGAGCACGAGGGGCTCGATCCCGGAACCCGCCGCACGGACGCGGAGCTCCTCGAGCTTCTTCGCCTGGTCCACCGCGGCGTCCTTCTGGGGAACGGCCTCGTTGCCGACGTAGGAGTACAGGGTGCGCCCCTGGGCGAGGTCGTCCACGATGGCGTGGTACTCGGCGCGCAGCCGGTCCTCCCTGTCGCGGCCGACGGAGACCCAGGCGAGGAGACCGAGGGAGCCGAGGACCACCACGGCGAAGCCGGAGAGGATCGCCACGCGGCGGCGCTCCAGGATCTGGAACAGGTCCTCGCGGACCACGGCGATGTCGGGGATCGCCTCGGGATTCAACGGGGCCATTTCATCACCTGGGGGACGGCGGGTACCTGGGACGGAGGGGGGCCGCTACTCGCGACCGACGGCGCCTCCCGTGTTGCGTTCGACGACGATCCGGAGCTGGCTCCCCTCGACGCGGGCGGTCACGAGGCAGGCCTCCCCTCCACGCCTGAAGAGGAGCGCATCGGTCCGGGAGCCGTGGGGCGCGCCGGTGGACCACCCGTGCATGGGGCGGGGCATCTCCGCGGCGTACCAGGAGAGGGTCTCCTGCGCGTCCCCCAGGCCCGTGTACTCGAGGCGCCCCATCCGGAGCGCGCCGACGCCGGCGCCGCCCTCGGCGTAGGAGAAGCTCCTCCCGGGGGAGAGGTCCAGGACGAAACCGCGCGGGACGGGGATGTCGTCGAACTGGGCCGAGGAGAGCTCGCGGGAGGAGGGCGGGGGGCCGCCGGCGCTCTCGCAGCCGCAGAGGGCCGGCGAGGCGGCGAGCAGCAGGGCGGCCAGGATTCTCAGGACGCGCATCGGTTCTTCCCTTTCCACGGACGGACCGTCGCCGCGGAATCCCCGGCGGACGGGCCGGGGCCCGCGGGCAAACGGGCCATCCTAGGGGCCGCCGCGCCGCGGGGGGGAAGGAATCCGGTGGAACGCGGGAGGGCTTTGACCGGGACGGCCTCCTGCGGCTATCCTCTCGGAACGCCCCGCAGGGAGAACCGCCGGCACGTGAACTCCATGGATCCCTCGACCTGCACCCACGAACGCTCGGTGAGGCTCGGGATCCAGCGATTCCCCTTCCCGCCCTACCGCGTCTACCTGCTGCGGTGCCGCGCCTGCGAGACCACCATCACGACGGGGTCCCTGCGGGAGGCCCGGAAGGCCCGCGCCGAGTCGGGGGGCCACCTCGCGGCGGGGGAGCCGGGGCGCGGGTCCTGAGAGGCCGCGCACCGGGGCGGGCCTGATGGAGGGCGCACGGCCGGCGGCGGCGGGCTGGAGGCTCGCGGCGCTCCCCTTCCCGGCGCGCCTCCTGCTGACCCTCTTCCTCGCGGCCGCGGGCGCGGGCTACGCCGTCGGGATGCTGAACGCCTTCGCCTCCCACGGGAACGCGGACGGGAGGCCCGGGCTGTCGGTGGAGGATCTGCGGCGGACCTGGCACGGGCGGCCCGGGTGGACCCTCCTCGCCTCCAAGGTGGACGGGGGATCCATGGAGAGGCACGTCCCCATCCCGTCGGAGAAGCGCGCCCTCCTCGACTGGGCGGCGGGGGGCGGGCACCTCGACGGGTTCGACGCGGCCCGCGCGGTCCTGGACGCGCGCTGCCTCCGCTGCCACTCGCCCGGCGGCCAGAAGGGGGACGCGCCCTTCGGGGCGTCCCGGGAGGCGGGGGCCTCCCACGCCCTGGTCGCGCGCTTCGTGGAGCCGGATCGCGGGATGGGCCTCGCGAGGCGGGCGACGACCACCCACGCCCACCTCCTCGGCATGGGGACGCTCTTCGCGGCGATCGGGGCCGTGTTCCTCCTGTCCGATGCGGGCCCGCGGGCGAAGGCCCTACTGGTCGCGGCCGCCTACGGGGGGCTGTTCCTGGACATCGGCTCCTGGTGGCTCGCGATCCCCTCGGCCGCCTTCGTCTGGACCGCGCTCCTCGGTGCCGCGATCGCGGCCGCCGCCGTCGCCGCGCAGATCACCCTCTCCCTCCGCGCGATGTGGGTGACCGGTACGGAGCCAGGCTCCCTTTCTTCACGGTCCGGCGCCCCGCC
>JAKLKS010000216.1 GCA_023150535.1 Planctomycetota bacterium
GCCGCGGGGAGGACCCTCCTCCTCCACCCCGGCGCCGCCGCCCGCCGCGACGCCGACCCGCTGCGGCCCCCGCGCGACCCCGCGGGGATCTACCTCTCCACCCGCAACCGCATCCTCCTCGCCCGCCGCCACGGGGGCGCCTGGAGCCGCCGCCTCCACTACTGGCCCCGCCTGCTGGCCGCCGAGGTCGCCACCGGCGCCGCCCTCGGCCTCGCGCCCGGGGGGCGGTCCCGCGCCCGGGCCCTCCTCCGCGGGGTGAAGGACGGCCTCCAGCCGGGGCGGCCGAGGGGCTTCAAGGAGTTCCTGCCGGAGGTCCACCACGTGCCGCGCCCCGTCCTCCGCCCCGCCCGGACCGGGGAGGGGGCCGGCCTCCCCGCCCTCCCGGCGATGCTCGCCCGGATGGAGGCGGCCCCGGCGGTGGTGAGGCCCTCCGCCTACTGGACCTTCCTCAACGGCCTCAACCTCGACCAGCTCGCGGAATCCGGCTTCGCCGAGTTCAAGCGGACCATCAACCAGAACTACTTCAACTTCCTGCCCGCGGGACCGGGCAGCGACCAGTTCCGCGCGGCGCTCCGCCTGTGGCTCGCCCGGCCGACGGGCCCGGTCCTGCGGGCCCGCGTGCAGGACCCGGGGTACTTCGAGGACCACACCTGGCGGGACAACCCCTTCCGGTCCCTCCGCCGCCGCGCCGGCTACGCGGCCTTCGTCGCCATGCTCTGGGAGGTCGCCGCCCGCCGGGACTCCCGCGGCCTCCTCGCGCGGCTCGAGGAGCCGGACCTCGGCCACCCCCTCTGCGTCCTCCACCGGGGCCGGAGGATCACGCAGGACCTCTGCAACTCCGTCCTCGAGGTCACGGCCATGCTGGACGGGCTCCCCGGGGGCGCCGTCGGGGGGAACGGGGTGCTGGAACTCGGGGCCGGCTACGGGAGGGTGGCCTGGGTGTTCCTGGAGGCGTTCCCCGATCTCCGCTACTTCGTCGTGGACATCCCGCCGGCGCTGGCCGTGGCGCAGGAGTACCTCACGCGCCTGTTCCCCCGCCGCCCGGCCTTCCGGTTCCGGCCCTTCCGGCGCTTCGAGGACGTGCGCTCCGAGATGGAGGACGCCCGCATCGGCTTCCTCACCCCGGACCAGCTCGACCTCGTGCCGCCCTGGGGGGCGGGGCTCTTCGTGAACATCTCCTCGCTCCACGAGATGCGCCCCGACCAGATCGCCCACTACGTCGGGAAGGTGGGGGAGCACACCGCGGGCTTCTTCTACACGAAGCAGTGGGAACGGTCGGTGAACGCCTACGACCGCGTGGTCATCCGCCGCGAGGACTACCCGATCCCCGCGCACTGGGAGACGGTCTTCCTCCGGCCCCACCCGGTGCAGACGCTCTTCTTCGAGGCCCTCTACCGGGTGCGGCCGGCCCCCCGGGCCTGAGGGGGGCCCGGGGAGCGGCTAGCGGCCCTCGGAGGGGACGAACTCCGTCCGCGGCGTGCCGCAGTGATCGCAGTCCCTCGGCAGGGGCTTCCCCGCGGGGAAGTACCGCCGGCACCGCGGGCACTCCCAGGCGACGAAGAAGGATCCGGTGTCGGTGTCGTAGGCCCTCTCCGCGCCCATGGCCTCGCCGGCGGCGCGCAGGGCCCCCTCGCGCGCCTCGGCCTCCGTCGGGCGCGGGGGCATCCCCGGCTCGAGGTCCACGCCGAGCCCCTCGGCGATGCGGTTGATGTAGGAGAAGTAGGCCACGGCCTGCGCCGCGTCGTGGAGGGCGCGGTCGTCGAATCCCGCCGCGCGGAGCGGCTCGAGGTCCCCGGGCCCCATGGACTCCACGCTCCGCGCCAGCTTCTCCGCCCAGGCGCAGAGCGCGCGGTCGGCGGGGGAGAGCGGTGCGCGCCGCCAGTCGTGGAGCAGCGCCTCCTCCACCGCCGCCCCGTCCTCCCCCGCCCCCTCCTTCTCGACCTCCGACCGGAAGTCCTCCCCGTGGGCGTGCATTCAGTAGTGGCAGCCGTTGGAGGCGGAGACCACCGTCGCCATCATCTCCCGCTGCCGCCGCGAGAGGGGCGAGGGGCCGAACATGATCGCCCGGTAGAGGTTCATGGAGGCCTCGAGCACCGCGGGGTTCGGGCTCATGAGGCGGACGATGGCGAAGACCTTCCCCGCCCTCTTCACCGCGGCCTGGTAGAGGGGACGGAGGTCGCCCTCCTCCTCCCCCTGCGCGACGGTCCGGATCCAGGCCATGACTAGCTCCTCCCGGGGAGCGGGCTCCCCTTCGCCGCGGCGGCGGCCGGGGCGTCGAACCTCACGAGGTAGGTCTCGAGGAACGCCGACAGCTCCCTCCACGCGTGGAGGAGGGCGGGCGTCTCCCCGGCGAAGGGGTGCACGACGTCGAAGGTGTGCTGCGTGCGGGGGACCCGGGCGAAGCGGGCCGGCCTCCCGGCGGCGATGGCGGCCTCCACGAGGGAGAGGCCCTCCTCCGGGGGGACGCTCGTGTCCTCCGCCCCGTGGATCACCAGGAGCGGGCAGGGGAGCCGCGCCGCCGCGGCGGCGACGTCGAGCTCCGCCGCGCGCCGCTCGGCGTCCTCGAGGTAGCCGAGGCCGAGCGCGAGGACCTCCCCGGTGCGGGAGTTCACGACGGGAAGCTCCCCCTTCGCCCGCCAGGTCTCCCTCTCGCGGGGGGAGAAGCGGCCGGCGCGGTTCACGGGGGCGAGCCCCGCGACGCACCGGAACCCCGGCCGCCGGGCGGCCTCCAGCACGGCGAGCCCCCCGCCGAGGCTGTGGCCGACGAGAGCGGCCCGCCCGGGATCGAGGAAGGGGGCCCCGGGGAGCGCCCCCCCGACGAGGGCCTCCAGCACCGCGGCGACGTCCTCCTGGTGGGTCCTCCAGGACATCGCGCGGAACAGGTCCTTCCGCGGGTAGGCCTCCCCGTCGGGGCCGGTCCCGTTGTGGGAGAAGTCGAACACCACGGAGGCGAAGCCGAGGCCGGCGATGCGCTCCCCGAACCAGGGGAAGAACCCCCAGCGGCGGAAGGCCTTGAAGCCGTGGAGGACGATCACGACGGGGACCGCGCCGGCGGGGCGGGCGGGGCGGCGCACCTCCCCGCGGACCCGTTCGCCGCGGGAGCCGGCGATGTCGAAGCCCTCGGCGACCGTCTCCATGGGGCCATCCTACAGGGGAGCCCCGGGCGGCCCGTAACCGTGAGCGGGGGCCGGCTTCGGCGGGGGCGCGCGGTGCGGTAGGATCCCCTGCCGCCGGCGGCCCATCCCCCCTTCCCCAGGAGACACCGATGCTGCCCCCCTTCGCCAACGAGCCCTTCACCGACTTCACCCGGGACGAGAACCGCCGGGCCATGGAGCAGGGCCTGGCCCGCGCCCGCTCCCGGTTCGGGGAGCACGGCCGCCTCCTCCTGGACGGGAAGTGGGTCGCCCGGGACGACGCCTTCGTGTCGCTCGACCCCTCCACGAAGGACCGCGCCCTCGGCCGCTACAGCAAGGCGACGCCGGAGGACGTGGAGAGGGCCTTCGCCGCCGCCACCCGCGCCTTCGAGACCTGGCGCCACGTCCCCGCGGCGGAGAGGGCGGGTTACCTGCTGAAGGCGGCCGCCGTCATGCGCCGCCGGAAGTTCGAGCTCGCGGCCACCATGGTCCACGAGGTCGGCAAGAACTGGGCGGAGGCGGACGGGGACGTCGCCGAGGCCATCGACTTCTGCGAGTTCTACGCCCGCGAGGCGCTCCGCTGGGCGGAGCCCCAGCCCCTCGTCCACCTGCCCGGGGAGGAGAACGGGCTGTCCTACATCCCCCTCGGCGTCGGGGCGGTCATCCCCCCCTGGAACTTCCCCCTGGCGATCCTCGTGGGCATGACCACGGCCGCCCTCGCGACGGGGAACTGCGTGCTCCTCAAGCCCGCCTCCGATTCGCCCGCCATCGGCCTGCGCTTCGCCGAGATCCTCCAGGAGGAGTGCCGCATCCCGCCGGGGGTCTTCCAGTTCCTGTCCGGGAGCGGCTCCGTGGTGGGGGAGAGGATCGTGTGCGACCCCCGCACCCGCTTCATCGCCTTCACGGGCTCCATGGACGTCGGGCTCGGCATCCAGGAGAAGGCGGCCCGCACCCCGAAGGGCCAGATCTGGATCAAGCGGACGATCATGGAAATGGGGGGGAAGGACCCCATCGTCGTGGACTCCGACGCCGACCTCGACGCCGCCGCGGCGGGCGCCGTGGCCGCGGCCTTCGGCTTCCAGGGCCAGAAGTGCTCCGCCTGCTCGCGCCTCGTCGTGGTGAAGGACGTCCACGACGAGCTGCTGTCCCGCGTCGTCGAGCGCACGAAGGCCCTGAGGACGGGGGACCCCTGGGACCCCGCCACCGACGTCGGACCCGTGATCAACCGCGCCGCCTTCGACACCATCCACGAGTACATGAAGGTGGGGGCGAAGGAGGGCAGGGTGGCCGCCGGGGGAGGCCCGCTGGACCGCGAGGGGAACTTCCTCCTCCCCACGGTGGTGGACGGCGTCGCCCCGCGCGCGCGGCTCGCCCAGGAGGAGATCTTCGGCCCCGTGCTGGCCGTGATCGCCGCGAGGGACTTCGAGGACGCCCTGGCCATCGCCAACGACTCCATCTACGGGCTCACCGGCGCGGTCTACACCCGGCGCCGGGACCGGATCGAGGAGGCGAAGCGCCGCTTCCACGTGGGGAACCTCTACGTCAACCGCAAGTGCACCGGGGCCCTCGTGGGCGTCCACCCCTTCGGCGGCTTCAACATGTCCGGCACCGACAGCAAGGCGGGGGGGCGCGACTACCTCGGCCTGTTCCTGCAGGCCAAGGTCGTGAGCGAGAGGTTCTAGTCCTTGGGACCGGTCCCCGCCTTCGACCTGTTCGGCCTCGACCTGGACAGGGAGCAGATCCTCGAGATCGGGGCCACCCTCCTGGTCGCCTCGGTCCTCGGCCTCCTCCTGTTCCGCGTCGGGAGGTGGATGAAGCGCCACGGGCGCCCGAGCGCGCTCACCTTCTTCGCGGCCCTCGTCTACGTGCCCCTGCTCGCGGTCTACGTCGTGTCCCTGATCCTCGGGCAGGGGAGGCAGGCCTCCCACCCCGAGAAGATCCTCCTCTACGTCGTCATCGTCGCCGGGATGTACATCGGGAGCGTCGTCGTCGACGGGGTGGTCTTCTCGAAGGAGAGGGAGGAGTCCCTCGGATGGAAGGTCCCCCGGATCCTGCGGGACAGCATCCGGTGGGCGCTGCTCATCATCACCGCCCTCGTGATGGCCAAGCCGATCGTGGGCAAGGAGGACTGGGACCTCTCGATCCTGGCCGGCGCCCTGACGGTCGGCCTCTCCCTCTCCTTCGGCCCGACCCTCGGGACCCTGCTGGACGGGATCGCCATGGTCTCGGAGCGCCCCTTCGAGATCGGGGACTGGCTGGAGGTGGAGGGCCTCCAGGGGCGCGTGGACCAGATCACGTGGCGCTCGACGCGCATGATCACGCGGGACCAGCAGAGCGTGGTGTTCCCCAACAGCCTGCTGGCGAAGATCCGGATCGTCAACCTGTCCCGCCCCGACTCCCTCCTCGGCGTCCGGGCCTGCGTCGGCGTCCACTTCCGCCACCCCCCCGCGGAGACCCGCGACGCCCTCCGGAGGGCGGTCCTCGGGGCCCCCGGCGTGGAGCGGACCCCCGCCCCCGCCATCCGCATCAAGGAGTTCCTGGACTCGGACGTGAACTGGGAGATCCGCTTCTGGATCCGGGACGCGGAGAACCTCGAGAACATCAAGGGGGAGGTCCTCCAGCGGGTCTGGTACACCTTCCGCCGGGCCGGCATCGAGATCGCCTACCCGATCCACAACGTCCTGATGCGGGACCGGCCCTGGGACCAGCCCGCGGGCCTCTCCGAGACCGAGGAGCGGGCGCGGAGGGAGCGGAACCTCTCCATCCTCCGGGTCTCCCCGCTCTTCTCGCCGCTCCCGGGGAAGAGCCTCGACTGGCTGGCGCAGCGGGCCCGGGACGAGTTCTACCTGGAGGGGGAGCGCGTCGTCCGCCAGGGGGACCCCGGGGACCGGATGTTCTTCATCGTGGAGGGCGAGGTCCGCATCGCCATCGACGTGGAGGGCACCCAGGAGGTGGAGCGCCTCGGCCCCGGCAGCTTCTTCGGGGAGATGTCCCTCCTCACGGGGGCGCCGCGGTCCGCCACCGTCTTCGCGGGCACGGCGATCCGCGTCATCTCCATCGCGGCCGGCGACCTCTCCCCGGTCCTCCAGGAGCACCCCTCCTTCGCCGGGCACATGGCGGAGTTCGCCGCCGCCCGGAGGATCCGGCTCCTCGACCTCACCGAGAAGGCGAAGGCCGACCGCGCCGCCCACGACCTGGACCGGACGAGCTCCAACCTCCTGTCGGAGATCCTCCGGTTCTTCCGCCTGCCCGGCGGCGACCGGTCCGACGGCGGGCCGGGGGCCGCGTGACCGTCCTCCCCGCCTCCTTCGCCGCCGACGCGGCCGCCGCCGGGGCGCCCGCGGACGACCGGGTCCGGGCCCTGCTCGCCCGCCTCCTCGACCGGATCCTCGAGGCGAACGAGGTCCAGAACCTCACCGCCATCCTCGAGCCCGGGGACATGGTCGTGGACCACCTCCTCGCCTCCCTCGCGCTGGCCGGCGCGGCGGCCGCCGCGGGGGTGGACCTGGCCGGGGGGCCGCTCTGCGTGGACCTGGGGACCGGGGCCGGGTTCCCCGGGATCCCGCTCGCCGCCGCCTTCCCCGGGAGCCGGTGGGTCCTCGTGGAGTCGGAGGGGCGGAAGGTGGAGTGGCTGGGGACCATCGTCGCGGAGCTCGGCCTCGCGAACGCGGAGGTCCTCCGCGGGCGGGGCCGGGAGGTGCGCCACAACCGCCCCGACCTCGAGGAGGCCTGCGACCTGGTGACCGCCCGCGCGGTGGGGGATCTCGGGAAGCTCGCCCGGGAGGCCCGCGGCCTGCTGCGGCCGGGCGGCGTCCTGCTGTGCCCGAAGGGGGCGGGGCTCGGGGACGCCGAGAGGGCGCTCGGGGAGCGCGAGGCGCGGAAGTCCCGGCTCGCCCCCGCGGGGGACCTCCCGATGAGGGTGCCGGGGCGGAGCCGCTTCGCGGTCGCCTACCGCCGCTCCTAGCCGCGGAACCGGTCCAGGAACTCCGCGTTGGT
>JAKLKS010000217.1 GCA_023150535.1 Planctomycetota bacterium
TCCCCCGCCGACGCCGCCGACCTCGAGGCCGCCCTCGCGCGGGCCGCCGCGGCGGACGGGGCGGCGCGGAGGTGCGTCGAGGAGGCCGTCGCCGCCGCCGCGACGGGCGGGAAGGCGGGGGCGCCGTGATCCCCCTCCCCGCCGCCTTCCTGGCCGAGGCCGGCTCCTGGATCCTCGTCGTCCTCGGGGTCGGCCTCCTCGTCTTCATCCACGAGGCCGGCCACTTCCTCGCCGCCAAGTGGGCCGGCGTGAAGGTGCTCGCCTTCTCGCTGGGCTTCGGGCCGGAGATGATCGGCTTCACCCGCGGCCCCACCCGCTACCGCATCGCCTGGGTCCCCCTCGGCGGCTACGTGAAGATGAGCGGCGAGACGGAGCTCCCCGAGGGCGGCTACGCCCCCGACGACTTCCCCGCGAAGCCGGTCTGGAAGCGGGGCGTCATCATGATCGCGGGCGTCGTCATGAACGCCCTCCTCGGCTTCGTCCTCTTCGCCGCGGCCTACCTCGCGGGGGTGGACGTCATCCCGGCCGTCGTCGGCTCGGTCCGGCACGGGGGCGGGGCCTGGGAGGCGGGGGTGCGTCCGGGGGACCGCGTCGTCGCCGCCGACGGCCACCCGGTGCGCTCCTTCGAGGACCTCATGTACGCGACCATGGGCGGGGCGCCCGTGGAACTCGACCTCCAGCGGGGCGGGACCGCCGTCCGGGTCCGGGCCACGCCCTCGAAGGAGGAGGGGGCCCCCGCCCCCGCCATCGGGGTCCTCCCCCCCTTCGGGCGGATCCTCGAGGTCGTGCCGGGCGGCGCCGGGGAGAAGGCCGGCTTCCGCACGGGGGACGAGGTCGTCGCCGTCGCCGGCGTGCCCGCCGGCCCGGGGGACCTCCGGGACGACGAGGTCCTCGCCTCCGCGGCGCTGCCGGAGTCGGGGCCCCTCCTCCTCACCGTCCTGCGGGAGGGGAGGGAGATCGTCCTCCCCCTCGAGCCCACCGGGACCCACCCGCTCGTGGGCATCGCCTCCCACAGGTCCGTGATCGACTTCGTCCGCGCCGGGGGGCCGGGGGAGAGGGCCGGTTTCCGCCCGGGGGACGTTCCGGAGGCGGTCGGCGGCCTCCCCGTCGGGGGGTCCTCCTCCTTCCGCGGCGCCGCCTTCCGGGCCCCGCCCGGCTCCGGGGTGCGCGTCCGCCGCGGGGAGGCGGCCGCCGACCTTCCCCTTCCCGACGCCCCGGCGGAGCGCCTCGAACTCCTCCGGGACCTCCGGTTCGCCGACCCGGAATCCCCCACCGCCGTCGAGGTCCTGCCTCCCCGCCCCCCTTCCCCCGGTGCGGAGCCGGTCCCGGGGCCCGCGGCCGCGGCCGGCATGAGGACCGGGGACCGGATCACGACCGTGGCCGGCACGGCCGTGACGCGGTTCCGGGACGTGCGCGAACGCATCGCCGCCTCGGAGGGGGGCCCCGTGGAGGTGGCCTGGGTCGGGCCCTCGGGGAAGGGGAAGGCGATCCTCGCCCCCGCCCCCGTCCCGACCTGGGACTTCGCGGAGGCCGGCCTCCTGACCGTGATCCCGCAGGAGCGGTTCGACGCCGGCGGGGCCGGGAACCTCCCCGCCCTCGGTCTGGAGCGCTGCATCCAGACCACGCGGCAGATCCTCGCCACGGTCCGCGGGATCTTCAGCGGTTCCGTGGACAAGAGCAACCTCGGCGGCCCCGTGGCCATCGCCCAGATCACCAAGCGGAGCACGGAATCGGGGACCGGCCGGTTCCTGGAGATGCTGGCCAAGCTCTCCATCAACCTCATGTTCCTGAACATCCTCCCCATCCCGCTCCTCGACGGTGGGCAGCTGATGCTCCTGACCGTGGAGGCGGTGACGCGCCGTCCCCCCTCGGAATGGGTCGTCGCGGCGAGCCAGTGGGTGGGGCTCGTGCTCCTCCTCGGGCTCATGGTGATGGTCACCTTCAACGACATCGCCCGCATCGTCGGCTCCTGAGGCGGGGAAGGGTGAGCGCCCCCGCCCTGCTGCGGCTCCTGCGGTGGCCCGGGATCCTCACGGCGGCGGCGGACGCCGCGACCGTCGCCCTCCTCCTCCCCTGCGGCCCGGCCCGGGCCGCGGCCGCCGCGGGGGCGGCGGCGCTCCTCTACGCGGGCGGCGTGGTGCTGAACGACGCCGCCGACGCGGGGCGGGACCGGCTCCTCCATCCCTCGCGGCCCCTCCCCGCGGGCGAGGTCTCCCGCGGGGCGGCGGCCGCCTTCGGCGCGGCGCTCCTTCTGGCGGGGATCGGGGCCGGGTTCCTGGCCGGGCGGGCGTCGGGGCTCGCCTTCGCGGGGGTGGCAGGGGCGGTCCTCGCCTACGACCTCCTGCTCAAGCGGTGGGGCCCGGCCGGGGTCCTCGGGATGGGGCTCTGCCGGGGGGGGAGCGCGCTCGCCGCGGCCCTCTCCTCCCCCGCCTTCGGGGACCTCCTCCTCGACCGCCCGGGGAGGGCCCTGCTCGTCCCCCTGCCCTGGCTCCTCCAGGGGGCCGCGGTGACGGCGGCGAGCCTGCTCGAGGATTCCCCGCGCCGCCGCGCGCTGCTCCCGGCGGCGGCGGCCGGGATCCTCCTCCCCACGATGCTCCTCTTCCCGCTCCTGGCGGTCCCCGGGAGCCGGGCCGCGGCGGCGGCCATCGCCGCGGCGGCGCTCCTCACCTTCGCCCTCGGCCGCGCCCTCGCGGAGGCCCGCTTCGCCGCCACCCCCGCCGCCGCGGGGGCGGTGGTGCGGGAGGGGGTCTTCGGGTTCCTCCTCCTCGACGCCGCGGCGCTGGGCGTGCGTGGACTCGCGGAGGAGGCGGCGGCGGCGATCCTGCTCTGGATCGCGCTGCGGGCGCTCCTGGCGCGGCGGCGCTCCTAGCCCTTCGCGCCCCCCCGGCCGGCGGGCCCCTCCCCGTGCCCCGTCGGCCCTCCCCCGCCCCAGACCTGCCGCAGCCGGGCGAGGCGGCGCACCGCCCTCGCCGCGAAGACGGCGGTGACCACGAGGCAGGCGAGGGAGACCACCCGGCCGAGGATCCCGTTGAAGAGGCGGAGCACCTCCCCGTCGAGGGGGAAGTCCCCGGGGAGGCCGAGGAAGGGGTCCCGGGAGGCGAGGGACAGGAAGAGCGCCGTGCCGAGGAGGGCCACGGCCGCGTCGAGCGCCACCGTGAAGGTGCGCTCGTGGAGGATCGCGTAGAGGAGGTCCTTCACGAAGGAGAGGGCGAGGAAGACGAGCACGAAGGGCAGGACGCGCCCCCAGTCCGGGAGGAAGAGGGAGTAGACCATGGGCACGTCCACCGGGGGCTGGGTGTCCACGCGGACGGAGAAGAGGGTGTCCCGCACCGCGGGGACCGAGAGGAGGACGGCGAGCACGGCGGCGAAGACCGCGCGCACGACGGAGGGCCGGGTCGAGGACTCCACGCGGAAGGTGAGGTTGGGCAGGTCCACGCGGCGGAAGGACTTCCTCAGGACGAAGAAGACCATCACCACGAGGCCGGCGTCGAAGAGGAAGGCCTGGACGGCTAGGGAGACGAGGACGAGGGCGGCGCCGCCCCCCTGCATCTTGGAGGCGGGGAGCACGTTGAAGGGGAAGAACTCGAACTCGGTGCGGGAGAGGGCGGCGAGCAGCAGGGTCGAGAGGTGGACGGCGAAGACGAGCAACGTGAAGTACCAGAAGGCGGCGTACTCCTTCGGGGTGACGAGGTGCCGCTCGCCGGAGTAGGAGACCGCGAGGTCCGAGGGGTCCCCCATCTCCGCCAGCGCCGCGCGGAGGTCCTCCTCGCCGGGCTCCGCCGCGCCGCGGGCGGCGGCGAGGGCCTCGGCCCGGTCCCAGACGTGGCTCTCGATCTCCCGGAGGATGTCGCCGCTGCGGGGACCGGACAGGTTCCCCTCGACGGCGTCGAGCCAGCTCCGGAGCGCCTCACTCTGCATCTTCGCCTCCCGGCTCCCCCCCCGCCGGCGGCGGCGGGACCTGCCCCCCCCCTTCGCGGGCGGAGGCGTCCACCACCCGCCGCAGCGCGTCGTTCACGCGGCCCCAGGTCTCCAGCAGGACCCCGAGGCACTCCTTCCCGTCCGGCGTGGTCCGGTAGTACTTCCGCGGCCGCGCCTGCTCCGTGACCCACCAGGACTCGAGGAGGTCCTGCTCCTCCATGCGCCGCAGCAGCGGGTAGAGGGTCCCCTCCTCCACGGCGAGGCCGTGCTCCGCCAGCAGCCGGCCGATCTGGTACCCGTAGCGGGGCTCGCGGAGGAGCGAGAGGACGGCGATCTGGAAGATCCCCCTCTTGAGCTCCGTCTCGAGCTTCCCGTCCGGGTGGCGCATCACGCAATGGTACGGAACCCCGGTCCCGGGAGCGGTCCCGATTCGCCAGGGCGCCGACGGGTTAGGATGTCCCCGTGCGCCGGCGCGCCCTCCTGGCCGCGGCCTCCCTAGGCCTCCTGCTCCCCGTCCCCGGGGCGGCGGGGGACGGGGATTCCCCGCCTCCCGAGGCCCGTCGCACCGTCCATCCCGGGGAGGCCGCCCCGGGGGAGGCGCCCCCCGCCGCCGCCGGGGAGCGGCTCGCGCGGGCCCTCGGGCTCCTCGCCGCCCCCGGCGGCCCGGCCCTCCTCGCCGCGGAGGCGGCCGGGGGCCCCGGCGCGGTCCGGAGGGCCGCCCTCGAGGCGCTGGCCACCCTCGGCGCGGGGGCGTTCCCCGGGGAGGGGGTGGCGGCGGCGCTGTCGGCCCTCGGTTCCGACGACCCCCTCCTGCGCGCCGCGGCGGTCCGGGCCCTGGAGGCGGCGGGCCCCGCGGGGGAGGCGGCCCTCGCGGCCGCCGCCGCGGCTGCGGGGGCCCCCCCCGCCCTCCCGCGGGAGCGGGCCCTGGAGGCGCTCTTCGAGGTCCGCCGCGGGGCCTTCGAGCGGGCCTTCCTCGCCGCCTGGGTCCCCTCGGACGGGACCTTCCGCGGGATGTTCGCCCCCCTCGGTCCGCGGGGCGGGGTGGCGGCCCGGGTGCTCACCGCCGTCGCGCTCGACCGGCGCATGGCGGGCGGCGCGATGCTCGGCTTCGGCCCCTACGCCTGGCGGCACCCGCCCTCCTCCGACCGGGAGCGCTCCGAGATCCGGTTCCGGGCCCTGGACGCGCTGGTGGACCTCGGGGACCCGGAGGCCCGGGAGGCCCTGCGCGGGGCGCTCCGGGCCCGTCCCGCGGCGGCGCTCCACGACGACTTCGACGAGGACCCGATCCCCGCCCCCTTCGACGACGCGCTGCGGGACGTCATCGCCGCGCTCGGGGACGCGGGGCCGCTGCGGGAGATGATGGCCGCCAGCGAGGAGGGGCGGGGCGCCTTCGGCCGGGGGGTCTGGTCGGAGACGCTGGAGATGCGCCGGAGGGCGAGGGCCTGGTGCACGCTGGCCGAGAGCACGGCCCTGGAGAGGGCGAGGACGGCGTACTACACGGAGGCGGATTCCCTCTACCGCCGGAGCATGGAGATGCGGCGGCGCTTCGGGTTCCCCGTGGACGGGGTGGACTGGTACAACCTCGCCTGCCTGCTCGCCCGCCGCGACCGGCCCGGGGACCGGGCGGAGGCGCTGTCCCACCTGCGGGAGTCGGTGAAGACCCACTCGGTGTCCGCGGACTGGGTCTCCCGGGACGGGGACCTCGCGAACCTGAGGGGGGAGCCCGGCTTCGCGGAGGTGATCGCGACCCTCCGCAAGCGGGAGGAGGCGCTGGAGGCGCCGCCCGCGGGGGGGAGGTAGAGTATCATACTGTGATACTCTGCCTCAGCCGGCGGTCACCCGGACGAGGGCGTAGTCCTTCTTCCCGCGGCGGAGCACGAGGAGGCGCCCCTCCACCAGGGCCTCCGCCGGGATCGCCCCCCCCGCCGCCCGCTCCCCGTTGAGGTAGAGCGCCCCCTGCTCCAGCGCCCGCCGGAACTCGCCGGACGACTGCAGCAGGCCGAGGGCCGGGTCGGTGAAGAGGTCCCGCAGGGCCGTCGGGGGCCCCACCACCGCCGAGAACGGCCGCTCGATCCCCGGCACCTCCGCGAACACCTCCTCCAGCGTCGCCGCGTCGAGGTCCCGGATCGACCCCTCCCCGAAGAGGACCCGCGACGCCCTCTCCGCCCGGGCCGCCGCGTCCCGCCCGTGGACGAAGGCGGTCGCCTCGGCCGCCAGCCGCCGCTGGGCGATCCGCCTCTCCGGCGCCGCCGCCGCCTCGGCCCGCAGCGCAGCCACCTCCTCCAGGGGGAGGAGCGTGTAGGGCCCGAGGAGCGCCGCGGCCTGCCCGTCCTCCTGGTTCATCCAGAACTGGTAGAAGCGGTAGGGCGAGGTGAGCGCCGGGTCGAGCCAGACCGCGTTGCCCGCGCTCTTCCCGAACTTCCGCCCGTCGGGGGCCAGGAGCAGCGGGCAGGTGAGCCCGAAGGCCTCCCCCCCCGACCTCCGCCGGATGAGCTCGATGCCGGCGGTGATGTTCCCCCACTGGTCGCTGGCCCCCGTCTGGAGCCGGCAGCCGCGGTCCTTCCAGAGCCGCCAGAAGTCGTAGGCCTGGAGCAGCATGTAGGAGAACTCGGTGAAGGAGATCCCCCCCTCCCGGTCCTCCAGGCGGGTCCGCACCGAGTCCTTGGCCATCATCCAGTTCACCGTGAAGTGCTTCCCGATGTCCCGCAGGAAGTCCACGAGGCGGATCCCCTCGAGCCAGTCCCGGTTGTCCAGGACCTCCGCCTCGATCCCGGCGTTGCGCAGCAGGCCGCCGATCTGCCGCCCCATGGCCCGGGCGTTCTCCCGGGCGAGGTCCGCGTCCATGAGGGGGCGCTCGGAATCCCGGCCCCCCGGGTCCCCGATGAGCCCCGTCCCCCCGCCGACGAGCGCCACCGGGCGGTGTCCCGCGCGGGCGAGGTGGGCCATCACCATCACGGGGTAGAGGCTCCCCGCGTGGAGGCTCGGGGCGGTGGGATCGAAGCCGTTGTAGGCGCGGATCTCCTCCCCCGCGGAGAGCGCGCCGAGCCCCTCGTCCGTCACCTGGTGGACGAGGCCCCGCTCCCTCAGCGCCGCCACGAGGTCCCTGCGGCCGGTCGTCACGGTCCCTCCTCCCGGGGCGCCGCCGCGGCGGCC
>JAKLKS010000218.1 GCA_023150535.1 Planctomycetota bacterium
GGGAGCGGCTCCTCGCCTACGCGCGGGCGACCGGGGCGCTCGCCGTCGAGGGCCCCGCCGGGAGGGCCCGCATCGCCGTCGGGGAGCAGGCGTCGCTCCCGCTGCCCTCCGAGGAGGGGCACGAGCGGCTCCGCGCCGCGGCCATCGCGGCGGGCGTCTACGAGGGGTTCTCGCGCCTCGACCTGCCGGCGCTGCTCCGGGCGCACCAGGAGGGGGCGCTGCCGCGGGAACTCTCCGAGACCGTGGCGAGGCTCCTCCGGACGCGGCCGGCCGAGCGGGTGCGGGTGTGGCCCTCGCGGGACGGCCAGGAGGCGGCAGACGGGGACGGGGAGGGCGACGGGGACCCTGCCCGGGGCGACGGTGCGTGAGGACCCGGGATTCCCTTCCCAGCCTGTCAACACAACATAAGGTAGATTATGCGACGACATGAATCCGGCGATGTTGCTGGCCTCCTTCGCCGGATCCAGGGAACCGGGCAGGCGCCCCCGGGGTTCCACTTCCCATGAGGTGCTGGCCTCCTTCGCCGGATCCAGGGAACCGGGCAGGCGCCCCCGGGGTTCCACTTCCCATGAGGGGCCCCCCGCCGACGCAACGGCCGCCGCCCGGGCCCCCCGGCCCCCTGTTCTCCGCGGCCGTCTTCGCGGCCTCCTTCGTCGGCGGCCTCGGGCTCGCGGGGACGATCCTCCTCGGCTGGTTCCTGCGTCGGGACCCCGACTACCCCTCCGTCCTCGGGCTCCCGGTCCTCGCCTTCGTCGTCGGTCTCGCGGCGCTGGGCCTGCTGGGGGGCCTCGGGGGATGGCGGAGGGTGGGAGCGGCCTACGATGGCGAACCGGCGTCCATTCTCCCTCACGGGAGGACTCCCCTCGGGAGGGAGCCCCCCTGGCTCCGGGCCCTCGCCGTCCCCGTGGCCCTCGGGGCCATGGTGGGCGGGGTCTGGATCGTCCTGTTCCACGGCGGCCTCTACCCCCTGGGCATCTACCTGGCGGCCATGGGTCTCCTGCTGGCCCTCTCCGCCTGGGTGGCCCGCGTCCGCGCCCGGTCGCGCAGGCGGAAGGGGGCGGGGAGATGATCCGCGAACTCGTCCTCGACGTCGTCGCCGAGGCCCTCGAACCCCTCGCCCGGGCGGTCTTCGAACCCGTGGTGGGGTGGATCCACCGGCGATTCCCCCATCTCGCCCCCACCGCGGGGCCTCCGGTCCCGGGGGCCTGCCGGGTCGCGGCCCTCGGGAGCCTCCTCGTCCTCCTCCTCTCCGCGGGGTTCTGGCTGGGGTTCCACCTGGCGGGGCTCGGGGAGCCTTGGTCCACCTTCTGCGGCGCCGGGTGCGCGGCGGGGGTCCTCGGCCTCGTCGGGACGGGGCTCCGCTGGGGGGTGCGCGGCCTGTACCTCGGCCTCACGCACGCCCCTCCCCCGCCGGGGGGCGGCGCGGCGCACCCTACCGCCTCTTCAGCATCTCCGAACGCCAGAGGCGATCCACGTCCCCGGGGTCCATCCGCAGGGTCTCCTTGAGGGCGGCGAACTGCTCCCCCCCCCGCCGGACCTTCCTGAGGAAGGCCCGGGTCCCGTTCCCGTCCTTCTCCCGGAGCACCCCGAGCACGCTCCAGGCCTGCACCAGCGCGTCGAAGCCGAGCGAGTTGAGGTCCATCACGGCGAGGTCCTGGAAGGCGAGCGCCTTCCCCGAGGCCGCCAGCGCCCGCGCCGCCGCCCCCCAGGTGCGCGTGTTCCGCCAGGCCGGCGGCACCCGGTCCTCGCGCCCGTAGCCCGTGGACACGCACCAGCAGGGGTCGTCGGGGAAGAGGTCGTTCAGCACCGAGTAGGCGAAGGCCTCCTGGAGCCAGTCCGGCTCCCGGGCGCCCACGGGCACCGTCGTCCGCCAGACCTCGTGCACGGCGTGGTGGGCGAGGAAGGCCCGGTCCTCCACGTCGTCCTCGCTCGTGCGCCAGGCGATGCAGGTCGGCTCCCCCGGCGTCCGGGCGAGGTGGCCGGCCCGGTAGAGCCGGAGCGTCCGCGCCGCCTCCCCGTTCCCGTCCCCCGCCGCCATCGCGGGCGCCACCAGGGCGTCCAGCGCCCGGAGGTAGTCCTCCCGCTCCCGCAGCAGCCGGTAGACCACCCGCGTCCCCCCCACCGGGGGCGGCTCGGCGAGGAAGGCGAGCGCCGCCTCCCGCGCCCTCTCCAGCGTGTCGAGGTAGCGTCCCAGGGAGGGCTGGTCGAGCCAGTCGGACTCGAGGAGGAAGTTCTCCGACCGCCGGCGGGCGAGCATCCGCCCGAGGACCTTCTCCAGCGGCGAGGGCCCCTCGGCGGCGGCGGGCTCCCCCCGCTCCTCGGGCGCCCGCTCCACCCCCGGGGGGACGGTCCAGCGCCCGTCCACCTTCACGTGCCCCAGCAGGGTGCGCGCCCTCGCCCCCGCCGCGGTGCGCCCCTCCGGGTCCCCCGACAGGGCCTTGCGGAAGGCGCGCCGGGCCTCGGCCTCCATCCCCTTGCCGCGCGCCTCGAGCCCGAGCGCCAGGAGGAGCTCCCCGTGGGCGGGGTCCTCGAAGGCCAGGCGCGCCTCGAAGTCCTCCCAGGGGTAGGGAGGGGCGTCGGCGGGGCGGGGCCGGACCTCGCGGATCTCCGAGGCGAGCACCGTCCGGCGCCCGGAGAGGGTGCGCACCTCCCAGCGGTCCGGGGTCCCGTCCTCGCGGCGGAAGGTGCGCAGCACCTGGGCCTCGAAGGGGGGCCCCTCCCGGGGGAGGAACTCGTCCCCCGCCGCCGTCCCCGCCTGCGCGGCGAGGAGGAGGAGGGCGGCGGCCGGGGCCGCGGCGGCGGGGAGCGGGCGGGTGCGCGCGGTCACCGCTCCATCCTACCCCGCGTCAGCGCGGGGCGGCGGGGACGCCGAGGAGGACCGCCCCCTCGAGGTCCCGGATGCGCAGGGCGGCCAGGAGCCCGCGGCGCAGCTCCTCCCCCGCGGCGCGGACCTCTTCCGCGGTCATGCCGTGCAGGGGGATCTGCCCCCCCGCCATGGAGCCGTGCCCCCCCGAGGCCCCCATGCCGCGCAGCGCCCTGCGGAGCACGCGGTCGGCCCGCATCGTGGGATCCACGCAGCGCAGCGACACGTAGAGCCGGGACTGGAAGGAGCCGAAGACGCAGGACCAGCGCGCCTCCCGCAGGCGCAGCAGGAAGTCGGCCATCTCCGGCACCATGTCGGGGACCGGCAGCGGCCCGAGGTCGGAGACGACCGCGGTGCCGTGGAGGCGGGCCCCCTCGAGGGCGCGCGCGAAGGAGGCGAGGTAGGCGCGGTCCACCTTCTCGGAGAGGATGCGGGAGAGGAGCCGCTTGTTCGCGTAGGGGTAGAGGCCCGTGTAGACCTCCTCGTCCCGCCGCGTCGTCGCCCGTCCGAGGTCCTGGGTCTCCGCCTTCATCCCGTAGACGAGCGCGGTGGCCACCTCCTGGCGGACGGGGATCCCGTTGTGGAGGAGCATCTCCCCCAGCAGGGTGCAGGTGGAGCCGGCGCGCTCGTCGATCTCCGCGAAGGCGCCCGGCGGGGGCGGCTCGCGGACGGGGTGGTGGTCGAAGATCACGTCCGCGGCCACCCCCTCGGGGAGGGAGACGTAGCCCGTGGAGGGCTGGGCGTCCACCACGCAGACGAGGTCGTGGCGCCTCCAGTCCACCCGCTGGGAGGGGACCGCCTTCACGCGGAGGACGCGGAGCATGGCCCTGTTCTCGCTGCGCCCCACCGTCCCCCCGTGGGCGATGACCACGGGGATGCCGGCGTAGCGCTCGATGAGGAACCGCAGCGCCACGGCGCTCCCGATGCAGTCGGGGTCGGGGTTGTCGTGGGTCTGGACGACGGCGGAGCTGCGGCCGCGGATGGCCCCGATGAGCCCGATCAGGCGCGCCCGCGGATGCGTGGCTACTTCCCCGGGGCCGCGGATTCCGCCACGAGCCAGCGCACCAGGGTCCTCGGGCCGACGCCCGTGGCCCCCTTGCGGACGTAGTCCCGGTCCTTGCCCCCCCAGGCGGTGCCCGCGATGTCGAGGTGGGCCCAGGGGGTGCCCTCGGCGTGGGCCTTCAGGAGGGCCGCCGCGGTGCAGGCCCCGGCGTTGCGGCCGCCGGTGTTCTTGAAGTCCGCCACGTCGCTCTTGATCTGCTCCGTGTACTCCTCGTAGACCGGCATCCGCCAGAGCCGCTCCCCCGCCGCCGCACCGGCCGACTCGAGGGAGGAGGCCAGGCGGTCGTCGGTGCTGAAGAGCCCGCTCGCCGCGTCGCCCAGGGCGACGACGCAGGCCCCCGTGAGGGTGGCGAGGTCCACGATGCAGCGGGGCTGCATGCGCTTCGCCCAGGTGATGCCGTCCACGAGGAGCATGCGCCCCTCGGCGTCGGTGTTGAGGATCTCGACGGTGCGGCCGCCGAGGGTCCGGACGACGTCCCCCGGCTTGTAGGCCTTCCCGCTGGGGAGGTTCTCCGTCGCGGGGCAGATGCCCGCGACCCTGAGCGGCAGCTTCAGGCGCCCCACCGCCCGCATCGTGGCCAGCACCGCCACGGCCCCGCACTTGTCGAACTTCATCTCGTGCATGTCGGCGCCGGGCTTGAGGGAGATGCCGCCGGAGTCGAAGGTGACTCCCTTGCCCACGAGGGCGTAGAGGGGGAGGTCGGCGCGACCGGCGTTGTGCTCGAGGACGATGAACTTCGGCGGCTCCTCGGTCCCGCGCGCGACCCCGAGGATCCCGCCCATGCCCTCCCGCTCCATGTCGGCGCGGTCGAGGACGGTGAGCTTCATCCCGCTCTCGGAGGCGATCTCCCGGGCCTTCCCGGCGAGGAAGGTCGGGGTCCCCTCGTTGCCGGGGGTGTTGCCCACGTCCCGGGCGAAGACGGCGGCGTCGGCCAGCACGCGTCCGAAGGCGACGCCGCGGTCCAGGGCGGCCCGCGCGTCGGGATCCGCGGCGACCAGGGTGACGCGCACGAGGGGGTGGGGGTTCTCGGCCCCCTCCCCCGTCCTGTGGTCGAGGTAGCGGTAGAGGGCGAGCGCCGAGCCCTCGACGAAGGCCGCGGCGAGGTCCTCCAGGCGGAGCCCGCCCGGGGCGGGGAGCACCGCGGACATCTCCCCCGCCTTCGCGGCCTGGCCGGCCAGGGCCGCCGCGCCGGCGGCGCGGCGGACCCCCTCGACGTCGAGGGCCCCCCGCTTCCCGAGCCCGACCAGGAGGACGCGCCTCGGGCCGGACTTCCCCGCGCTGTGGAGGAGGAGCGTCGAGCGGGCCTTCCCCTGGAACTCGCCGCTCGCGATCACGCGGGAGAGGAGCCCGCCGCAGGCCTCGTCCACGGCGGCCCCCCCGGCGGGGAGCGGCTCCCCCTCGTGGAGGAACAGGGCGAGGACGGGGTCCTCCCCCGCCGCGGCAGCGCGCTGGACGATGTAGAACTCGACGGCCTTACCGGATCCCACGGATTCCTCCTCGCTGTCGCCGCGGACGCCCCGCCCGCCGGAAGGGGGGAGGCTACGGCGGGGCGCGGACCCCGCCAAACTTCGGCCGGCTAGGGCTTCGGCCGGCCCTCCGCCGGCCCGGCCCCGCCCGCGGCCTCGCCGACCTTCGCGCCGCCGCCCGCCTCCGGCGGGGCCCCGAAGGGCCCGTGCCCGGGGAGGGCCGGGGGGAAGGGCGTGTCCACCCGGAGGTAGCCGAGGGTGCGCAGCACGTGCAGCACCTCGCTCCACGTGGGGAAGGGCCGGCCGAACTTGTCCTTGTAGTCGTTGATCGCGTTGATGAACTCCACCTCGTCGGTGCTGAGGGGGTAGTCGTTGATGTTGCGGTCGGGGCGCGGGTGCGGGGTCAGGTCCTCGTAGTGGAGGTGGGGCCTGCGCCGCTCGAGGCCGCTTCGCCTCTCCGCGAGGCGGCGGTCGTCCCCCTCGGCCAGGGCCTCGTCGCGGGCGCGCCGCTCCCGGCCGCTGCGGCGCTCCTTGGACGGGGCCCGGTGCTCGTAGCTCCGCCCGCCCGGGCCGCCCCCCTCCGTCCCGCCCGTGGAGCGTCGCTCCTTCGCTTCCCCGGTGCCTTCGCCGCTGGATCGGGTGGCCATGGTCTCTCCGGTCCCTGGGCGCCCCTGCCCCCGGACGGCGTCCATCCTACAGGAAGGGACTCCCCGCCGGGAAAACCGGCGGGGAAGCGGGGGGGCGGGCGTCAGATGGAGCCATGCGCGCGCGGAGGGTGTTCTACGAGGGGCTGGCCTCGATGCTGGGCGCGGGGATCCCCGTGCGCTCCGCCCTCGACCAGCTGGCGGCGAAGGCCGGGGGCTCCTTCGGCGAGGCGGCCCGCCACCTCCGGGCGGCGGCGGTGGCCGGCCGTCCCCTGGCCGACGGCATGGCGGAGCGGCCCGCCGCCTTCCCCCGCTTCCACGCGGAGCTGGTGCGCGCCGGCGAGGCCTCGGGGACCGTGGACCGCGCCTTCCGCTCCCTCGCCGCGGGGGAGGCGGAGGCGGAGAGGACGGCGGGCCGGGCCTTCGCCCGGGTGATCTACCCCCTCCTCGTCCTGCACTTCGCGGCGGTCCCGGTCAACATCGGCCTCCTCGTGCAGGGGAGGATCGGGGGCTTCGCCGCGGCGATCCTCGCCTGGTGGATCCCGATCTGGATCGTCCTCGGCCTCGGCTGGTGGCTCTGGCGGCGGGCGAGGGCGTCGACGGCCGTCGGGACCGTCCTGCTCGCCCTCCCCTTCCTCGGCGGGATGCTCCGGGACCGGGCGCTGCTCCGATGGGCGCGGGTCCTCGCGGCGCTCGACGACGCCGGCCTCGACCCGGCCGCGGCGGCGGAGCGGGCGGCGGCGGCCGCGGGGTGGGCGGCCCTCGAGGGCCCCCTCGCCCTCCCCGCGGCGTCCCTCCGCGCCGGGAGCAGCCGGGTGGAGGCCTTCGCCCCCGCCCCCCTGCCCGTCCCCTTCCGGGCCGCCCTCGCCCGGGGGGAGCAGACCGGAACCGTCGCGGAGAGCCTCGGGCGGGAGGCGGACGCCCTGGAGCACTCCCTGGAGTCGCGCGGGGAATCGCTCGTCGCGGTCCTCCCCGTGATCGCCACCGTGATCGCGGGGATCGTCGTCCTCCTCGTCGCGATGTCGGTG
>JAKLKS010000219.1 GCA_023150535.1 Planctomycetota bacterium
CGGGGCGCTCGCCGACGCGCCCCGCCTCGCCGCGGAACTCGGCGTCGCGCGCGTCGTCGTCCTCACGGACGTCCTCTCCGACCCCTCGGCCCCCGGCCTCCTCCTCGCCCTCGCCGACGGCACCGCCGACGTCTGCCTGGCCTGGGAGCTGCCGCGGCCTCCCGGCTTCCCTCCCCCGCGCCTCGACGTCCTCGGCCCCTTCGCCCTCGCCTCCTACTGGGAGAGCCCCCTGCGGGCGGGCGGCGCGCGCCTGAAGCGGGCGCTCGACCTCGTCCTGGGGACCGCCCTCCTGGTCCTGCTCTCGCCGCTGCTGCTGCTCGTCGCGCTTGCGGTCCGTCTCTCCTCGCGCGGGCCGATCCTCCACCGGCAGGAGAGGATCGGGCTCGACGGCCGCCCCTTCACGATGCTCAAGTTCCGCACCATGGTCGTCGGGGCCGAGGACGCCACGGGCCCGGTGTTCGCGAGCCCCGCCGACCCGAGGAGGACCCCGGCGGGAGGCTTCCTGCGCCGCTTCTCCCTCGACGAGCTCCCCCAGCTCTGGAACGTGATCCGCGGGGACATGAGCCTCGTCGGCCCGCGCCCGGAGCGGCCGGAGTTCGTCGAGCAGTTCCGCCGCGCCTTCCCCGGCTACATGCTCCGCCACTCCCTGCGGGCCGGCGTCACCGGGTGGGCCCAGGTGAACGGGCTGCGGGGGCGCAGCGGCATCGAGGAGAGGCTCGCCTTCGACCTCGAGTACGCGCGCCGCTGGTCGCTGCTGTTCGACCTGGAGATCCTCCTCCGGACCGTCCTCCAGGTCCTCGCCGGGAGGAACGCCTACTGAGGGGGCAGATGCCCGCCGGCGCGGATGCAAACCCATGGGACCGCGCGGCTTGAGGGATCGGGCCGCCGCATCCCTCTTTCCTCTTGACGGGGCGGGCCGCGCCCCCAGAATGGCCCCGTGGCCCGCGAACCCGCGCTGGATTCCTACCTGCAGGACATCAACCGCTTCAAGCTCCTCACCCCCGAGGAGGAGAGGGCTCTGGCGATCCGCGTCCGCTCCGGGGACATGGAGGCCCGGGACCTGATGATCCGGTCCAACCTCCGCCTGGTCGTCTCCATCGCCAAGGTCTACAACAACCGCGGTCTCCAGCTCCTCGACCTCATCGAGGAGGGGAACCTGGGGCTGCTCAAGGCGGTGCAGGAGTTCGATCCCGGGCGCGAGACCCGCTTCTCCACCTACGCGACCTGGTGGATCAAGCAGGCCATCCGGCGCGCCCTGGTCAACACGGCCAAGACCGTCCGCATCCCCTCCTACCTCGCCGAGAAGATCCACCGCGTGAAGCGCGAGCGCTCCCGCCTGGAGGTGGAGCTGGGGAGGATGCCCTCCTCGGAGGAGATCGCCGAGGCGATGAAGCCGCGGCGCGAGGAGGTCATCGAGCGCCTCCAGGAGAAGATGGGGCGCGCCCCCACCGCCGCCGAGGTGAAGGCGGAGTTCCGGTCGCAGAAGGTGGATCCCGTCCTCGTGGAGCGCGCGCTCAAGGCCGACGAGTCCGGGGCCGGGGCCGTCTCCCTGGACGCCATGGTGGCGGGGAACGACGGCCTGCCGGACCGCCGCGACGAGCGGCCCGAGGACGCCCTCTTCGCCTCCCAGGACCGCGAGAGGATGCGCGACGCGCTGCGCACGCTGGAGCCCCGCGAGGAGCTCATCATCAAGCTGCGCTACGGCCTCACCGACGATCGCGATCTCCTGCTCCTCGACGGGCCCGCGAAGCCCCACGGGGACCGCATGACCCTCAAGGAGGTCGGCGAGCACCTCAAGCTCACGCGGGAGCGCGTCCGCCAGATCGAGGCAGAGGCCCTCCGCAAGCTCGAGCGCCACCTTGCCGCCCGCCCCGAGCAGTACTGAGGCGGGGGCCCGCCCCGCCGCGGCGGAGCGCCCCTCCCTCTACGTCCACGTCCCCTTCTGCGAGACGAAGTGCTCCTACTGCGACTTCTACTCGCTCCCCGGGGGGCGCCGCGGGAAGGAGACGGCGGCCTACCTCGACGGGCTCGACCGGGAGCTGGCGGCGCGGGCGCCCGCGGGCTTCGCGCCGGCGACGATCTTCGTCGGGGGGGGGACGCCGACGATCCTCTCCGCGGAGGAGCTGCGGCGGCTCGGGGGGATCCTCCGGGCGAGGTGCGACCTCTCCGGCCTCCGCGAGTGGACGGTGGAGGCCAACCCCGGGACGCTCGACGCGGGGAGGATCGACGCCCTCCTCGACGCGGGCTGCGACCGCGTCTCCGTCGGGGTCCAGTCCTTCGACGACCGCGTGCTGCGGTCCGTGGGCCGCATCCACGACGCCGCGCAGGCGCGGCGGGCCGTCGCGGACCTGCGGGCCGCGGGGGTGCCGCGCGTCTCCGTGGACCTCCTGTTCGCGGTGCCGGGGCAGGGGATGGAGACCTTCCGCCGCGACCTCGACGAGGCGGTCGCCCTCGGGACGGGGCACCTCTCCTGCTACGCGCTCCTCTGGGAGGACGGGACGACCATGCTCGCCCGCGAGCGGCGCGGGCTCGTCCGCCGCGAGGAGGAGGACCTCGAGCGCGAGATGCTCCTCCTCGCCCGCTCCCGGCTGGCCGCCGCGGGCTTCCGCGCCTACGAGACCAGCAACTTCGCGCTCCCCGGCCAGGAGTGCCTGCACAACCTCGTGTACTGGCGCAACGGCCCCTACCTCGGCGTGGGCGTCTCCGCGGCCTCCTACCTCGACGGGGTCCGCTCCTCCAACGTGCGGGACCTGCGCGCCTGGCTCGACCGCGTGGAGGGGGGGGAGGACCCGTCGGCGGAGAGCGAGCGCCTGGACGCCCGCGGGCTCCTCGGCGAGACGATCATGCTGGGGCTGCGGCTCGACGAGGGGGTCGGGTTCGACGACCTCCGCGCGCGCACGGGGATCGACGCGCGCGCCCTCTTCGGCGGGCTCCTGGGGCGCCTCTCGGAAGCGGGGCTGGTCACGGTGGACCGTGACCGGTTCCGGATCTCGGAGGAGGGGATCCCCGTCTCCGATGCCATCATCGCGGAGTTCCTCCGGCGGCAGGAGCGCGGACCGGACGGCCGCGGCGCCGGGGGCGGGCCCGTGCAGGGGCGCCCGCGATGAGGACCGTGGACGACGTCTTCGAGGCGATCCGCGCCGGCGACCCGGAGCGGCTGCGCGACCTCGTGGCCGAGAACGCGGCCCGCGCCTCCTACGTGAGCGACGCGGGGATCTCCGCCCTGATGTTCGCCCTCTACCACCGGCGCCAGGACCTCGTGAACATCCTGCTGGCGGCCGACCCGGAGATGAACGTCTTCGACGCCGCCGCCCTCGGGGACGCCCGCTTCGTCACGGAGGTCCTCGACTCCTTCCCCGGGTTCCTCCACGCGCGCGCCGCCGACGGCTTCACCCTGCTCCACCTCGCCGCCTTCTTCGGCAGGACGGAGGTGGTGGACCTCCTGCTGGCGCGGGGCGCCGACCCGGACGCGGTCGCCTCCAACCCCATGCGGGTGCGGCCCCTGCACTCCGCCGCGGCGGCCGGCCACGCCCCCGTCGTGGAGGCGCTCCTGCGCGCGGGCGCCGACGTGAACGCGCGGCAGGAGGGGGGCTGGACGGCGCTGCACGCCGCGGCCTTCTCCGGGGACCGGGAGCTCGTCCGGCTCCTCCTGCGCGGCGGCGCCGACCCGGCCCTCAAGGCGGACGACGGCCGCACGCCGCTCGCGACGGCGGAGGGCCGGGGGCGGCTCGAGGCCGCGGAGCTCCTGCGGGTCCGGCGCTAGGAGCCCCGCCGCTTCCCCATCGCCTCCGCGTAGCACTCCTCGTAGCGGCGCACCGCCTCCGTCCGCCCGAAGAGGGACGCCCGCGCCCGCGCCGCCTCCCGCAGGGCGCGGTGGCGGGGCGGGTCGGCCAGGAGCCCCCCCACGAAGGCGGCCATGCACCGGTAGTCGCCCACCTCGCAGAGGTGCCCGGAGACGCCGTCCTCCACGAGCTCCGGGAGGCCGCCGGTCCTCGTCCCCACGACGGGGACCCCGCAGGCCATGGCCTCCAGCGCCGCGAGGCCGAAGGACTCGCTCTCGCTCGGGAGGAGGAGGACGTCCGCCCCCGGCAGCAGGCTCTCCACCTCGTCCCTCTCCCCGAGGAAGGTGACCCCCCGGGCGACGCCGAGGCGGCGCGCCTCCTCCTCCGCCCGCGGCCGCTCCGGGCCGTCCCCCACGAGGACGAGGCGGCAGGGGCGGACCGCCGCCACGAGGGCGAAGACCCGCACGACGTCCTCGATCCGCTTCACGGGGCGGAAGTTCGACACGTGCATGAGGACCGACTCGCCGGGTGCGGCGAGACGGTCGTGCAGGCCGTCGGGGCAGGCGGGGCGGAAGCGGTCGAGGTCCACGAAGTTCGGGACGACCCGGATCGGGGCCTGCGGGGCGAAGACCTTCACGGTCTCCTCCGCGAGCCACCGGGAGACCGACGTGACCCCGTCGGCCCGATCGAGCACGAACTGGGTCGTCCTGCGGTAGGCCGGGTCGGTGCCGACCACGGTGATGTCGGTGCCGTGGAGCGTCACCACGAGGGCCGGGGCCGCGTCCCCCAGCATCTCCCTCGCCAGGTGGGCCGCCGCCGCGTGGGGGATGGCGTAGTGCACGTGGAACAGGTCGAGGCGGTGCTCCTCCGCCACCTCCGCGAGCCGCGACGCGAGCGCGAGGTCGTAGGGCGGGTAGCGGAAGAGCGGGTAGGCGGACACCGACACGGGGTGGAAGGTGATGTCGCGGCGGACCGCGTCGAGCCGGAAGGGGGGCGCGTAGGAGACGAAGTGCACCTCGTGCCCGTGGTCCGCGAGGGCCACGCCCAGCTCCGTGGCCACGGCCCCGGAGCCGCCGTAGGTGGGCCAGCAGGCGATGCCGATCCTCACGCGGCCCCTCCCCCGCCCCGGAGGAGGGAGAGGGGATCCTCGACGGCCAGCGGCCCCTCGTGGAAGTAGGGCTCCCCGTACCGGACGCCGATGCGCTCGCCGAACCAGCGGTGGCGGGCCTCCCAGCGGGGGAGGAAGTCCTCCGACGCGATGTTCGTGCCCGGCTCGCGGGAGGCGGGGTCGTGGAGCTGGGAGCGGAAGCAGCGGACGAGGTCCATCTTCCTGCCGAACACGGGCGTCGCGTCCACCACGAGCGACGGGGGGCGATCGAGGGAGTGGTGGAGGGAGTAGAGGAAGGTCCGGGCGCGGTGGGGGGGCCGGGGCCCGGGGAACCAGCGGGCCATGCCCGAGACGTAGCGCGCCGATCGCACGGCGGCGCCCGCGGCGGCGTGGTCGGGGTGGAGGTCCTCCCAGAAGGGGGCCAGGACGAGCGAGGGGCGGAACTCCCGGATCGCCTCCACGACGGATCGCCGCACCGCCTCCGAGGGCTCCAGCCGCCCGTCCCCGTGATCGAGGATGCGCCGCTCCGCGGCGCCGAGGAGGGCGGCCGCGGCGGCCGCCTCCGCCGCCCGGGATTCCGGGGTGCCCCTCGTGCCCCCCTCCCCGCGCGTGAGGTCGAGGATGGCGACGCTCCGGCCCGCGTCGCGGAGGCGGAGCAGCAGCCCGCCCATGGTCAGCTCCACGTCGTCGGGGTGCGCACCGATCGCCAGCACGTCCGCCATCGCGCCTCCTCGCCCGCCGCCTCAGGCCCTCACGACCCGGTGCCCCGGCTCCGGCCCCTCCAGGGCGTCGGCGAGGCGGTCCGCGAGCCCCCGCCCGTGCCGCAGGAGGAAGGCCAGCAGCGACCACCGCCGCTCCTGGGGCACGCCCTCCGGGAGCAGCGCCTCGAGGACGCGCCGCCTCCGGGACTCGCCGACCCCCCGGCGCTCCTCCGCGGCCCTCGCGGCGGCCGCGGCCAGGTCCTCCAGGGCGTGCCGCGCGCGGTCGAGGCGGCTCCGCACCGCCGAGGCGTGGGCGGCCGGGTCCCCGGCGAGCGCCGTCAGCTCGGCCCGGAGGCGGCGCGCCTCGACCGCCAGCGGGTCCTCGCCCGCGCCGCCGGGATGCCGCAGCGCCTCCTCCCCGCGCAGGTAGAGGGAGGCGAGGTCGCAGCGGAACTCCGCGAGCGCCTCCTCCACCCGCTTCTCCAGGATCGTGAGCCCGGGGCGCGGGACCGCGCAGGGGACGAAGACCCCCGCCGCCCGGCGGGCCGGGAGGAGGGCCGCGAGGTACTCGATCTCCGTCGGTCCGCCCACCTGGGCCGCGACCGGGAGCGCCGCGTCCTGCACGAGCACCCTGAGGGCCGCGTCCGCGGAGATCCCCGTCGCGAGCGCCTCCAGGTGGGCGGCGGTGCCGCCTCCCCGCGTGCGCCTCCCGCTCCCGTCCACCGTGAAGTGGAGGGGGCCCGCGGGATCGGCGAGGACCGCCTCGTACCCCGCGCGCCGGACCGCCGCGTTCCCCTCCCGCACGGCGGCGGCGAGCAGGCCCGGCTCGCCGATCTCCCGGGCGAGGAGCCCCCGCGCGAAGGGGCGGACCACCTGGGGCTCGAGGACGACCAGCCCCCGCCCCGAGAGGAGGTCCATGAACCAGCGCGCGCTCTGGGCCCCGAGCGAGGCCCCCGCCGCGGCCTCGCGGTGGAGGAGGACCTCGCAGGAGAACTCCGATCCGCCCGCGTCCCCCGCGGCCGCGGCGAGCGGGGGGGCCGCGACGGCGGAGAGCATGCGCCGGTCGCGGGGCTCCGCCGCGAGGAGGTCCGACCCCCTGCGGCCGCCCCCGAGGAGGACCGCCCCCGCCTCGTCGAGGTCGTGGTCCTCCGAGGCGACCCACCAGACGGGGACCACGGGCCCCGCGCCGGCCGCCTCCAGGCGGCGCGCCAGGGCCACCGTGCCCGCGGCCTTGGCGAAGGAGAGCAGCGGCCCCCCGCCGACCCCGGGCTGCTGGCCGGCGGCGACGACGACGGCGTCGGGGTCCTCGAGGCGCCGCGCCGCCTCCGCCGCCGCGGGGGCGCCGAGGGAGAGGGCGTAGGCGCGCAGGGCCTTC
>JAKLKS010000021.1 GCA_023150535.1 Planctomycetota bacterium
GAGAACTCCAGGCGGAAACCCTCGCCCTCCAGCATGTACACGGGCCCTCCCGACCTGGTGACGGCGGCCGGAGGATCGGGAACCCCGGCGAGCAGGTCGTCGATCCTCGCGGGGAACTTCCCCTCCTCTTCGCGCTCCCGCCGCACCTCCGCCCCGAGGGACTCGATCCAGGACCGGGCCCTGTCGACCTCCCCGGCCCGCATCCCCGCCGCCATGGGAACGGCGAGGAGGAGCATCGACGACGCGAAGGAGACGGAGAAGAACCTGCGCGCCCACGCCGCGTGGGGAGCGGGGTTCTCCTGGCGGCGCCCGAGGGCCCAGGCGATGACTCCCATGGCGAAGGCGGGCAGACCCAGGGCGATCATCGCCACGAGCGAGGCGAGGCCGGGGGCGCCCTCCAGGCGCTCCCACCAGGCGAGGGGCAGGGAGAGGAGGATCCCGGCGAGGAGGGCCGCCAGGGGGAGGAGGAACCGCGAGCGGCCCGGCACGAGGAGGACCAGGAAGACGGCGCTGGCGAGGGGATGGAGGAGGAGGAGGTCGAAGGTGCCCACGCCTATCCGTCGGCCCGGACCCGGACGTCGAGTACGACGCCGGGGAGACGCGTCCCGGCCGGATTCCCCTCCCGTCGGGCCCTGCGATACCCGGCCCAGGCGGATGCCGGCGCGGGCCGGAGGAGTCCCCGGGGGCCGCCCGTCTCCGCGGCGTCCTCCAGGAGCAGTTCCAGTGCGTCCTCCAGCCCCCGGCGGGCACCCACTATTGTATCATGTTGTGATACTATGTCGAGTTCGAGGCAGTGGGCGAGCCACCAGCGGCCCTCGGGGTGGACGAGGACGTGGAGGGGAAGGGGGAGACCGGCCGATGGCCCCCCGGGCAGTGAAGCGCGGGACCGCATGGTGGTGGACCATCCTACCAGTGCCCGGCGGCAGGGCGGAGCCGCGCCGTCCCGGCATGGAGGCCACCCCCGGCTCCCTCCATCGCCCCCATCGCGCGGAAGGGAGAAGGTCGGGTGCGGGTCCTGGAGGACACCGGGGCGGGACGGGGGAGGTCCACGAGTGGTATCATCTGTGATACCATACCCTCGTGTCCAGGGTCCGGCGCGGCGGGTACATCTTCCTGACGTGGGTCGGCGACCACCCTCCCCGGCACGTCCACGTCTTCAAGGACGGATGCCTGGTGGTGAAGTGGGACCTCGACCATGGCAGGGCCATGCAGGGGGCCGCCTCCCCGCGGATCCGGAGGCTCCTGTCGGAACTTGTGAAGGAGGGACTCCTGTGAGAATCGACTCCGTCAGGTCGGATCCGCGCCGACGCTGCTTCCTCGTCCGGACCGCGCGGGGGGAGTTCGAGTTCCCCTGGGCGCAGCTGAAGGTCGTTCCGTCCCCGTCGGACCCGGTGGTCTCCGCCGCCCCGGACCCGGAACTCGGCCGCGAGGCCTTCACCTACAGCCTCGCCTCCGGAGCGGAGGACTCGGTGCACATCGACCACGTCCTGCGCTTCGTCGGCGACCCCGAGTACGAGCGGAAGGAGCTCCTCTACGCCCTCACCCTCGAGGCGATCGCTTCCCTCGATACCTCGGGCCGGTCGAAGCGGAGCCTTGCCCGCCAGCTCGGCACCTCCCTCGCCCAGGTGCTGCGCCTCCTCGACACCGCCAACTCCCGGAAGTCCGTGGACCAGATGGTCCGACTGCTGGGCGCCCTCGGGAGGAGCGTTGAACTGAGGGTGGGGGTGGCGGAAGGCGCGGGAGGCACCGTCCCGGCGCGTCGCCGCCCTACGAGAACGGCCACCACCCCCGCCACCGCTCGAGGCGCGCGAGGCGGGCGGTCTCGTCGGGCGTGAGCGAATCCGGCAGGAACCGCCGCTTGTACTTGAGCACGCCGCTCCGGTCGACCGGCCCGAGCCGCCGCAGGAGGAACCGCCCCCACCACCCCTCCGGGTCCACCGTGAACCCCGAGGAGAAGTCGATCACCCGCGGCACCCCGGCCCCGTCCACGAGCACGTTCCGCCGCTGCCGCAGGTCCAGGTGCAGCACCCCGCGCCGGTGCATCCCCTCCACCGTCGCCGCGAGCCGATCGAAGGTCTCCGCCCCGAGGCTCCCCTTCGGGCACTTCCCGAGGTCCCGCCCCTCCACCCACTCCACCGCGAAGGCGTACCCGTCGAGCCGCCCGAGGAACCGCGGCACCCCCTCCAGCCCGTCGAGCCGCGCGTAGGCCCGCACCTCGCGCCCCGTGAGGAGCCGCCCGTAGGTCCAGCGCAGGAACCAGGGGCAGGGGAGGAAGTCCTTCACCACCGCCTTCCCCCCGTCGGGGAGCCGCAGCAGGTGGACCAGCGGCCGGTACCAGCGCCGCTTCCCCAGGAAGCCCTCGCGGAGCCGGTCGAGGTCCTCCCGGCGGAGCGGAGCCGCCACCCCTAGCCCCCGATCGGCAGCCCGAGGTAGGGAGGGATCACCCCGGTGAACCGCCCGACCATCACCCCGAGCCCGAGCAGGATGAGCGCCAGCGTCTCGAGCTCGCTGTTCTCCACCACGAGCGCGAAGGACATCCTCTCCCGCTTCGCCTTCGGCCAGGGGGTGAGCCGGGGCAGGTAGCCCGGCACCGCGTCGTGGTACTCCTCGAACTCCGCCCCGAAGCGCTTGCGCAGGCGCTCCGATTCCACCCGCTCCTTCTTCGGAACGTAGTAGAGCGCGAACACGAGGAGGCCCGCGGGGAGGAGCCCGTAGAGGATGACCGGGTGACCGGCGGCGAGCCCGAAGCCGAAGAGGTTGAGCAGCGTGCCGAGGTAGAGCGGGTTGCGCACGTGGGCGTAGGGACCGGAGGAGATCACCGCCTGGTTCTTCCGCAGGTGGCCGCAGCCCCAGACCCGCCAGAAGGCCCCCGAGAGGCAGAGGAACGCCCCCGCGGCGAGGTTCCAGGGGGCGATGGGGGAGGCGGCCGGGTCGGCGAGGGCGAGCAGCGCCGCGCCGAAGGCGTAGGCGACGAAGCGGCGCCAGGTGGGGGCTCGGGAGGCGGCCAGGGGAGACTCCTCGGGAAGGGGACGGGGGACGGGGGCGGGACGGCGACGCCGGGAGTATACGGCCCCCGGCGGACCCCCTCCGCGAGGAGAGCGGGCGGGGGGGCGGGGAAGCCTGGCGAGGGGCCGGTCCGGGAGGGGATGACGGAAACGGGTCGGGTTCCGTACGGATCAGGTCGGGTTCCGTACTGATCTGTGCCGGGTTCGGTACCTCCACCCGGAAGATGGGGGGATGGCGGCCTCCGCGCCCCTCCGGATCGGCATCGACGCCTCGGCGCTCGCGAAGAAGGAGCGCACGGGGGTCTCCCGGTACGTCCTCTCCCTCGTCGAGGCCCTCGGCGCCGTGGACGGGGAGGACCGGTTCACCCTCTGCTACCGGATGTCCCGCCTCCGCCGCGCCCGCTGGTTCCACCGGGTCCGCCGGCCCAACTTCCGCCGCCGCCTCTTCCAGGAGGGGTTCACCCCCCTCCTCGCCCGCTCGCTGGACGTCTTCCACGGCCCCGACGCCCGGGTCCCGCGCCGCCTCGGCAGGACGCCGCTCGTGGCCACGGTCCACGACGTCTTCAGCCTCGATTCGGAGAAGTGGGCCGACGAGGGGTTCCGGGAGGCCAAGCGGAGGGCCTACGCCGACCTCGCCGCCCGGGCCCGGTTCCTCCTCTTCGTCTCCTCCCACTCCCGGGACCGGTTCCTCGAGTTCCACCCCGTGGAGGCGGACCGCGTGCGGGTCGTGCCCGAGGGCGTGGATCCCGGCTTCGGCCGGGTGGACCCGGCGGCCGCGGCGGCGGCCCGGGCGCGCCTCGGGGTGCCGCCGGAGTACCTCCTCTTCGTCGGCCAGATCGCCGCCCGCAAGAACGCCGTCCGGGTGCTGGAGGCCCTGGCGTCCCTCCCCCCCTCGACCCCGCCGCTCGTGCTGGCGGGCCCCCGCAAGCACGGGTGGGAGGAGGTGGAGGCGGCGCGGCGGCGCCTCGGCCTCGGGGAGGACCGGGCGCGGTTCCTCGGCCACGTCGCCGAGGGGGACCTCGCCCCCCTCTACGCGGGGGCGCGCGCCCTCCTCTTCCCGAGCCTCGACGAGGGCTTCGGGCTCCCGGTGCTGGAGGCCTTCGCCTGCGGCACGCCGGTCCTCGCCTCCACGGCCGGCGCCCTGCCGGAGACCGCCGGCGGCGGGGCGCTCCTCGTCGATCCCCTCTCCGTGGAGGCCATCGCGGCGGGGATCGGGCGGATCCTCGAGGATCCCGGGCTGCGCGCCGGCCTCGTCGCGAAGGGGCGGCGGCGGGCCGCGGAATGGACCTGGGAGGAGACCGCGCGGCGGACGCTGGCCGTCTACCGCGAGGCGGCGCGGTGAGGGCGGTCGTCGTCCTGCCGACCTACGACGAGAGGGAGAACCTCCCCCGCGCGGCGGCGGGGATCCTCGGGCTCCCGGGGGAGTGGTCGCTGCTCGTGGTGGACGACGCCTCCCCCGACGGGACCGGTGCCGTCGCGGACGGGATCGCCCGGGCCCATCCCGGACGCGTCGAGGTCCTCCACCGGGAGCGCAAGGAGGGGCTCGGGCGCGCCTACGCCGCCGGCTTCGCCCGGGCCCTGGCGGGGGGCGCCGACCTCGTCTTCCAGATGGACGCCGACCTCTCCCACGACCCCTCGGCGCTCCCCTCCCTGCGGGGCCCCCTGGAGCGGGGGGAGGCCGACCTGGTCCTCGGCTCGCGCTACGTGCCCGGCGGCGGGACCGCGGGCTGGGGGCTCGGCCGGAGGCTCCTCTCGCGCTGGGGTTCGTTCTACGCGCGCGCCTGGCTGCGCCTGCCGCTTCGCGATCTCACCGGCGGCTTCAAGGGGTGGCGGGCCGACCTCCTGCGGCGCGTGGATCCGGGCCGGACCGCGGCGAAGGGGTACGCTTTCCAGGTGGAGACCACCTACCGGGCGGTGCGGGCCGGGGCGCGGGTCCTGGAGGTGCCCATCCGGTTCGCCGAGAGGGACTCCGGGCGCTCGAAGATGAGCCTCCCCGTCGCCCTGGAGGCGGCCTGGCGGGTGCCGCTGCTCGCCCTCCTGCCGCCGCCGCGGGGGGAGGGGGCGCCGTGAGGATCCTCCACCTCAACACCGAGCGGACCTGGCGGGGCGGGGAGCAGCAGAACCTATGGCTCGCGGCGGGACTGCGCGACCTCGGCGAGGAGTCGGAGGTGGCGGCCCAGCCGGGCTCGCCGCTGGCGCGGCGGGCCCGAGCGCTCGGGCTCCCCGTCCACGAGGTCGCCATGCGGGGGGAGTGGGACCTCGGGGCGGTGGCGGCGCTGCGGCGGATCCTCCGCGACCGCCGCCCCGACATCCTCCACATGCACACGAGCCACGCCCACACCCTCGGCTGCCTCGCCGCCCGGGGGCCGCGGCGGGCGACCGGCCGGCCGCTGCTGGCCGTCTCCCGCCGCGTCGACTTCTCCATCTACCGGAACTTCCTCCGGCTCTCCTGGTTCAAGTACCGCTTCCTCGGGGACCGCTACGTCGCCATCAGCCGGGCGGTCCGGGACGTCCTCGTGCGGGACGGCATCCCCGCGGACCGCATCGAGGTGGTCTGGAGCGGCGTCGACGCCGACCGGATGGAGCGGGCGGCGCGGAGGGACCTGCGCGGGGATCTCGGCCTGCCCCCGGGGACCCCGCTCGTGGGGGACGTGGCCGCCTTCGGGTGGCACAAGGCGCAGGAGGTGCTCGTCGAGGCCTGGCCCCTGCTCCTGCGGGAGGTCCCCGACGCCCACCTCGCGCTCATCGGCGACGGGGAGTGCCGGCCCGCCGTGGAGGACCTGGCCCGACGCCTCGGCCTCCTCGGGACGCGGGTCCATTTCCTCGGCTTCCGGGACGATGTACCTGAGGTGATGGGCTCCCTCGACCTCTTCGCCATGCCCTCGGTGCTGGAGGGCCTCTGCACCTCGGCCCTGGACGCCCAGGCCGCCGGGGTCCCCGTCGTCGCCAGCGCGGTGGGGGGGCTCGTGGAGGCCGTGGCCGACGGGGAGACGGGGCTCCTGGTCCCCCCGCGGGACCCCCCGGCCCTGGCGGCCGCCATGGCACGGATCCTGCGTGACCGGGACCTCGGAAGGCGCTTCTCCGAGGCGGGCAGGGTCCGCGTTCGTGAAAGGTTCAGCGTGAAGGCCATGGTCGGGGGTTCACGGGCGGTCTACGGGCGGATGCTCCGGGGCGAGCCCGTCGCGCCGGTCCCCGGGGATCCCGGGCCCGGGGCCCCGCCCGGGGGGGCCGCTTGAAGGGGGAGAACCGGCGCGACCTCCGCCGCGCGCTGACCGTGGCCCTGTGCGCGGCGACCGCGGCCCTGGCCTACATCCACTTCACCGACCGGGAGAAGGCCGTCAAGGAGGCCCGCGAGGAGGTCGTCAAGATCCACGACGAGGCCCGGGTCCGCATCCGGGAGCGCGTGGACCAGCTCCTCGCCCGGCTCGCGGCGTGGCAGAGGGACGCCGATCCCCCGGAGGGCTTCACCCGGGTGAGGATCTCCACCGCCGAGGAGGCGGGGATGCGGTCGGTGACGATCCCGGGGCGCCCCGTTCCCCTGCCCGGCATCCCCGCGGGTCTGCAGGTGTGGAGGACCCCGGAGCGCTTCTGGGTCCACACCTTCAACCCCAACACCGACCTCGTCCAGGAGGGGGAGCCGATCCTGGAGGGGGGGGTCGAGTACGGCATGGCGCTGGACTTCGCGGGCCAGGGGGCGGCCACCATCGAGGTCGCGGCCTCCCTGGCCGCGCCGCCGGCCCCCGGCCAGGGGCCGGCCGAGGTCGAGGTCCTCCTCAAGAAGGGGGTGGCGCCGCCGGAGCGCCTGCGGGGCCCCGCCCTCGAGGTCGCCGACACGAACCCCGTCCGCAGGAAGTACGACCTCCAGGTGGAGGAGGACATCCGCACGGTCCGGCACACCCTCGTCCTGCGGACCCCCCCGGGGGCGCCCCCGGTCAGGGTCTCCTGGGCGGCCCGCATGGGGGACCTCCAGGACCGCCAGGTGGCCATCGCCGTGGAGCGGACCTTCCCCGCCCGCTGGGTGACGCGCCGCGTGAAGGACGGGGACCGGGAGCGGGAGCTCCCCGTCGAGATCCCCGGGGAGACGGTCTTCGTGGTGGGCTACGCGAACCTCGACACGCTCGTGGGGGACCTCGGGGAGGGCGGCCTGCTCGAGACCGGGCGCTGGGGGGACCGCATCTACGTCACCGACGCCTCGGGCACCGTGGCCGAGGCGATCCCCGGGTACCCGGAGAAGATCCGGGAGCGGGTGAAGCTCGAGGGGCGGACCGCGCTCAACTCCCTGGCCACGCAGCGCGTCAAGGTGCGGGCGGCGGGGACGAGGGAGTACGAGGGCTTCGCCCGGGACCGGGTGATCGGCGCCTTCGGGCCCGTCGAGCACATCAACGGCGGGCTCATCGTGGAGCGGGAGGAGAAGAGGGTCCTCGAGGACTACCGCGGGATCCAGGCCTGGCACGTCGCGGCGGCCCTCTTCGGGCTCCTCTTCCTGTGGCCCCTGGTGCCGCGGTTCCTCCGGCGCATCCGGGAGGACACGGAGATCCCGAGGCTGCTCGGCTTCGCCCGGCCCTTCATCCCCCACATGGCCGTCATCGTCTCGGCGGCGGCCCTCTACTCCGTGGGGCAGGGGATCTTCGCCTACCAGGGGAAGGTGATCTTCGACGACATCATCCTCAGCGGCGAGGTCTCGGCCTACGAGAGGCTGGAGTCGGTCTGCTGGCTGCTCGCGGCGGTCTCGGCGGGGATGTTCGCCGTCAACTGGGTGAAGGAGTACCTCGGCAAGGTCATCCAGAACCGGCTCGTCGTGGAGATCCGGTGCGCCCTCTGCGAGAAGCTGGTGAACCTCCCGATGTCCTTCCACTCGAAGCAGAGGGCCGGAGACCTGCTCTCCCGCATCCAGAACGACGTCGCCGAGACGAACCGGGGCCTCGAGATGCTGTTCGGCGACATCATCTCCGACCCCATCCTCATCGTGACCATGGTGGGGGCGGCGTTCTTCATCAACTGGCGGCTCGCGCTGGTGGTCTTCGTCGGGCTCCCGGCGATCCTCGTCCCCATCTCCTACTTCGGCCAGAAGATCAAGAAGCACGCCCGCCGGCGGCAGGCGAAGAAGGCGGACGTCACCCACTCCATCAACCAGATGCTCTCCGGGATCCGCGTGGTGAAGGCCTTCCGCATGGAGGACCACGAGGCGAAGAGGATCCGGGCGGTCTCCGGGAACTTCCTCGTCGAGGCGCTGAAGGTCGCCCGGGCGCAGGTGACCAGCAAGGAGACCCTGGAGTTCTTCTCCAACCTGTCGGTGGCCGTGATCCTCGGCCTCGGGGGGTACCTGGTCCTGGAGAAGCAGGTGACGGTGGGGGACCTCACCGCCTTCGCCGCCCTCATCGGGCGGATGTACAAGTCCTCCAAGAGCCTGACGGGGAACTACAACAAGATGCAGGAGTCGCTGGCGGGCACGGAGCGCATCTTCGAGATCCTCGACGCCACGGACGACATGGCCGACCGCCCCGCGGCCCGGGCCCTGGTCCGCCCGCGGACGGAGTTCGCCTTCGAGAACGTCTCCTTCCGCTACTCCGAGGACTCGCCCTGGGTCCTCCGGAACGTGTCCTTCCGCGTCCCCGTGGGCTCCTCGGTGGCGATCGTCGGGGCGACGGGGTCCGGGAAGTCCACGACCCTCGATCTCGTGGCCCGGTTCTACGACCCGCAGGAGGGGCGCGTCACGGTGGACGGCGTCGACCTCCGGGACTTCAGCCGGACCTCGCTCCTCTCCCACGTGGCGGTGGTGACGCAGGAGGCCTTCCTCTTCAACGCCACCATCGCCGAGAACCTCCGCTACGGGCGCCCCGGGGCGACCCGGGCGGAGATCGAGGGGGCGGCGCGGGCGGCCTTCATCCACGAGGAGATCCTGCGGCAGCAGGACGGCTACGAGACGGTCGTGGGGGAGCGCGGGACCCGGCTCTCGGGGGGGCAGCGCCAGCGCATCACCATCGCCCGGGCCATCCTCAAGGACCCGCCCATCCTGCTCCTCGACGAGGCGACGAGCGCGCTCGACTCGAAGTCGGAGAAGGTGGTCCAGGACGCCCTGGCGAACCTCATGAAGGACCGCACCACCTTCGTCGTCGCCCACAGGCTCTCCACCATCCGCGGCGTCGACCGGATCATCGTGCTCGACGGCGGCCGGATCCTGGAGCAGGGGACGCACGCCGAGCTGATGGAGATCCCCGGCGGCTTCTACCGGAGGCTCCACGAGATCCAGTTCGGGGGCGCCGCCGGGGCGGCGGAGGCGGGGGATGCGGGGGCGGCCGCCTCGGCCTAGGCGGGGAGGTCGATGCGCCGCGCCGGCCTCGGGCGGATGGCGGCGTCGTGGCGCGGGTCCCCGCGGCGGTCGGGGTGGCGGTCGGCGTGGGGAGGGGTGAGGAACCGGCGGGAATCCCCGGCCACCTCCCGGTCCACGAAGGCGGCGAGTTCCGCCAGGGCCTCCGCGGAGCCGGGCCCGGAGGAGGGGGCGAGGAGGTCGTCGGCCTCGTCCTCGAAGAGGCGGCCCGTGCAGAACAGCTCGTCCGCGAGGTAGCAGCGGATCTCCAGCCCGAAGCGATCGACCTGCGCCTCGAAGGGCCGGCGGCCGGCCTTCGTCCTCCAGAGGTGGACCCCGGACCCGGGGGGGTCCTCCACGAAGTCCGCGCCGCCCGCGGCGTGCAGGCGGCCGAGCAGGGCGCGTACGGTCTCGGCTCGGGTCATGGGCGGGATGATAGCAGGTCGGGGGGAGCGGCGCGGAGAGGAGCCGCACCTCCCGCCTACACCCACCCCTTCCTGCGGAAGGCGAGGAACATGGCCGTGCAGACGGCGAGCATGATCCCGCAGGTGACCCAGAAGCCGGCGGGGTGGCGGAGCAGGGGCATCTCCGGGAAGTTCATCCCGTAGACGCCGGTGACGAAGGTGAGCGGGAGGATGATGGTGGCCACCGTGGAGAGCCCCTTCATCACCTCGTTCATCCGGTTGGAGACCATGGAGATGTAGGCGTCCCGGGCCCCCGCGACCTCGTCGCGCAGGCCCTCCACCGTGTCGTGCATCCTCACGACGTTGTCGTAGACGTCCCGGAAGAAGGTCCGCCCCCTCTTGCTGATCACCCCGTGCCCCTCCCGCGCGAGGGAGTTGAGCACGTCCCGCTGGTGGCGGACGGTCCGGAAGAGGTCCTGCAGGTCCCGCTTGAGCGAGAGGATGCTCTTGAGCGTCCCCTCCGACGGGTGCTCGAGGACCTCGTCCTCGAGGAGGTCCACCCGCTCGTCCAGGGCGTCGACGACGACCGTGTAGCGATCCACCATGCGGTCGATCACCTGGTGGAGGAGGAGGTCGGCGCCGTGGCCCATGACGAGCCGGGGGTCGGCGGGGAGGACGGCCATCACCTGGGCGATGCTGGGCCGGGTCTCCACGTGGTAGGAGACGAGGAAGTTCTTCCCCAGGAAGAAGTCCACCTCCTCGAGCCGGATCCCCTCCTCGTTGCGGTTCCAGGAGTGGAAGACGAGGTAGAGGTAGTCCTCGTAGTCGTCGAGCTTGGGGCGGGACTGGGCCTGGATGCAGTTCTCGATGGAGAGGGGGTGGAAGCCGAAGAGGTCCGGCCCCAGCAGCGCCACCTCCTCCGGGAGAGGGTCCTCGAAGTCCACCCAGAGGAGCCCCCTGCGCGACTCCAGCGCCTCCTTGAGCGCGGGAAGCGGGAGGTCCCGGCGCACCTCGCTCCCCGTCCACAGGAAGGACCGGATCATGCCCGGGAATCTACGACGGCGGGAGGACGGCGCCGTCCTCAGAACCCGAGGGCGCTGCCGACCTGGTAGACGAGGAGGCTCCCGACGTACGCCAGCCCCGTCATCCAGCCGAGCATGAGGAGGGGCCACTTCCATCCCCCCGTCTCGCGGCGCACGACGGCCAGCGTGGACATGCACTGCATGGCGAGGACGAAGAAGACGAGGAGCGAGATCCCGACCAGCGGCCGGAAGACCGGGCGCCCCGTCCCCGGGTCCACGTCGGAGCGGATCCGCGAGAGGAGCGCCTCGTCCTCCTCCCCCGCGTCCCCGGCCGCGTAGACCACCGCCAGCGTGCTCACGAAGACCTCCCGCGCGGCGAAGGAGGCGACGATGCCGATGCCGATCTTCCAGTCGAAGCCGAGGGGGGCGAGCACCGGCTCCATGGTCCTCCCGATGCGGCCCGCCCAGGACCTGGCGCTCCGCTCCGCCCCCTCCATGTCGTCGATTCGGACCATCTCGGCCCGCAGCCCCTCGGTCCACGCCTCCGGGGGGGCGTCCGGGGCCACGCCCGCCGCGGCCGCCGCCTCCGCCCGCAGGGCGTCGTAGTCCCGGTCGAGGTCCACCTCCCGCGGGAAGGCCGCGAGCACCCAGAGGACCACCGTGAGGACCACGATGACCGGGCCCGCCCGGGAGACGAACTGCCAGGTCCGCCGCCCCACCTCCAGCAGCACCGACCGGGGCTGGGGCCAGCGGTAGCCCGGGAGCTCCAGCAGGAGCGGGGAGCGGCCCCCCCGGAGGACCGTCCTCCTGAGGAGCCCCGCCGAGAGGAGCCCCGCGGCGATGCCGAGGAGGTACATGGAGATCATGATCACCGTCCCCGTGGCGAGGAAGCCGAACACCCTCCCCTCCGAGAACAGCGCCCCGACGACCATGGTGTAGACGGGCAGGCGGGCGGAGCAGGACATGAAGGGGACGGTGAAGATGGTGGCCATCCGGTCGCGGGGGTCCTTGATCGTGCGGGCGGCCATGATCCCCGGGATGGCGCAGGCGAAGCCCGACACCAGCGGGAGGAAGGCCCTCCCCGGCAGCCCCGCCTTCCCCATGAGACGGTCGAGCAGGAAGGCGGCCCGGGCGAGGTAGCCGGAGTCGTCCATCACCTCGATGAAGACGAAGAGGATCGCGATCTGGGGCACGAAGACGACCACCCCCTCGAAGCCGGCGACGAGGCCGTCCACGAGGAACTCCCGGAGGAGCCCCTCCGGGACCGCCGCCGCCACGCCGTCCCCGAGGAGGCCGAAGAGGGCGCCCACGCCGTCCATGAGCGGCCCCGACCAGGCGAAGAGGGCCTGGAACACGAGGGTGAAGAGGCCGAGGAGGATGAGGGTCCCGGAGACCCGGTGGGTGAGGACCCGGTCGAGCCGCTCCCTCCAGGAGAGGGACGCCAGGGGGGCGCGCACCACCTCGGCGACGACGGCGTCCACCATCCGGTAGCGGGCCTCGGCGGTGGCCGTGGCGGCGTCCACCCCCCGGGCGGCGAGGGAGTTCCGCTCCCTCCGCGCCCGGTCGGCGAGGTCCTCCGGGAGCGAGGCGGCGAGCTCCTGGAAGAGCCCCTCGGACCCGAGGATCTCCGGGAGCCGGCGGCGCGCCTCCTCGACCCCGCCGAACCGCTCCGCCAGGGGGGCCGCGAGGGCCGCCGCGGCCGCCTCCACCTCGGGGAGCCACGCCGGGGCCGGGGGGGAGCCGGGCGCGCCCCCCGCGGCGACGGCGGCGCGGAGCGCCTCGACCCCCTCGCCCGTGCGGCCGCAGGTGGGGACGACGGGGATGCCGAGGAGCCGGGACAGCGCCCCCGCGTCCACGGAGATCCCCTCCGCCGCCGCCGCGTCCACGCAGTTCAGCGCCGCCACGGCGGGGATGCCCGTGTCCAGGAGCTGGAGCGCGAAGAAGAGGTTGCGGGAGAGGTTGGAGGCGTCCAGCACGAGGACGAGGAGGTCCGGCGGCGGCGAGCCCGCGAGGCCCCGGATCTCGTCCCGGACCACGGCCTCGTCCACGGTGTGGGGGGAGAGGCTGTAGGAGCCGGGGAGGTCGACGACCTCCAGGGGGCCCGCGGGGGTCTCCATCCTCCCCGACTTCCGCTCCACGGTGACGCCGGGGTAGTTGGTGACCTTCTGGTGGAGCCCCGTCAGCCGGTTGAAGAGGGAGGACTTCCCGACGTTGGGGTTCCCCGCGAGGGCGGCGCGGCGGAGCCGCCCGCCGGGGGGGGGAGGCTCCCCGGCGGCGGTCGACCCGCCCTCCCCGTGCCCGCAGTCCTTCAAACGTCCGTCGGCGCGCCGAAGGCCGGCCCGCGGCCGGCCCCCGCCGCCGCGCCGGCCGGGGCGGCCGCCTCCACCTCGAGGAGATCCGCCTCCGCGGCCCGCACGGCCAGGCGGTACCCGCGCACGAGGACCTCCACGGGGTCCCCGAGGGGGGCGCGGCGCAGGACGCGGACCGACTGCCCGGGGGCGAAGCCGAGCTCCACGAGCCTCTCCCGGAGGGCGGGATCCCCGGTGAGGCGGCCGATGCGGGCGGTGCCGCCGACGGGCGTGGCGCGGAGGGTCATGGTCCTGCTCCCGGGGTCCAGTCGAGACTGAGTCTCAATTGCACTCAGGGTACCCCCCGGGGGGGCGGGGCGGCAAGTTCCGGGGGCGGGGGACCGTGACGGGCGTCACGGTCCGGGCTGGAGGGGCCAGAGCCAGGGGATGAGGACCATGGCGGCGAGGAAGCAGAGGAGGGTCAGGGGGGCCCCCGCCCGGACGTAGTCGCGGAACCGGTACTGGCCCGGCCCCATGACCAGGGCGTTGGACTGGCCCACGGGGGTGAGGAAGTCCGCGGAGGCCCCCAGGACCACGGCGAACAGCAGCGGCCGCGGGGAGACCCCCAGCTCCGCGGACAGCTCCACGGCGATGGGGGCGAGCATGAGGGTGAGGGCCGCGTTGTTGAGGAACCCCGTGAGGAGGGTGCCGATGAGGTAGAGGACGGCGATGGCCCCCCTCGGCCCCAGGGACCCGAAGGTGTCCGCGAGGAACCCCGCGATGGAGGAGGCCAGCCCGGTCTTCTGCATGGCCGTCCCGAGGGGCAGGATGCCGGCGATGAGGATCACGACCGGCCACTCGATGGCCTCGTAGATCTCCCGCCGCCGGATGATGCCGAGGATGACCAGCGAGATGACCCCCGCCACGGCGGCGAAGGCGAGGGGGACCTCGAGGAGGGCCAGGCCGACCACCGCCGCCAGGACCGCCACCGAGGCCACGGCGTGGCGGCGGCGCACGCCCCCGCCCGCGGCCTCCTGGAGGACCACCCAGTCCGGGCTCCTCCGGAACCGCTCCACCCCCTCGACGTGGCCCTGCACGAGGACCACGTCCCCGACCCGGAGCCGCAGGTCCCCGAGCTCCGTCACGATGTGCTCCCCGTGCCGGGCGACGGCCAGCACCCCGAGGCCGAAGTCGCCGGGGATGTCGAGCTCCCGGAGGGAGCGGTTCACGAGGCGGCTCCCCGGGGAGAGCATGACCTCCGCCATGACGAACTCGGCGGAGCTCAGGACCCTGTCCCCGATCTCCACCCTCGGGAGGAGCTCGCCCGCGTGGTCCCGCCGCAGGCGGAGGATGGCCGCCGAATCCCCCTGCACGAGGAGGACGTCCTCCGGGTGGATGACGGTCCAGGGGTCCGGCGCCTCCAGGACCTTCCCGCCCCGCACGATCCCGAGGGCGACCACCCCGTAGCGGCGGGGGAGGTCGGCCTCGACGAGCTTCCGCCCCGCGAGGTCGCTCCCGGGCCGCAGCAGGACCTCGGCCAGGAACCGGTTCACGGCGTAGGTCTCCGAGAGGCTCTCCTCCCTGCGGCGGGCGGGGAGGATCCGCGGCCCGAGGAGGGAGTAGTAGAGGACCGCGAGCAGGGTCATGGCGACGCCGACGGCCGTCGTCTCGAACATGCCGAGGGGGGCGAGGTCGGCCCTGTCCGAGGCGAGGCCCCGGAGCTTCGCGTCCAGCGCCAGCGCTGCGGGGGAGCCGATGAGGGTGCACATCCCCCCGGTGAGGGAGGCGGCGGCGAGCGGCATGAGGAGCCGCGAGGCGCTGAGCCCCCTCGCCCGGGCGACGCCGATGACGGCGGGGACCATGAGCACGATGGCGGCGATGTTCTGGACGAAGGCGCTGACGAGCGCGACGCCGAGGAAGCTGACGGCGATGATCCCGCCCTCCCCCCGGCCCCCCAGCGCCATGACCCCCTTCTCGATGCGGGAGGCGGCCCCGGTCTTGAGGATGGCGTGGCCGATGACGAACATGGCCGCGATGACGATGACCACGGGGTTCCCGAGGCCGGCGGTGGCCTCCCCGGCGTCCAGCACCCCGAGGAAGTAGAGGGACAGGACCACGATCATGGCCGTGATGTCGTGGCGCACCCACTCCGTGGCGAAGAGGACGAGCGCGAGGAGGAGGACGACCACCGTGGACAGCCGCGGATCCATCAACTGGAGGGAGGCCGCGGCCGGGAGGAGGAGGGTCGGGCTCATGGGGTCCCCGGGGGCCCGCGATTGTAGGGGGGCAGGACCCTCGCATTCCGGTTTCCGGGCGGCGAATCACGCCCCGCCCCGAACCTGATCAGTACCGGACCCGACCCGTTTCCGTCACGGAGCCGCCGGCCTCTCGGCGATCGCGACCACGCTGTGGGCGTAGTCGGCCCCCGTCAGCCGGTGGACCCAGCCGAGGAGGACCCGCCGGAGGATCCGCTCCCCGAGGGGGGCGTTCCAGGCCCGGTGGAGGGAGAGGACGCGGAACCCCGCCTCCTCGATGAACCCTCCCAGCTCCCAGGGTGAGAAGGGGGTGCGGTGGCCGGCGTCCCGGTGCCATCGGCCGGGTGTGAAGACGTCGGGGGTCCCGACGAGGATCCGCCCCCCGGGCCGAAGGAGGTCCCCGGCCCTCCGCAGGAAGGCCAGCGCCTCCTCCGGGGTGAAGTGCTCGACGAGCTCCAGCGCGAAGAGGAGGTCGAAGGGGCCCACCGCCTCGCCGATGTCGCGCCATTCGTGGGGATGGGCGGGGTCGGGGTCGGCGCTCGCGTAGGAGGCCCCCGCCGCCTCGACCCGCTCCCGGAAGCGGCGGTCCCCGGCCCCCGCCTCGAGCACCCGCATGCCGGGCCCCACCTCGGCGAGGACGAGGTCGGAGGCGCGGCGGGCGAGGGGGAGGTCGAAGACGGAGGGCCACCGCTTCTCCAGGGCGCGGCGGCGGGCGTGGAGGGAGGACCAGGCGGGGAGGGGCTCCCCCGCGGGGTGACCGGTCATCCGGTGCGGCGCACGACCCGCATCTGCCCGCGGGCGGCGCGCTCCGAGAGGGTGGTCCGGTGGTGGGCGACGGGCCAGCCGCGGGCCTCCAGCGCGGCGGCGAGGAAGCGGCGGTGGCAGCGGTCGGGGTCGACCTCGGCGCAGAGGAGCATGACGGGGCCCCGCTCCGCCAGGGCCTCGATCTTCCCGACGCCGCGGCGGAACCCCGCGGACTCCATCCAGGCGGGGTAGCCGCCGCGGCGGTCGCCGCCGAGGAGGGGGCCGAGGTCGTGGACCTCGCAGCCGGCGGCCCGGAGCGCCGCGTGGAGGGCGGGGCCGGCGTGCTCGGGGTGGCGGGCGGAGCCGGGGTGGCGGCGGACGTCGACGACGAGGGTGACGCGGGATTCTGCCAGGGCCTCGAGCAGGGTGCCGAGGCTCCGCGCGCCGAGGCCGAGGGTGTGGATGACGTGCTTCACGGGGGCGATCCTACCGCGGGTGCGCGGGGGCGCGGAGGGGTGGCGGGGGAGGGGGTGGGCGAGTTCCCGCCGCGAGGCGGGGTTCCGCGCCGCAGGTGTCCGAGGCGGAGGGCACCGTCCCGGCTTCCGGCCCTGGCGTCGCGCCGCCCGCTCCCCGGGGTTCCTTGTCCTGCTGCACTTCCCCGGTTCCCCTCCCTGCATGCACGGGCCCGTCCACGAGCACCTCACGGAGGATCACGCGAGGCTGGAGAGGCACCTGGCGCGAGCCGTCGCCGATCCCGCCCGCATCGATCCCGCCGAGTACGAGCGCTTTCGCGGCGGCCTCCTGCGCCACATCGGGATCGAGGAGAAGATCCTCCTGGCCGAGGCGCGGACCCTCCGCGGCGGCGAACCGCTTCCCGTCGCGCACGTCCTGAAGCAGGATCACTCCTCGCTGGCCACCCTCCTCGTGGCCACCCCCACGCTTCCCATCGTCGCCGCCGTCCGGCGGATCCTCGCGGCCCACAACCCGCTGGAGGAGGACGAGGGAGGGATGTACGACCAGGTGGATGCGCTCCTGACGCCGTCGGGGGCGGAGGCGCTGCTCCTGCGCGTGCGGGGGATGCCCGAACCTCCCCTCGCTCCATGGAACGACAACCCCAGGGTGATCGCGCGGATCGGGCGCCTGATCGCGGGAGATTCCGGCGCGGGATGATGCCGGCCCCACCCCCCCGACCGGTCCGCCGGTCCGCGCTCCCGGGCCCCGCGGAGACCCGCGGGAGCGCCGATCCCCCCTCAGGGTCCGGCGGATCCCGTCGCGGGAGGCGGGCTCACCGCAGGGACGCCATGTCGATGACGAACCGGTACTTCACGTCGGAGCGCGCCAGCCGCGCGTAGGCCTCGTTCACCTTCTGCACCGGGATGGCCTCGATGTCGGCGGCGATTCCGTGCTTCCCGCAGAAGTCGAGCATCTCCTGGGTCTCCGCGATGCCCCCGATGTTGGAGCCGGAGAGCCCGCGGCGGCCGAAGATGAGCGCGAAGGCCGAGACCTCCAGGGGCTTCGAGGGCGCCCCCACGAGGGTGAGGTTCCCCCCGCTGCGCAGGAGGCCTAGGAGCGCGTTGACGTCGTGGTCGGCGGAGACCGTGTCGAGGATCAGGTCGAAGCTGCCGGCGTGCCGCAGCATCGCGCCCGCGTCGCGGGACAGCACGACCTCGTCGGCCCCGAGGCGCAGCGCATCCTCCCTCTTGCCGGGGGAGTTGGTGAAGACGACGACCCCGGCCCCGAAGGCGCGCGCGAACTTCACGCCCATGTGGCCGAGCCCCCCCAGCCCGACGACGCCGACCTTCCTCCCGGGCCCCGCGCCCTGCCGCCGCAGGGGGGACCAGGTCGTGATCCCGGCGCAGAGGAGCGGGGCGGCCCTCGCCGGGTCGAGCGAGGGGGGCACCTTCAGGACGAAGCGCTCCTCGACGACGATGGCCTCGGAGTAGCCGCCGTAGGTGACGCCGCCGAGGTGCCGGTCGGGGCCGTTGAAGGTGAAGGTCACGGCGGGGCAGAACTGCTCCTGGCCCTCCCGGCAGCCCTCGCAGGTGCCGTCCGCGTCCACGATGCAGCCCACGGCGGCGACGTCCCCGACCCTGAACTTCCCCACCTCCGGGCCGACGGCGGCCACCCGGCCGACGATCTCGTGGCCGGGGACGATGGGGTAGGTCGTGGCGAGGATGGAGCTCCACTCGTCCCGGACGGAGTGGAGGTCGGAGTGGCAGATGCCGCAGTGGAGGATCTCGATCCGCACGTCCTTCGGCCCGGGGGCCCGGCGGCGGATGGTGAGGGGCGCCAGCGGGGAGGTCGCGCTCCGCGCGGCGTAGGCCCTGGCCTCGAAGGTCCCGGCGCCTCCCTGCTCCCGGATTCGATCCGCCCCGCCCATGGTCGCGCCCTCCCGGGTGCCGGTCCCGGGAGGGAATCCTCGGGGAAGCGGCCCCGAAGTCAAGAAGCGGGGGCTCCCCTCCCCCTCAGAACCGGTCCGCCGACGCCTGCTCCCAGGCCTCGCGGAACCCCGCGGGCGCGGCTCCCGCGGCGAGGCAGCCCTCCTCGATGCGCGGGTGGATCTCCCCGTAGTGGAGGACCCTCGAGTCCCCGACCCGGCGGAAGATGTGGTGGGGCCGGAGGGAGGAGGGGTGCTCGTGGCCGGAGGCGCCGAGGAGGTCCATCAGCGCCTCCACGGTGTGCCGGTGGAACCGGTAGACCCGCTCCGTCTTGTCCCCGACGTCCAGCCCGGCCACGAGGTCGGGGTGCTGGGTCGCCACCCCCGTGGGGCAGGCGTTGGAGTTGCACCGCAGCGCCTGGATGCAGCCGAGGGAGAACATCATCCCCCTGGCGGAGTTGCAGAAGTCCGCCCCGAGGGCGAGGCGCCGCGCCATGTCGAAGCCGGTGATGATCCTCCCCGACGCGACGACCCGGACCTCCCCGCGGACGCCGATCCCCCGCAGCGCGTTGTCCACGAAGGAGAGCCCCTCGCTGAGCGGCACACCGACGAAGTTGGAGAACTCCAGCGGCGCGGCCCCCGTCCCGCCCTCCGCCCCGTCCACGGTGATGAAGTCGGGCCGTAGCCCGGTGGCGAGCATCGCCTTGCAGATCCCGAGGAACTCGTCCCGGCGGCCGACGCAGAGCTTGAAGCCGACGGGCTTCCCCCCGGACAGTTCGCGGAGCCGCGCGACGAACTCGAGGAGGCCCGTCGGGGTCGAGAAGGCGGTGTGGGCGGGGGGGGAGACCACGTCCCTCCCCATGGGGACCCCGCGGATGGAGGCGATCTCCGCCGTGACCTTCGCCGCCGGGAGGATGCCGCCGTGGCCCGGCTTCGCCCCCTGGCTCAGCTTCACCTCGATCATCCGGACCTGGGGGGCGGAGGCCCTCTCCCGGAACATCCCCCCGTCGAACCGGCCGTCGGGGGAGCGGGCGCCGAAGTACCCGGTGCCCAGCTGCCACACGAGGTCCCCTCCCGGCGCGAGGTGGTGGGGGCTGAGGCCCCCCTCGCCGGTGTTGTGGTAGAAGCCACCCTTGCGGGCCCCCCCGTTGAGGGCGAGGACGGCGTTCCTCGAGAGAGCCCCGTAGCTCATGGCGGAGACGTTGAGGAGCGACGCCTCGTAGGGCTTCGCGCAGCGCCCGGCGCCGACGGGGATGCGGGGGGGCGGCGCCGGCGGCCGGGCGGCGATGGAGTGGGCCATCCACTCCGCACCCTCCACGGTGAGGTCGAGGATGGTGCCGAAGGGGCGGGTGTCGAGGGCCCCCTTGGCCCGCTGGTAGGCGATGGAGCGCAGCTCCCGGCTGAAGGGGCGGCCGTCGGTCTCCGATTCGACGAAGTACTGGTTGATCTCCGGCCGGATCGACTCGAACAGGTAGCGGAAGTGGCCGATGACGGGGAAGTTCCGCAGCACCGCCCGCCGGTGCTGGGTCATGTCGAGGAGCCCGACGACCCACAGGCCGAGGAAGAGGGCCGCCGGGAGCCAGGTGAGCATGTTCCAGCGCTCCCAGGGGGGGCCGTACAGGAAGGCGGCCGCCAGGATCGCGAGGGCGACGGGTGTCGTCAGCGTGTAGAACCAGCGGCGGTAGCCCCATCCGTGCATGGCGGGATCATGGGACGCGGAGGGGGGCGGGGGCGAGGAACCTCCGGGGGGGACGCCTCCCCCCCTCCTAGAATTCCCACATCACCGACGCCGTCAGCAGGTCCGCGCGGTAGTCGTCCACCTGCCGGTCCGCCTCGTTGAACACCACCCGCCGCGCCTCGAGGCGGAGCTCCGTCGAGGGGGTCAGCCGCCAACCCAGCCCCAGCGACGCGTCGTACTGCACCCAGTCGTAGTCCCCCGAGGCGTCCCCGATGGAGAAGCTCGAGAACGCCCGCAGCGGCCCCTTCACCCGGTGGGAGAGCGTCGTCGAGAGGGTCAGCACGTCCTCGTCGTAGCGCACCCGGTGGGGCGTCTTGACCGCCCCCGGCACGAGGTCCACCACGAAGCGCGTGTCCGTCGCGGTGCGGTAGTTCCGCATGTCCGCCGCCAGCTCGAAGAACCCGTCGGCGTTGGCCCCGCCGAAGAGGAACCCCAGCGTGTCCACCGCCGAATCGGAGTTCGCCTCCGATTCCCGCCGGTCCTTCCGCTTGTACCAGGCCGTGAGGTGGAACCCGTCCGGCCGCTTCGCCCGCAGGCGCAGCGAGAGGCTGTCCAGGTCCCCGGCCGAGAGCTGCGTCGCCGCGCCCCCGGCGTCGGCCGTGCGCACGAGGAGCCCCGCGTCGAACCGGTCCGAGGGGACCCAGTCGGCGCCCCCCGTCAGCACCCGCGTCACCGGGCTCCAGGTCTTCGAGTCCCCCTCCGCCGGCTCCTCCGTGTGGACCCGCTCCCGCACCCGCTCCCAGCCGCCCCGGAACCGCCACTCCTTCGCGGCCCGCCAGCGCGCCTCGAGCCCCTCCCGCTCGAGCTTCGCCTCGGCGGTGGACTCCTCCACCGAGCGGAAGCCGGGCCCGAAGTCCACGCCCACGGGCTCGTCCTCGGTGACCGAGACGAGGCGCCCCCGCTCGTCGGTCTCGCGGTGCTCCATCCAGCCGAGGAACTCCCAGTCGTCCCGGGGCCGCCAGAGGGCCTGCCCGCGCCACCACTTCCCGCGGAGTTCCGCGGAGGAGTCCCCGCGCATGGTGTGGACCCATGCCTCGTCGTCCGGGGTCCCGTCGATCCCGTCGAGGCCGTCCGTCGAGACCGTGGCGTCCTCGGCGAGTTCCGTGTCGGTGTCGCCGGTCCGGTAGCCGCCGTCGGCGGAGAGATCGAGCCGCCCGCCCGCGAGGCGCGCCCCGAGTCGCCCGGCCAGCGTGTCGGCGTCGACGTCGGAGAGGTTCCTGTAGACGCCGGTGTCCCGCTCCGGCGTGTCCGGGCGGTCGAGCACGCGCCAAGATTCGTCCGAGGCCCGCGTCCAGGACCAGGTCGCCCCGGCCCGCAGGACCCCCTGCGTCGCGTCCACGCCGACGGAGTGGAACCGGCCGTCGTAGTCGAGCACCGCCGTGGAGGGGAAGGGCTGGTCGTCGCGGTACATCTGGGAGAGGGTCGCGTCCCCGTCGCGCCGGAGGTGCTCCGTGGAGAGGCTCACCTGGAGCGATTCCATGGGCTGGAAGCGCAGGCGGCCCCCCTCGGACCTCCGCGTCGTCTCGTAGGGGTTCAACTCCCCCGTGGCGTCGAAGACCGACTCGAGCCGGTTCGCGTGGACCATGAGGTCGTAGGCGTCGTCGCGCTTCACCCGGAGGTCCAGCCGCTGGTCGGGGTCCCCGAGACCGCGGGCGTGGAAGGAGAGGGAGTCCAGGAGGAGCCCGTCCCGGAGCGAGGTCCCCTCCACGTCGGCGGCCAGGAGCCGGAAGCCGTCGTCGAGGTTCACGTCCTGGTCGTAGCGCCCGTCGTCGTCCCCGCCGACGAAGCGGAAGCCGGCCTCGATCCCCCCCTGGAACTCGAGCAGGGCCTCGCCCATGGTCTCGAAGACCGGATGGGGGGGGAGGGCCTCCTCCGGGGCGGAGGGCGCCGGGGCCGCGGCCTCCGTCGCGGCGGGCGCGGTCCCCGGGGCGGGCGCCGCCGCCGGGGCCGGCGGCTTCCCCTCCCCCTCCGCCGCGAGGGCGGGGGCGGCGGCCAGGAGCAGCAGGATCGGGAGGGCGGGGTGTCTCACCGGGTCACCGGTGGAACTGGGGATCCACGTCGGAGCCGTGGATCTCCACGTGGCACTGCATGCACTGCCGGTAGACGCTGCCGGGCTTCTGCTCGTGGGAGAGGGGGAGGTCGGGGTGGCAGGAGAGGCAGAGGGTGCGCACCTCCCGCGTCTCGAGCAGGCGGGGGTTGGGGGAGCCGTGGGGCCGGTGGCAGACCGTGCAGCCCTCCAGCGTCTTGGCCGTGTGGTCGTAGACGAAGGGGCCGCCCTTCTCGGGGTGGCACCGGACGCAGGCCTCGCGGGTCAGTTCGAAGCGGTGGAAGCCGGGCTCGTTCCCGTGGGGGTCGTGGCAGTCGGCGCACTTCATGGTCCCCTCGGGGACCCGGTGGCGGTGGGGGAGGCGGAACTCCGCCCCCACGTCGGAGTGGCAGCGCACGCAGAGGGCCGGGTCCTCCTGCAGCAGGGTCCGCCCCCGGGCGGCGTTGGGGTCGTGGCAGGCGACGCAGGCGACGTTCTCGCGGCGGTGCTCGGAGCAGGTCCAGGCGAGCAGCGGCCGCTCCGCCTCCTCGTGGCACCGGATGCAGGCGCGGTCCGCCTCGGCGGGGTCCTGCCGCGTCGGGAGGAGGATGAGGTTCTCCAGGCCCCCGGAGGCGGCGTGGAGGCTCCCGTTGCCGTGGCACTCCCCGCAGGAGCGCATCCCCTCCATGAGGTCGTCGTGGCCGCTGCGGGCCATGTCCGGGTGGGCGTCGGGGTGACACTTCCGGCACTGCGCCGCCTCCACCGGCTCGGCCCCCGCCTCCGCCAGGCCCGCCAGGGTCTCCGCCGCCGGCCGCCCGTGGTCCTCGGCGCGCCTCTCCCTCGGGAAGTGGACCTGGTGGCAGGTGGCGCAGGCGACCTTCCGGTCGACGACCCACTCCCGGTGGCCGGCGACCGGGGCCTCGAGCACCGCGGCGTGGCAGCGGAGGCAGACCGCGTTGCTCTCCTCGCGGGGGGCCTTGCGGGGGTCGCGGATGGCGCGCTCGTCGGCGAAGCCGACGTGCTCGAGGCCGGGCCCGTGGCACTCCTCGCAGCCCGTGGACTCGTTCTTCGGGTCCTGCAGGGCCGCGTGGAAGGAGCCGCCGAGGGTGCGGACGCGGTCCTTGTGGCAGTCGAGGCAGCCGTCCTTCCCGGCGAAGTCGTCCTTCGTCGCCGCCCTGTCGGGATCGGAGGGGAGCATCGGGCGGCGGGCGACGGCGGAGCGCGGTGCCCAGGGTCCCTTCGGGGCGGGGGCGGGGCGGGCGGCGGCCCCCTCCTTCGCGGCGGTCCGGCGGCCGGGGGCGCAGGCGACGCCGGCCGCGACGAGGGAGATCAGGAGGAAGGCCGCGGCGGTTCTCAGGGCGACGGGCGCGGATCGATGGGACAAGGGGAACCGCCTCCGGATTCGGGTCCGCGACCGGTGGATGGTATCCCGGCACCGCGGGGGGACAAGGGTCTGCAGGGGAGGGACCGTGACCGCCGTCTCCCCGGGGTTTCCCCTACCCCCTTCCCCCGCCCCCCTCCCGGGGGCTAGGATCCCGTCGTCCGGGGGGCGACCCCCCCCCGGCGGGGAGGTCCGATGATCTGCAGCGTCTGCCACAAGCACGCCACCATGGAGCACACGGTCTGGCAGGGCACCGTGCCCCACCAGGTGAAGCTCTGCGGGGACTGCAACACCAAGGTCGGCGGCGACGACCACCTCGCGAAGATCAAGTCCGCGGGCGACAAGACGGCGAAGAAGGCCGCCGTCGAGGCGTTCCTCAAGGCCGTCGGGAAGTAGCGCCTACTTCACCGGCGGCAGGAACGCGACGACGCGCGCCTGTGCCCCGCTTCCCCCGCGCAGGGGGATCGGGAGGACGAGGACGACCGCCCCCGACGGGGGGAGGCGGTGGAGGTTCGCCGCGTTCTCCAGGAACCAGCGGTTCCGCTCGCTCCCGTGGCGGTGGACGGGGAATTCGTGGTCGATGCCCCGGTCGATGCTGAGGACGTCCACCCCCAGGCCCACGGCCCCCCGATCGTCGATGAGGAGCCGGGCGGCCTCCGGGCCGAAGGACGGGAACCGGAGCCTCCCCTCCGCGTCGAAGTTCCGGTAGCGTCCGGGGTCCCCCCAGCGGTCGGCCCACCCGGTGCGGAGGAGGGCGACGGCCCCCCGCGGGACGCGGCCGTGGACCGACTCCCAGGCGAGGACGTCCTCCACCTCGAGCACGGCGTCGGGGTCGCGGGCGGCGCGGTCGGCGATGTCGAAGAGGACGGCCGGGCCGTAGAGCTCCTCGAGGGGGACCTGCTCGATGGTCCGCCTCCCCTCGGCGAAGTGGATCGGGGCGTCCACGTGGGTCCCGTAGTGCTCCGGGATCCTGTAGGCGCGGCTGAAGGCGCGGACCTCCTCCCACTTCGCCAGCGTCCACGCCTCCAGGGGGAAGTACTTCGCCCCGGGCCAGTAGGGGACGCGGTCGTCGAGCGGCCAGGTGAGGTCCACCATCTCCCGGCCGCGGAGGGCGGCGAGGAGGTCGGGGACGGGGGAGGGGGCGGCGGCGGGCGGAGGGTCCGGGGCGGGGCCCGGGCCGGGGGAGGCGCAGGCGGCCAGCGCCGCCGCGAGGAGGACCGCCGCCGCCCCCCTCACCGCCCCGCCCCCGCCACGAGCCGCCGCAGCGGCTCCCGCACCTTCGCCGGGCAGAACCAGCGCACGAGGAAGACCTGCCGCTCGGAGAGCCGCCGCACGAGGTCGCTCGCCTCCTCCAGCGGGCGGGGGCGCGACCGCCCGCGCTCGTGGACGAGGATGGCGTCCTTCCGGTCGGCCCCGGCGACGTAGGGGAGGTAGCGCTCCTCCCCGGACTCGTCGAGCACGAGGTCGGCGTCGGGGCAGAGCCCCGCGCGGGCCACGAGCCTCCGCGCCCGATCGCGCACCTCCGGGTACCCCTTCCCGAAGGCGACCGCGTCGGGGATCTCCACGCACTTGAGGAGGCGGCGGTGGACGAGCCCCCCGGCGAGGCGCGCGAGCCCGGGGTCGGCGTGCTCCGCCCATCCCTTCAGCGCCGCGTAGAAGTCCCCGTCGTCGATGGCGAGGTAGCCGTCGAGCGGCGGCCGCCGCCCCGAGAGCGTCGTCCGGAGACCCGGGTGCATCCCCTCCAGCGCGCCCACCGCCCGCGCCCGCGCCACCGCCGCCCGGAGCATCGACTCCGCCGCGCGGACGGTCTTGTGGTAGTAGACGTGCTCGTACATGTGGGCGCGGGCGATGACGTAGCCCTCCACCGCGGTGACCGCCCGGTGGTCCACCAGCACCCTCCGCTCCCCCGGCAGCAGGAAGAGGAGGATCCGCCGGAGGTCGAAGCGCCCGTGGCGGACCCCCGTGGCCATCACGTCCCGCTGGAGGTAGTCGAGCCGGTCGGCGTCGAGCTGGCTCGACACGAGGTCGCCGAGCAGCGGGGCCGGCCGGTAGCGCCCGGAGAAGAGGTCCCGCACCTCGTCGGGCAGCGCCCTCGAGAACCTCCGCAGGGCGCGATGGACCTCCGTCCCCTCGTCCTCGACCATGGCCGCCGACCACCGCTCGTGCCGCTCCCCGGCGATGGGCTCGAAGGCGTGGGAGAGGGGCCCGTGCCCGATGTCGTGGAGCAGCGCCGCCGCCAGCACCACCGGCTCGTGGCGGCGCAGGCGCGGGTCGGTGCGGCAGAGGGCGTCGAGCATCTCCCGCGCCACGCTCATGACGCCGAGCGCGTGGGTGAACCGGGAGTGCTCCGCCCCGGGGAAGACGAGGTGGGCGAGCCCGAGCTGGCGGATGCGCCGGAGGCGCTGGACCTCCCGCGTCCCGACGAGGTCGAGCAGCATCCGGTCGGTCCGCGAGGAGCCGCGGAAGGAGATGTAGTCGTGGACCGGGTCCCGGAAGTGGCGGTCGCGCGCGCGTTCGCGGCTCATCCGTCCCCCTCGACGACGAACCCCCTCCCCCCGGGGAGGGCGCGGAGCCCGCGGACCCGCAGCGCCAGCCACCGGAGGTAGGCCATCACGGAGCCGGCGCGGCGTCCGACGGTGGAGGGCCCCGCACCCCCGCGGGCGGCGCAGGCCCGCTCCGCGAGGTCCCTGGAGAGGATACGGTCCGGGCGCCCGCGGGCCGCGGTGATCGCCTCCCGCAGCACGGGGAGGCCGAGGAGCGCCGCGGCCGCCAGCGGCGTGCGCCGCCCGGGGCCGGCGTGGACGAGGGTGCGCCCGTCGGCGGTCGGCCGCGGCGGGCCCTCCGCCTCGACGAGCCCGAGGGACCGCGCGGCGGCGAGGTAGTAGTTGCCCTGGCGGGGGCCGAGGCCGAAGGCGCGGGCGAGGTCCGGCCCGTCGGCGCAGCCGGCGGCGAGCCGGGAGGGGACCTCCAGCACCCGCTCGACGCGGTCGGCCTGGGGGAGCTCCAGCTCCCGGGGGAGGGCCCGCGGCGGCACGCGGGCGAGGATCTCGCCGAGGAGGAGCGGGGCGTCCCCGGAGAGGACGAAGGCGGCGGCGGATTCCAGGGCGAGGTCGCCGTGGCGGTCGGGGTCCCCCTGCCGCCAGGACCAGAACCGGTACTCCCCGGTGGCGTCGTGGAAGGCGAGGAAGCCCAGGCGCAGGGGGAGGTCCGGGAGCCAGGCCCTCCAGGCGCGGAAGGGGACGAACAGCTGGCGGATCCAGAAGTCCTCCGGCTGGCCGACCTTGGCCTCGAGGAGGAGGAGGGAATCCCCGGAATCGAAGCCGGCGTCGATCTCGAACTGGACGCCGCGTCCGACCTCCACGCGGTGGGGGCCGGCGAGGAAGGAGAAGGGGGGGGCGAAGCGGCGGCCGCGGAGCGTGAGCGCGGGGCGCTCCCGCAGGCCGAAGGCCCGCTCGATCATCCCGGTGTGGAGGGCGGTGTCCAGCGCCCGGGACTCCCCGGTGCCGAGGTCGAGGGTCCGGTAGCGGGCGGCGGCCCCCCAGGAGTGGGGGAGGGGGTCGGGGGAGGGCTCGAGGTCGCGGTACCCCTCCCCGGCGAGGAGGGCGTAGGCGTCGCCGGAGACGGGGAAGAGGAAGCGGCCGGCGTCGCGGAGCGGCGCGGGGACGTCGGCGCGGGCGTCCATCTTCGCCAGCAGCCTCGGCTCGCGGCCGGTCCACTCCTTCATCTCCCGGGCGGTGACGAGGGCGGGGCGGTCCCCCTCGAGGGCCACGCGGGAGAGGATCGTCCCCCACGCGCGGTCGAGGTCGCGGTTCATCCGCGGGCCTCCCCGGGGGTCACGAGCAGTTCCCGGACGGCGCCGCGGGAGGCCGGGTCGGAGTTGATGGCGCGGCGGGCGGGGACGGAGGCGACCTCGAAGCCGCGCGCCCTGTACAGGTCCCGGAGCCAGCGGGTGTCGTGGTTGGAGAGGAGGAACCACCCGCCCCGATCGCGGAGGGCGGCGGCGTCGTCGGCCAGCGCCTCCTGGTCCGGCCGCCCGAAGCGGGCCGCGGTGTAGGAGGTGAAGTTGGAGGTCCGGGAGAGGGGCTCGTAGGGTGGATCGAGGTAGGCGACGGCGCCGGACCTCGCGCGGGCCATGGCCGTCGCGAACCCCTCCTCGCGGATCTCCACGCCCCGCAGCGCCGCGGAGCAGGCGCGGAGGTTCCCCTCGTCGAGGATGGCGGGGTCCTGGTAGCGGCCCATGGGCACGTTGAAGAGGCCCCGGCTGTTCACGCGCCACAGGCCGTTGTAGCAGGTGCGGTTGAGGTACAGGAACCGGGCGGCCCGCTCCACGGGGGCGGCGGGCACCTCCGCGCGGACGGCGTGGAAGTGGTCCTTCGCGCCGCGGGCGTGGGCCGCGCGGTGGCCGGCGAGGAGGTCCACCAGGGCGTCCACCTCGTCCCGCACCGCGAGCCAGGCCTCGATCAGGGGCCCGTTGGCGTCGGAGAGGAGCGCCTTCCCGCGGAGCCTCCCCGTCGCCCGGAGGTGGAAGAAGACCGCGCCGCTCCCGAGGAAGGGCTCGAGGTAGGCCCCCCGGATCGCCGCCGGGAGCCGCTCCCCGATGGGCCGCAGGAGCTGGGTCTTGCCGCCCGCCCACTTGAGGAACGGCCGGACCGGGGGTCTCTCCGCCATGGGAGGTGACAGCCTACCCCGGGCGAGGGACCGCGGCCCCCGGGAGGCCGGGGGGGAGAGCCCCCGTTCCGCGGGATTCCCTCCCGGGCAGGGAGGGGCACGACCACCCCTGCGCAGGCCCCCGCCTCCTCGGCGAGGCGGGGCGGGATTGACATATTAGGCCAATCTAATATACTTCCCCCGTGCCCCCGACCGCCCCCCCGACCGCCGCCCTCTTCCGCGCCCTCGCCCACCCCCTCCGCCTCGCCCTTCTCGAGGACCTCCGGGGGGGTGAGAGGCCGGCGGGGGCGATCCGGGTGCCCCCGCGCACGAGCCAGCCCGTGGTCTCCCAGCACCTCGCGGTCCTGCGGGAGGCCGGCCTCGTCCGGGTCCGGCGCGAGGGGAGGCGGCGCCTCTACAGCGTGGACGGCGCGGGGATCCGCCGGGTCCGGTCCTGGGCCGACCGGTGCGGGCGGTTCTGGGAGGGGCGCCTCGCGCGCCTCAGGGCCCACCTCGAGTCGGGGAAGGGGGGCGCGCCGTGAGCGGGAAGGGACCGGCCGGGAAGGGCCTCTCCGTCGTCCAGTCGATCCGCATCGCCGCGCCGCCGGGGCGGGTGTACGAGGCGCTGACGCGGCCGGAGGAGCTCGCCCGCTGGCTCTGCCGCACCGCCCGCTTCACCGACGAGGCCGCGGGCGCCCTGGAGATCGGGTTCGGCTCCCTCTCCTTCCCCCTCGTGTTCCTCGAGCGCGTCCCGGGCCGGCGCGTCGTCGCCGCCTGGGGCTGCGGCCGCGGGGTGGGGGACCGCCTCACCGTGGACCTCGAGCCCCACGGGGAGGGCACCCTCGTCCGCCTCCGCCACGAGGGGTTCGACGGGGGGGAGGCCGGCCGGGGCGAGTGGGCCGGGGCCCACGAGGGCTGGGCCTTCTACCTCTGCAACCTCCTCTGCGTGCTGGAGCGGGGCTTCGACCTCCGCGCCGGCCAGCCCCCCGGCACCGTCGCCGGCTAGCGTCGCGTCAGCCCCGCACCCCGATCCCGAGCACCAGCCCCGCCGCCGCCAGGGCGATCACGAGGTCGATCACCGCCCGGGTCGGGGCCGCCAGCAGGAACATCCGGACAGCCGCCACCGCCGAGCCGAGGAGCATGAGGAGGCCGGCCGCGATCCAGGCCCAGGGGGGCCGCGTCGGGTCGAAGACGTGGAACGCCCCCGCGAAGGCCGCGTCGATGGCCGCCCGGTCCCGGTGGAGGAGGTGCATCACCCCGGCCGCGGCCGCGAGCGCGCAGGCCCCGCCGACGGCCCACCGCGCGGGACCCCCGAGGGGGTTCCTCTCCGCCGCCTCCTCGAGCCAGGCGGCGGCGAGGAGGGCGAGGGGCACCAGCAGCAGCAGCCCGGAGGAGCGGGAGCCCTCCCAGCGGCAGTACCCCTCCACCGCCGCCGCCGCGCCGAGCCAGGCGAGCCCGGTGCGCGCGAAGGGGACCTCGTCCCGCCGCGCCCGCCTCCAGGCCCAGGCGACGGCCGCCGCCGCCGGCGGCAGGAGGGGGAGCAGGGCCGCGGGCACGCCGAGGAGGGTCACGGTCGGGGGCACCGAGGCCCCCCGGGAGGGGAGGATCCAGTGGACCTCGCCGCTGCGCGCCATCCCGGCGAAGGCCCACAGGGCCGCGCCCCCCGCGAGGACGCCGAGCGCGTGGACCGGCGTGCGGAGGAACCGGAGCCGGGTCCCGGGCGGCCGGAGCGCGAGGTGGCCGCCGAGGGCGAGGGGCGCCACGAGGGCGGGCGCGACGCCCCCGGGCAGGAGGGAGGCCCCGAGGAAGATCCAGCCCCCGAGGAGGAGCCCCGGGGCGGGGAGGGTGCGGGGGGAGCGGTCGGCGGCGAGGAGGAAGAGGAGGGAGCCCGCGAGCAGCGTGCTCCGCCGCAGCTCCAGGGAGCCCGGGGACAGGGCGCCGGCGGCCGCGAGGAGGAGCAGCGCCGCCGCGAGGCCGGCCCGCTCCCCGAGGATCTCCCGGGCGAAGAGGAGGAGCCCCACGGAGAGCGCGGCCGC
>JAKLKS010000220.1 GCA_023150535.1 Planctomycetota bacterium
CGAGCCAGGGGTCGGGAAGGGGGCCCAGGCTCCCGTCGAAGAGGAACGCCCAGGCCGCCGCCGCCGCCGCCAGCGCGTGCTCCTCCCCCCATCCGTCGCGGCAGGCGAGGTAGTGGAGTTCCGCCAGGGCCAGGACCTCGTCCCTGCGGTGGTCCGCTCCCGCGGCGTCGAGGAGCCGCTCCAGCGCCTCCGGCGGATGCCGCTCCCAGGTCCCCTCGAGGCCGCGGCGGCCGAGCACGATGCGCGTCGCCCCGCTCGGGACCCCCCGCGTGATGGCGTTGGCGCGGAGTCCCGCGTAGACCGCGTCGGCCCCCGGGCGGTCGACGCCGACGGGGGACCGGCAGCCGGCGAGGAGGAGGAGGGCGAGGAGGGCGGCGGGGAGCGCCCCGATCCGGGACATCGGGTCACTCTAGCACGGGCCCTTTCCCCCCTCCGCGGTCCCCCGTGCCGTGGTAGTTTCCGCGTCCACCGCCCCCCGGAGGCCCGCCCCGTGCACCGACCCCGCGCCGCCCTCCTCGCGCTCGCCCTCCTCCTCGCCGCCTGCGCCTCCAAGGCCGAGGGGATGCTCTCCCGCGTCCCCCGGGGGGAGTCCGCCGTGGTGCTGGAGGTCCGCATCGAGGAGCCCCGCCGCCGCTACATGGTCTCGGAGGACGCGCTCGCGCGCATCCTGCGCCTCCCCGGGGTGCTCAACGCCGAGCGGGGCAGCGGGCGGGAGCAGCTCTTCGTCTGCCTCCGCGGCGACCTCGACGGCGCCTGGTTCGAGCGCGCCCTGCGGGACGAGTACAGGGTCACCGTCGTGGGGGAGGTCGGGCGCAACCAGGGAGGCACCGGGCCTCGATGAGGGAACCGCGGTCGCGCGCCTCCGGGCCGCTCCTCCTCCTCGTCCTCCTCGCCGCGGCGGGCTGCGCCGCCCCGCGCGGGGACGCCCCGCCCCCGGGGCCCTCCGCCGCCCCCCCCTCCGCCGGGGACGGGGAGTGGGACGCCCCGGCGCCGGAGGAGCCCCGCCCCCCGGACCGCCGGCCGCGCTGGGAGATCGAGAACCGCGTGTTCGCCACCTGGACGCCCTACGCATGGGCCGCCACGCCCGACGGCGACCAGGCGCGGTCCGGCGCCCGGGTCCCCTTCGACGGGGACGCCTCCCTCGCCGGGGGGCTCCGCACCGAGGCCTGGCTCGACCGGGTCTCCTGGGGCATCGACGCCTTCTACGCGACGGCCGACGGCGAGGAGGGGGGGACGGAGGGGAGCCTCGACTACCTCACCCTCCGCTTCGGCCCCCACATGCGGCTCTCCGGGCCGTCGCCGCTCGAACTCCGGGACGGGGAGGTCCTCTCGATCCGGCCCTCGGTGGACGGGTTCGTCGGCGTCCGCACCCACTTCGCCGACGGCGACCTCGAGGGGCCCGGCTTCTTCTCCTCCGGGGATTCCCCCTGGTGGGGGGAGCCCGTGGCCGGCGTCCGGCTCTCGGCCATGGTGGGCCGCCGGGTCACCCTCCACGCCCGCGCCGAGGGGGGCGGCATCGACGTCGGCGCCTGGCAGTCCTGGTCCTACGACCTGGAGGCGGGCGCCACGGTCCAGGTCACGGACCACGTCGCCCTCGCCGCGGCCTGGCGCTGGTACGGGGCCTCCTACGACGGCGACGAGGACGACCTCGATCCCTACGGACTGGAGGTCCGCCTCTCCGGTCCCTGGGTCGGGCTGGTGATGGAGTTCTGACCCTGCCCTCCGCCCCCCGCCCGGCCGTCACCCCCGCCCTGCGCCGCCGGCTGCTCGCCGCCGCGCGCCGCGCCCGGGCCGCCTCCTACGCCCCCTACTCCGGGTTCCGGGTCGGGGCCGCCGTCCTGGACGGGCGCAACCGGGTCTCCTCGGGATGCAACGTCGAGAACGCCTCCTCGCCGAGCAGCCTCTGCGCGGAACAGTCGGCGGTGGCGGCGGCGGTGGCCGGGGGGGCGCGCTCCCTCCGCGCGGTCCTCGTCCTCACCGGCGCCGCCGCGCCCGTGGCCCCCTGCGGCCGCTGCCGGCAGGCGCTGGCGGAGTTCGGGTCCGGGATGGCGGTGATCCTCGCCTCGACCTCGGGGAGGATCGAGGAGACGACGCTGGAGGCCCTCCTCCCGCGTCCCTTCCGGAGGTAGGAACCCCCCATGGAGACCGCGCCGCCGGGCCCCGGGACGGAGCGCGCGCTGGCGGAGGCCGCGGCCGCCGCCCTCCGCGCCCGCGCGGGCGGCCCCCTCGACGCCGTCGTCGTCCTCGGCTCCGGCGTCGGCGGCCCCGCCCTCGAGGGGGAGGTCCACGCCCCCCTCGGGGAGTTCCCCTCCCTCCCCGCCCCCTCGGTCGAGGGGCACGGGGCGACCCTCTCCTTCGGGACGGTGCGCGGCCTACGCGTGCTCGTCGCGGCGGGGCGGGTCCACCTCTACGAGGGGCGGACCCCGGCGGAGGCGGCGCGCCTCGTGCGCGCGGCGGGCCTCGCCGGGGCCCGCCTCGCCTGCCTCACCAACGCAGCCGGAGGGGTCGCGCCCTGGATGAAGGCGGGGGACCTCCTCCTCCTCTCCGATCACCTCGACCTCGGCCGCGGCGACCCCGCCGCCGGGGAGCCCGAGGGGGCCTTCGGCCCCCGCTTCGCCTCCATGGCCGGCGCCTGGGACCCGGCGCTGCGGGCCGCGGGCCTGGAGGCGGCCCGCGCCGCCCGCGCCACCGCCGCCGAGGGGGTCTACGCCTTCCTGCGGGGCCCGGCCTTCGAGACGGAGGCCGAGGTGCGGATGCTCCGGACGCTCGGCGCCGACGCGGTCGGCATGTCCACGGTGCCCGAGGCGCTGGGCGCCCGGCGCCTGGGGATGGCGCTCTTCGGGCTCTCGGTGGTCGCCAACCGGGCGGGGACGCCGGGGGGCGGCCACGGGGAGGTGCTCGCGGCGGTGCGGGCCCGGTCGGGCGCGACGGGGGCGGTGCTCGGGGCGGTCCTCGCGGCCTTCGCGGGGCGGGCGTAGCGCCGGGGGCCTCCGCGGCGGCGGGAGGGGGGATTGGCCCTTGACCCTCCCCCGGCCGGACGCTACCTTGCCCCCGCGCCATGAAGGAACCCACTCCGACAGGCGTCGCACGGTCGGTCCGCAGCGGGCCGCATCCCCCGCGGGGGGGATGCGGCCCGTTGCGATTCCCGGGGAAGCACCCGGAGGCGGGCCCCCCCAGGGGGGCTGAAAGGAGGTCGCGAGGATGACCCGTGGACGGGTGAAGTGGTTCTCGGACCAGAAGGGGTTCGGGTTCATCCAGCAGGTCGAGGGACCCGACGTCTTCTGCCACTTCTCGGCCATCCGCGCCGAGGGCTTCAAGACCCTGAAGGAGGGCCAGGAGGTCGAGTTCGAGGTCGTCGACGGCGAGAAGGGGCTGCGGGCGGACAACGTCCTGACGCTGGAGTAGGGAGAGGGGGGGGCGGCGGCTCCGCCGTCGGGTTGCGGTTCCGCCGCCCCTCCGGCCGATGTACGGGAGGTGCGCTACCTCTTCCTGAAGTTCACCGTCGTCCTCGTCGAGCTGGCCGGCATCCTCACCCTCCTGGCCGGCGTCGCGCTGGCCCTCTTCGCCCTCCACGCCTGGGGCCCCGGGGGCGAGGTCCACAGGGCCAAGCTCCTGCTCCCCGACGGCAGGACCGTCTCCCTCGGCGACTACCCCCTGCTCCGCTTCATGTCCCTCGCCCCCGGCGTCGGCGCCGTCCTCCTCGGCATCCTCATGCTCGGGGTGGGCCAGCTCTGCGAGGTCGTCCTCAAGATCGAGACCTCCGTCCGCAAGGGGGAGGGGAAGTAGTCATACCGGCATCCCGGTGACGACGGCCTCGACGACCAGCTTCCCGTCCACGTACCCCTGGGCGTCGAAGATCGCCCGCCGCGGCCGGACGTCGGTCGCCTTCACCGCGAGAACGAGCCGGTCCCCGGGATGGACCGTCCCGCGGAACTTCACCCCGTCCACCCCCCCGAACCCGAAGAACCGCCGGTCCTCGGGGTAGACCGTCTTGTAGTAGAAGGTGCAGAGCTGGGCCAGGCACTCCACGGAGAGCACCCCCGGGAGGATGGGCCGCCCGGGGATGTGCCCCCGGACCCAGAACTCCTCCTGCCCGAAGTCCTTGGAGCCCACGGCGATGCCGCTCTCGCGGTCGAGCCAGTGGACCCGGTCGAGGAAGGCCATCTCGAACCGCTGCGGGATGCGCTCCTGGACGGCGGCGAGGTCGAACTCCACCCGGGCCAGGTCCAGGGACGCGGGATCGACGATGAGGCTCGGCGGCACGGGGGACCCCCTTTCCTTCCCGGGACGTCCGGGGCCGGCATTCTCGGGAGGAGGGGGGGCGGGGTGCGAGCGAAAAGGCGTCCCCCCCCGCCGGGCGGGGAATACACTGCATCCTGCGTCGGCTGCAGGGCCGGCACGGTCTCGGGAGAACGTCATGAAGCCCCCGGTTGCGCTCCTCGCCTTCGCGGCCCTCCCCCTCCTCCTCCCCGTCCCCGCCGCCGCCACCCCCACCCCCGTCCCCCGTCCGGAGGGGGGTGCGGCGAAGCCCGCCCCCGCGGCGGAGGTGAAGCCCGGGACCTTCCCCGTGGTGGCCGAGGTCGGCTCCGAGGACGAGGCCAAGGGGCTCCTCAAGGCCCTGGACGCCGCCCTGGAGACGAAGGAGGAGGAGAAGGTCCTCGAGGCCCTCCGCCCCTTCCTCACCAAGAGGCACAAGTCCTTCGTCCCCGACCTCAAGAAGCTCGTCGGGGACCGCCGCGACGGGGTGGCCGCCGCCGCCGCCGCCGCCCTGGGGAGCCAGGGGGACAAGGGGGTCGCCTCGACCCTGCTGGGGGTGGTGAAGCAGGAGGTCCGCGATCGCGGCTTCCTCCAGCGGACCGCGGTCAAGGCGGCCGCCATCGAATCCCTCGGCCGTCTCGGGGTGGTCGCGGCCTCGGAGGCGATCCTCGAGGTCGGCAGGGCCATGATCCGCGAGCCCGAGGTCCGCACCTCCTACTCCGGCCCCCTCCTGCGCGCCGTCGTGCGGTTCCTCGGGGTCGCGAAGGAGAAGAAGGGGGTCTCCTTCCTCATCGAGAACTTCGACGAGCCGGTCCCCGCGGACGTCAACTCCGGCACCAACCCCCCGGCGGAGTACTGGAAGGGCCGCCACGAGGGCTGGGTCCTCGTCAAGGACGAGGTCCGCTGGGCCCTCAAGGAGATCACGGGGAAGGAGATGGAGTCGGGCCGCCGATGGAGGAACTGGTTCGACGAAGAGGGCAAGAAGCTCGGGATGAAGTAGGGAGGACGGCGGCACCTTGAAGGTCACCTTCCACGCCGGCGCCTGGGGAGCGGACCACCTCTTCCAGGGGCTCAACGCCATCGCCGCGGCCGGGTTCCGGGCCGTGGAGGTGTACGCCGACGTCGCCTCCGTCTACGAGGACAAGGCCGACGAGTTCCTCTTCTTCCTGGAGAAGGGGGGGCTCTCCCTGGCCGGCGCCTACGGCGGCGGGGTCTTCACCGATCCCGACTTCCGGGACTTCGACGAGGAGGCGGCCCGCAGCGTCTCCCGCTGGATCCGCGAGGCGGGGGGGTCGAACCTCATCCTCCAGGGGGGGGAGGGGACGGGGGACCCGCGGAGGGACCTCCAGGTCGCGGCCTCCATCGCCAACCGGGTGGGGGCGGCCTGCCGGCAGGAGGGGATCACCTTCTGCTACCAGCCCCACCTCGGGACCGTGGTCTTCCGCGAGATGGAGATCCGCTCCTTCTTCGCCATGACCCACCCGGAGAACGTGAGCCTCTGCCTCGACACCGGCCACCTCTCCGAGGCGGGCGTGGACATCGTCCCCTTCGTGGTCGAGTACGCCTCCCGCATCCGCGTGGTCCATCTCCGCGACCTCCGGCGCAAGCCCGTCTTCGTCGGGGGCCCCTTCGCCAACGCGGGCCAGGGCACGGTGCCGCTCCCGGCCGTCGTGGGGGCGCTCCGGGCCCAGGGCTACGAGGGGTGGATCGTGGGGTTCTCCGACGATCCCCGGGTCGACCCCGCGAAGAGCGCCGCGGATTTCGCGGACTACGCGAAGGGGAAGCTCCACCTCTCCCTGTCGTGAGGCGCCCCCCGGGGCCCGGGTCCCCCCTCCACCGCCGCCTCGAGGACCTCGTCCGGCGGCTCGGCCCCTCCCACCTCCACCCCGACCCGCTGGAGGTGGTGCGGGAGTACCGGGGGCGCGCGGACCGGGAGGTGGCGGGGCTGCTGGCCGCGGGGCTCGCCTTCGGCGGGGTGGAGACGATCCTCCGGTCGGTGCGGGCGGCGGCGGCCCCCCTCGGCCCGCGCCCCGCGGAGGCCCTGGCGGGGACGGGGGACCGGGACCTGCGGCGGGCGCTCCGGGGCTTCCGCCACCGCTGGGTGGACGGGGACGACGCGGCGGCGCTGCTGGCCGCGGCCCGCCGGCTCCGGGAGGAGCACGGCTCGCTCGAGGCCGCCTTCCTGGCGGGGGACCCGGGAGGGGAGACCGTGGAGGGGGGGATGGAGGCCTTCGCGGCGGCGCTGCGGGCGGCCGACCCCGGGTTCGCGCGGCGGGGGGCGGCGGGGTTCTTCGCGGCCCCCTCCGGGGGGAGCGCCTGCAAGCGGTCCGCCCTCTACCTCCGCTGGATGGTCCGCCCGGGTCCGGTGGACACCGGGGCCTGGCGGGGGGTGGACCCGGCGCGGCTCGTGATCCCGCTGGACACCCACCTGTCGCGGGTCACGCGCCGGCTCGGGCTCCTCCGGCGGCGGACCGGCGGCTGGAAGGCGGTGCTCGAGGCGACGGCGGCCCTGCGGCGGCTCTGCCCGGAGGACCCGGTCCGCTACGACTTCCCGCTGCTGCGGGTGGGCATGGCGGAGAGGGTCCCGGGGCGGCTCCCGGCAGGTGAGGAGGAGGGGAGTCCCGGCGTGACGGAAACGGGTCGGGTTTCTATGAGAAGGCCAATCCCTGCAAGTCCTTTCCGGCGTCCTCTGGCCGCCTTGGCG
>JAKLKS010000221.1 GCA_023150535.1 Planctomycetota bacterium
GCGCGAGTGCCTCCTCAAGGTCCTCACGCACAACCTGATGCTCCTCGGAGCGGCGGCATGACCCTTTCAGCAGAGCAAGGCGGCCTATCAGTGTGACCGAAGTCGGCCATGGGGCCAAGCCGTTCCCCCGGGCGGCCCCGCGGCCGGATCCGCCGCTGGTCCCCCGCCCGAGGCCGGTTGCATCCGCGCGCGCGGCCGGAACGCCTCGGACCCCGTCCGGCACGCCCTCTGCTACGGGGGGGGGAGACGGCCCCGGCACCGGGGCCGAGGGAGGTCGCCGATGATCGTCGTTCGCCGTTCGGAGGATCGAGGCCGCGGGAACCACGGCTGGCTCGACTCCCGCCACACCTTCTCGTTCGCGGGCTACCACGACCCGCGGCACATGCGGTTCGGGGCCCTGCGGGTCATCAACGAGGACCGCGTCCGCCCGGGCGCCGGCTTCGGGGAGCACGAGCACGAGGACATGGAGATCGTCTCCATCGTCCTCGACGGGGCGCTGCGCCACCGGGACAGCATGGGCAACGGCTCGGTCCTCGGGCGGGGCGACGTCCAGCGGATGACCGCGGGGACGGGCGTCCGCCACAGCGAGATGAACGGCTCGGACCGGGAGCCCGTCCACTTCCTCCAGGTCTGGATCCACCCGGACAGGCGCGGCCTCGAGCCCGGCTACGAGGAGCGGAACTTCACGGACGCCGAGAAGGAGGGCCGCCTCCTCCTCCTCGTCTCCCCGGACGGGCGCGACGGCTCGCTCCGCATCCACCAGGACGCTTCGATCCACGGCACCGTCCTGTCGAAGGGCGGCGAGGTCGTCCACGGGCTCCGCGAAGGCAGGCGCGCCTGGATCCAGGTCGCGCGGGGGAGCGTTACCGTCAACGGGGAGCGGCTCCGCCAGGGCGACGGGGCGGCCGTCACCGACGTCGGGAGCCTGACCATCACGGGACTGGAAAGGGCCGAGGTCGTCCTGTTCGACCTCGCCTAGATCGTCGGCCGGCCCCGAGGGGCCGAGAGAGAGGAGGGACGGACATGTCCGCGCCGAAGGGAGCCACGGAGCTGCTGAACCCGGGGAACTGCGTCATCGCCTTCATCGACCACCAGCCGCAGATGCTCTTCGGCGTCGAGGGGGCCGACCGGCAGGCCCTGGTGAACAACGTCGTCGCCCTCGCCAAGGCCGCCCGGGTCTTCGAGGTGCCGGTGGTCCTCACGAGCGTGGAGACGAAGTCCTTCAGCGGCAACCTGTGGCCGGCGCTCGTCGGGGTCTTCCCCGGGGAGAGGATCGTCGAGCGATCCTCGATGAACTCCTGGGAGGACAGGGGTTTCGTCGACGCGGTGAAGGCCACGGGGCGGAGGAAGCTCGTCCTGGCCGGCCTCTGGACCGAGGTGTGCGTCGCCTTCCCCGCGCTCTCCGCCCTCCAGGACGGGTACGAGGTCTACGTCGTGGTGGACGCCTCGGCCGGGGGCAACGCGGTGGCCCACGAGACGGCCATCCTGCGGATGGTCCAGGCGGGGGTCGTCCCGGTCACCTGGCAGCAGGTGATGCTGGAGTTCCAGCGCGACTGGAGCCGCAAGGAGACCTACGACCCGGTGCTCGGGATCGTGAAGGAGCACTCGGGGGCCTACGGCTCCGGCGTCGAGTACGCCTACACGATGGTCCACAGGGCGCCGGCGACCGTCGTCCGGTCGTAGTCGCGGAACCCGTCGGCGGGTCGCCGCTTCCCGCGGCGGCCCGCCCGGGCTCGCCGCCTCGCGATCCGAGGGGGAGGAAGCCATGAAGGACGCGAAGCCGGCACCGGCCGATCTCGTGCTCCGGAACGGTCGCATCACGACGATGGACCCGGCCCGGCCCGAGGTCTCGGCGGTCGCCGTCGGCGAGGGGCGCTTCGTCGCCGTGGGCACGGACGCGGAGGTCGCCGGCCGTATCGGGCCCTCGACGAAGGTCCTGGACCTCGGCGGGCGCCGGGTCGTCCCTGGGCTCAACGACTCCCACCTCCACGTGATCCGCGGCGGCCTCTTCTACAACCTCGAGCTCCGCTGGGACGGAGTCCCGTCGCTGGCGGACGCCCTCCGTCTCCTCCGGGAGAAGGCCCGCGCCACCCCGGCGCCGCACTGGGTGCGGGTCGTGGGCGGGTGGTCGGAGTTCCAGTTCCGGGAGCGCCGGATGCCCACCCTCGCCGAGATCAACGAGGCGGCGCCCGACACCCCGGTCTTCGTCCTGCACCTCTACGACCGGGCGCTCCTGAACGCCGCCGCGCTGCGCGCCGTCGGGTACACGAAGGACGCGCCGGCGCCCCCCGGGGGCCTCGTCGAGAGGGACGCCCGCGGGAATCCCACGGGCCTCCTCGTGGCGAAGCCCAACGCGTGGATCCTCTACAGCACGCTCGCGAAGGGCCCCCGGCTCTCCGCCGAGGACCAGCGGAACTCGACGCGCCGGTTCCTCCGGGAGCTGAACCGCCTCGGCGTCACGAGCGCCATCGATGCCGGGGGCGGCTTCCAGAACTACCCCGAGGACTACTCCGTCGTGGATGCGCTCGCGCGCGAGGGGCTCCTCACGGTCCGCATCGCCTACAACCTGTTCACCCAGAAGCCGAGGGAGGAACTGGCGGACTTCACCCGGTGGACGGCGATGACCTCGCCGGGCCTCGGGAACGACTTCTACCGCCTCAACGGCGCCGGGGAGATGCTCGTGTTCTCGGCGGCGGACTTCGAGGACTTCCTGGAGCCCAGGCCCGACCTGCCGCCCGGCCTCGAGGAGGAGCTCGAGGCCGTCGTGCGGCACCTGGCCGAGCGCCGCTGGCCCTTCCGCCTCCACGCCACCTACGACGAGTCGATCTCGCGGTTCCTCACGGTGTTCGAGAGGGTCCACCGGGACGTGCCCCTCACCGGGCTCCACTGGTTCCTCGACCACGCGGAGACCATCAGCCCCCGCAACATCGATCGCCTGAAGGCCCTCGGCGGCGGCATCGCCATCCAGGACCGGATGGCGTTCCAGGGCGAGTACTTCCGGGACCGCTACGGACCCGGGGCCGCGGCCGAATCCCCGCCGATCCGGAGGATGCTCGCGGCCGGAGTCCCCGTCGGCGGCGGCACCGACGCGACCCGGGTGTCGTCCTACAACCCGTGGACCGCGCTCCACTGGCTCGTCACCGGCAGGACCGTCGGCGGGACCCCGCTCTACGGACCGTCCAACCGGCTCGACCGGGCCGAGGCGCTGCGGCTCCTCACCGTCGCCGGCGCCTGGTTCTCCAACGAGCAGGGGAGGAAGGGCGCCATCGCGCCCGGGCAGTTCGCCGACTTCGCGGCGCTCTCCGCGGACTACTTCGCCGTCCCGGAGGAGGGGATCCGTGGGCTGGAGTCCGTCCTCACCGTGGTCGGGGGCAAGGTGGTGCACGGCGCCTGCGAGTTCGCGGGCCTCGCGCCGGAGGCGATCCCGGCGAGCCCGTCCTGGTCCCCCTCGCCCGACGTCCCCGCGGGGCCTGCGCACGCCCGGGGATGCTCCTGCGCGATCTAGGCCGGCAGTCCCGGGGGAGGTCCGCCATGGAGAAGGAGCCGGTCAAGATCGTCCTGGAGCGGAAGGCCCGGCCGGGCGCCGGCGGGCGGCTCGTGGACTGGATCCGCCGTCTCGTCGACTCGGCACGACGCTCGGAGGGGCTGGAGGGCTCGAGCGTCCTCACCACCGGGGAGGCCGGAGCCTACATCATCCTGCTCCGGTTCGAGAACCGGGCGAGCCTCGACCGCTGGAGCGCGTCGGAGGAGGTCCGCGGGCTCCTCGCGGAGGGCGAGTCGATGGCCACGGCCGGAGTGCCGTCGCCCCCGGTGAGCGGCTTCGAGACCTGGTTCCAGCTGCCGGGCCTGGCAGCGCCGACTCCGCCTCCCCGGTGGAAGATGGCCCTGCTCACCTGGCTCGCGCTCGTTCCCCTGGTCCTGGGAGTCGGCCGGGTCGTGCCGAGGTCCCTTCCCGAGCCGGTGCAGGTCGCGGTGGGCACGGCGGTCCCGGTCGTCCTGCTGACCTGGCTGATCATGCCCTTCCTCGCAAGGTCGCTGCACGGGTGGCTCTACGGGCCATCGAGGAGGATCGACTAGCGGCCGCGGGGCGGTGAGGTCCCGGCGAGGCGGCTCGCGGAGGGGCGCGCCGTCGGCCCGGAACCCCGACGGGTGCGGGTCCGGCCCGGGTTCGGGCCCGGGGACTCGGAGCGGGGGAACGGAGTCCGGACCGTCGACTTCCACCTCGAGAAGGCGGCGCCCTACCCCCTCCGCCGCAGCACCGCCACGTACCCCCCGTCCCGCCTCCCCGCCACGGGCAGCAGCCTCTCCTCCATCCGGATCCCCACGTCCGGCATCCGCCGGATCGCCCGCCGCACCGTCTGCGGCCCCTCCTCCGGCTCGAGCGAGCAGACCGAGTGCACCGCCACCCCCCCCGCCTTCAGCCGCCCGAGCGCCGTCTCCAGCAGCCGCCGCCCCAGCGCCGCCAGCGTGTCGAGGTCCCGGTGCTCGAGCCGGTGCCGCGCCTCCACCCGCCGCGCCAGCACCCCGGTGTTCGAGCAGGGCGCGTCCACCAGCACCCGGTCGAAGGGCCCCCGCGGCAGCACCCCCTCGGCGAGCGCGTCCCCCTCGATCACCTCCACCGCCTCCGGGTCCGCCCCCGTCCGCGCCAGCGTCTCCCGCAGGAGCGCGAGCCGCGCCCCGTCCCGGTCCACCGCCGTCACCATCCCCCCGGGCGTCACCGCCGCCGCGAGGAAGGCCGTCTTCCCCCCCCGCCCCGCGCCGACCTCGAGCACCGTGTTCCCCGGCCGCGCGCCGAGCAGCGCCGCCGCCCGCGCCGCCGCCGCGTCCTGCACGAGGAAGAGCCCTTCCGCGTAGCCCGGCAGTTCCTCCACCGCGCCGGCCCCCCGGAGGAGGAGCCCCCCGTCCTCCTCCTCGAAGGGGACACCGGCGGCGGCGAGCGCGGCGCGGAGGGCGGCGTCCTTCCCGGGGAGCGCCCGCAGCGCCGTCGCCGGCCGGGCGATGGAGGCCCTGAGGACGGTGAGAGCGGGTTCGGGTCCCAGGCTCTCCTGCCACCTCTTCACCATCCACCGCGGCATGGACCAGCGGGCCGAGAGCGAGCCGAGCGGGTCCTTCGCCGGGTCGGGGAAGCGGAGCGTCGAGAGGAGCACGTGCCGCCCGTCCCCCGTGGGGATCGTGCGGCGCGGGTCGACCCCCTCGCCCTCCCCGTCCGCCCGCCCCGCCACCTCCCGCGCGAGCGCCCGGAGGAGCCCGTTCACGTAGCCCGCCGCCCGGCCGCCCGCCGCGCGCCGCGCCTCGTCCACCGCCGCGTTCACCGCCGCCGGCGCCGGGATCCGATCGAGGAAAAGCACCTGGTAGAGCCCCGAGCGCAGCGCCGCCCGCACCACCGGGTCGAGCCGGTGCAGCCGCTCCGTCCCCGCCTCCTTCAGGAGGTGGTCGAGCGTCACCTGCCGCCGCAGCGTCCCGTAGGCGAGTTCCCGCGCCAGGTCCCGGTCGCGGGGGTCCCGGGGGTGGTCGGCGAGGGCCGCGTCGAGGAGGTCCCGGGCGCTCCCCCGGCCCTCCTCCACCCCCGCCAGCACCCGGACCACCATGCCTCGAGCCACGCGCGCTCCTTCCCCGGCGCTCCCGGGTATCCTGACGGGCATGTATACCCCCCCCGGTTTCGGCTTCCTCGGAGGCGCCGACCGCGCGTCCAAGGGGGAGCGGGGGCGGACCGGGTCCGCCCCCCCCCGGAGGTGCGCAAACCTTGATGGGAGCGGGAGTTCCAGTGAACCGGCTCGGGCCCCTGCCGGGGGCGGCGCGGAGGGCCTCCATGGATCTCCGTGACCCCGAGGCCTTCCGGGCGACCTACGAGAACAACGCGAAGAAGCTCTACAACCTCGCGCTCCGCCTGGTGGGCGACCGGCACAGGGCGGAGGAGATCATGCAGGACACCTTCCTGCGCGCCTTCGACCGGGCCGAGACCTTCCGCGAGGGGGCCCGGGTCTCCACCTGGCTCTACCGCATCTGCGCCAACCTCTCCTACGACTACCTCCGCGCCAAGCGCTACCGCGACGCCGTCTCGCTCGAGACCAGGGTGGCGACCGACGAGGGCAGTTCGGCGGAGCTCGCCGACCGCCTCCCGGCCCCCGTGGAGGACCCGGGCGAGGAGGCGGGGCAGGAGGAGGTCCGCGCCGCGGTCCGCGGGATCCTCGACGCGCTCCCGGAGCGGGAGCGTACCGTCCTCATCCTGCGCCACTACGAGGGCATGACCTACGAGCGCATCGGCGAGGCCCTCGGCCTCACCAGCCGCACCGTGCAGAACTGCCTCCGGCGGGCACGGACGAAGATGTTCTTCGAACTCCGGAAGAGGGGCATCACGGCCAGGGAACTCCCCTGAGCCGGACCCCGACGGGACCACGGAAAGCCATGAACGACGAGACGACCCCCCCCGGCGGAGCCGCCCGCGACGGCGCCCGCTCCATGGACTGCGGCCGCCTCCGCGAGGTGCTCGTGGAGCACGTGGACGGACTCCTCGGCGCCGCCGAGGCCGAGGGCGCTCGCGCCCACCTCGCCGCCTGCGCCCCCTGCCGGAACCTCCAGGAGGAGGTGCGCCGGAACTTCGCCGCCATGGACGCCTGGGAGGAGGAGGAGCTCCCCGCGGGCGCCTTCGCGCGGCTCGAGGCGCGCATCGCCCGCGCCCCCGCACCCGCCGCCTCCGCCGCCGCGTCCTCCGCCGCCGTTCCCGCCCGCCGCTCCTGGATCCGCCTCGCCGTCCCCTACGCGGCCGGGCTCGCCACGGCGGCCGCCGCGGCCTTCGTCCTCCTCATGGCGGACGGGACCGCGCCGCCCCTCCCGCCGGAGGGCGGCGGCGGGCCGGCGGCTCCCCTCGCCTCCCCCGGGGTCCGGCCCGTCCGCCCCGTCGTCCACGGGGGGATGGCCGAGGCCTCCACGGGCTCCGCCGCCCC
>JAKLKS010000222.1 GCA_023150535.1 Planctomycetota bacterium
CCGAGGTCGAAGCGCAGGATCGACGCCGGCCGCGTCGCCGAGCCCCAGGCCACCGCCAGCACCGGCGCCGCCGCCGCGAAGGAGGGCCCCGAGGCCGCCCGGCCCCCCTCGAGCAGGATGACCGGCCTCCCGCCCTTCGAGGGGTTCCAGGCCTCCAGCCGCGAGCGCCCGCGGTCGTTCACGGTCCAGGCCATCCACCCCGTGGCGTCGGAGTAGTCGAACTCGTCCACGTCCCCCTCCGGCGCGACCAGCACCTCCGGCGCGCCGCCGTCGAGCGGGATGCGCTGGATGGAGAGGAAGTCCCGCCCGAGGTCGCTCGCGCAGAGGACCGCGCTCCCGTCGGCGGTGAACCGGGCGTCCTGGTAGCGGGCCGGCGGCGCGCCGGGGAGGAGGCGCGTCCGCTCCCCCGTGGCGACGTCCACCACCGCGATCTCCGTCTCGAAGGAGCCGTGGGAGCGGGTCTGGATCACCCTCGAGCCGTCGGGGCTCACCGCCCCCGCCGTGTTCATGTGGTCGCTCTCGAAGAGCGGCCGCGCCTCCCCCGTCGCGGTCTCCGCCACCCACAGGTCGTGGAAGGCCGGGTGGCGCCGCGTGGAGGCGAAGACGAGGAGGGAGCCGTCCGGCGTGAACCCGCCGGCCTGGTTGCGCCCCTCCGCGCCGCGGGCGAGGACGACGGGGCGGCTCCCGTCGGGGCGCACGAGGAGGAGGTCGTCCCGCTCGTCCCCGCCGAGGTCGCCCGCGACGAGCAGCGCGTTCCCCCCGGGGACCCAGCGGACCGTCGTGGCGCGGTCGGCGAAGTGGGTGACCTGGTGCGGCCAGCCGAGGGGGCGGTCGGCGCGCCACGCCTGGGGGGAGCCGGTGACGGACTCGATCCAGGCGACGCGGTCGCCGCCGGGGGAGAGGGAGGGGGCGGACTGCCCCCGGACGGACAGGTAGAGCCGGGCCTCCGCGGGGCCGGCGGCGTCCTCCGCCGCGGAGCGCCCCTTCCCGCGGACCTCCGGCAGGCGCTCCCCCGGCGCGGGGGCGCCGGGGCTCCCCTCCCTCCCGGCGGCGGCGCAGCCGGGGCCGAGGAGGAGGAGGAGGGCGAGGGCGGCGGCGGCGAGGGCGAGGTCCACGGAGGCTCCTTTCGATGGGCGCGGGGGGGAGGATAGGGCACGGGGGCCGGGGCGCCTAGCATGGGGGGCGTGGAGCGGATCTACTACGACGGGGAGTGCGGGTTCTGCCGGGGGTGGGCGCGGTGGATCCTGCGGCGGGACCGCGCGGGGGCCTTCCGGTTCGCACCCCTCGGCGGGACGACCTTCGCGGTCCGGGCGCCGGCGGAGGTGCGGACGGCGGCGGCCGGGACCTTCGTGGCGGAGACGGCGGACGGGCGATGGCTGCTGCGGAGCGAGGCGGTGATCCACGTGCTGCGCGTCCTCGGGCGCCGCAGGACGGCGGCGGCGCTCGCGGCGGCGCCGCGGGTCCTGCGGGACGGCGGGTACCGGGCGGTGGCCGCGGTGCGGGGGTGGTTCCGGCGGCCGCGGGAGGACGCCTGCGCGGCGGCGGACGCGGGGGAGAGGGCGCGGTTCGATCCCTGAGGGGCGGGGCCCACCGGCGGATGACCCCCGTCACGGGGGCCCGCCGGGCGGAGGGCTAGGATCCACTCTCCCGCGGACCCTCCGGCGGGTGCCGCGGCGCCGCCCCACCGGGAGGGACCATGCGCGCTCCGTGGACCGCCGTCGCCGCCGCCGCCGCCTTCGCCCTCGTCCTCGCCGCCTCGCCGGCTCCGGCCCAGTTCGACAACCCCACCACCATGCAGCCCTTCGCCGACTGGGTGGCGGCCCGGGAGGGGGCGGTCTCGCTCGAGCCGGCGCAGGAGAAGGCGCTCGGGAAGGCGGTTGCCATCCGGGACCGCATCGTGGCCCGCCGCCCGACCCTCGCCACCGACCTCCTCGGCATGGCGAAGATGCTCAAGGCGCTGGACAGGGGCTGGCCGGACAACCCCGCCATGCTCGCCGCGGCCAACGCCGCCATCGACAACGCCCTCTTCCACATCCTCGAGCACGCGACGGAGGCCGAGCTCGTCGTCCACGGCCACTTCGACGCCGACGGCTCCAACTCCCCTCCCGAGGCCAGGAAGATCGAGAACTACGTGATGGGGAAGTGGGGGAACAACGTGGATCGCGCCGGGGCCGCGACGGGCGACCCCGCGAAGCGGGCCCAGTACCTGGCGAAGGCGCTCCAGAACATCATCAAGACCCTCGACAGGTGGGGCGAGTAGCGGCGGACGGGCCCGACCCGCGCGGGAGCCCGGAGGCTCCGCCCGCGCCACGGGGGCGCGGGGCGGCGGCCCTAGGCCGACCCCGCCCAGGTCGGCTCCCCCAGGTCCCGGGCGGGACCCGGCCCCCTCTCCTCCCAGGGGACGAGGTCGTCGAGCCACAGGGCGGCGTCGTCCCTCCGGAAGACGAGGAAGCGGCCGTCGTCCGCCGGGTCCCGGGAGCGGTGGTACCGCATGTAGATGCGGGCATCGTCCATGCCCACGATCTGCACCTTCCCCGTCTCGTGGCTCATGCAGAAGCGGGCCCGCTTCGCCAGCCCGCTCACGCGGCTCCGGGCCGCCTCGAAGATCCGCCAGCCCTCGGCGATGGGCACCTGGAAGGGGACGTTCCCCGCCGTGGGGCGCCCCTGGAACAGGTAGTAGGGCGGGACCCCGATGAAGGAGAGCCGGCGGAAGAGCTCGGCCAGCGTCTCCGGGTCGTCGTTGATCCCCCGCACCAGGGGGCACTGGTTCACCGCCACCACCCCCGCCCGCAGGAGGCGGTCCATGGCCTCCATGGCCGGCTCCGTCAGCTCCCGCGGGTGGTCGAAGTGGGCCATGAGGTAGATGCGGCCCCGGGGCGTGCTGAAGCGTGAGAGCCCCTCCAGCAGTTCCGGGTCGTCGAGGATCCGCCATGGGTTGAAGGCCGGCATCTTGCTCCCGATCCGGATGATGCCCACGTGGGGGATGGAGCGCACCCCCTCGACGATCTCGAGCAGGCGCCGGGTCCCCAGGAGGAGCGGATCGCCGCCGGTGAGGAGGACGTTCGTGATCCAGGGCCGCTCCCGGATGTAGGCGAGCCCCTCGATGACGTCCAGGCTCGTCTCGTCGTTCCCGTCCATGAAGAGGCGCTTGCGGAAGCAGTACCGGCAGTAGGCCCCGCAGACCTCGTTCACGAGGAGGAGCACGGTGCTCGGGTACTTGTGCTGGACCCCCTTCGCCACGGTGTGGGCCGCCTCGTTGGAGGCGTCGAGCCGCCCGCCTTCGAGCATCTCCGCGGGGTCGGGGACCACGAGCCGCCGGATGGGGTCCTCCGGGTCGCTCCAGTCCACGAGGGAGAGGTAGTAGTCGTTGGCCCGGAAGGGGAATCGCGCCGAGACCCGGCGGATCTCCTCCCTCTGGTCCTCCGGGATGGACGGAATCCCGTCCACGCTCCTGGTGTAGCGGACCTTCATGGCGCCTCCTTTCCGGGTGCGGGGGGGACACGCGCGCGCGGCGGGAGTCCCGGGAAGGGGCCGTCGAAACGACCCGATGGGCGGACCCTAGCACGGGGAGCCCCGGACCATCGAATTGAGGCGCTCCCCTTCCCCTCCGGAAGGGCGGGGCGCCCCGAATCCCGGAATCCCGGAACGCCGCCCCCCCGGCGCGTACCAGGGGGGTGGGAAGGCGCGGTGCGCCCTCCCCGCCGATCCACAATGGTCCGGATCCCGCCGCGCAGCCCGGAGCCCCGCCGCCATGGACCTCCGCCTCCCCCCGGAAGCCGCCGCAGGCGAGCCCCTCGAGGGGGTGCTCGACCGGTACCTCGTGTCCGGGGACGAGGCCGCCATGGAGGAGGTCGTCGCCCGGACCCGGCCCCGGCTGCTGGCGGCGGCGCGGCGCATCGGGCGGCCCCAGGACGCCGAGGATTCCGTCCAGTCGGCCTACCTCTCCCTCGTGCGCAAGCGGGGGGAGCCGCTGGAGGCCCCGGTCCTCCCCTGGCTGCTCACGGCGGTGATCCGCATCGCCTACCGCCGCAAGGCGGTGGACCGGCGCGAGGGGGAGATCGCGCGCCGGCTCTCGGAGCCCCGGGGCCTCCCGGCGCCCGACGCCGAGGCCATCTCCTCCGAGGAGCGGGCGCGCCTGTGGCGGGAGGTGGCGCGCCTCCCGGAGGGGTACCGGGACCCGGTCGTCCTGCACCACCTGCACGGGGTCCCCACGCCGGAGGTCGCGCGGCTCCTCGACCTCCCGGAGGCGACGGTCCGCACCCGGCTCCACCGCGGGCGCGGGCTCCTGCGCACGAGGATGCCCCTGGGAATGGCCCTGGGGGTCCTCTCGACGATCTGGTTCCTGGCGGACGGGCTCAAGGCCGGCGGCGGCGCCGCGGCCGCGGCCATGGGAGGGGCGATGACGACCGGAGGCGCGATCGGCGTGGGCGTGGCGGGTGCGGTGATCGGGGTCGTCATCGGCGCGAAGCTGCTGGCCGGGGGGCCCGCCCCGGAGGACGGAGCGGCCGGGGCGTTGGAGGCGAAGGTCGCCAACGCCGAGAGGGCGCTGGCGAACCTGAAGGACGCGGCGGAGAGGTCGAAGTCCGACCACGCCGCCGCTCGGGCGAAGCTCGAGGCCTCGGAGAAGGAGGCCGCCTCCCTGCGCGAGGAGGTCGAGCGCCTCCGCGCCGAGGCCGAGGCGCGGTCCGCCGCCGCCGCCCTCCCCCCCGCCCCTCCCGTCGCCGCGAAGCCAGCCGCCGACGGCCTCCGCTTCTCCTTCGGCGAGTACGACGCCGCACTCCGCGAGGTGGACTGGAACTCCGTCGGCAAGTCCACCCACGAGATGGTCCCCCTCATCACGGAGCTGCGGGAGGCCATGAAGAAGGGGGGCCCCTTCCCCCTGGAGACGGCCGGGAAGATCCAGAAGCTCAACGGGAGCCTCATCCAGGCCGCCTCCAAGATCATGAACAAGGTCCCGGGCTCCGGGATCAACGGCTCCTACACCCACCCGGCCTTCATGGTCAACTCCATGGCGGCGACGCTGGAGGCGGCGGCGCTTCCCCTCTCCGACGCCCAGGCCGAGGCCCTGGGGAAGCTCGGGAGGGACTTCACCGAGCGGGACAGGGCCCGCACCGCCGGCTACGACGAGCGGTCGCTGGAGCTGCAGGAGGTCCTCGACGAGGCGGACCTCAAGGACCAGTTCTTCGAGCAGGCGCTGGCGATCCTCACCGAGAAGCAGAGGGAGACCCTCAGCCCGGAGGCGACGCGCGGGGTCCTCGGGCTCGACCTCTTCTCCTCCGGTCTCATGCTGGCCCAGCACATCCTCCCCGTCACCTCGAAGGACCTCGACGGCTACCTCGCGCAGGTGGAGCAGGGGTTCATCGACCGGAGCGGGTTCCCCGCGGAGAAGCGGGAGGAGCTGAGGGCGGCGCTCAAGGCCTGGGCCGCGGACCTTCCCGCGGCCTGGTTCTCGGAGCCCACGGAGACCATCATGGGGGTCCAGCCGGTCCTCCGGGTCGAGGTGATCGAGGAGGTGGGCCGGAGGCAGATCCCCCTCCTCCGCAGGCTCATGGACGAGATGGGGCTCTCCGCGGAGCAGGCGGGGTCGATCCGGGCCATGAGGGTCATCGCCTTCCCGGTGATCTCGAAGTAGGGGGGGAGGGGACCGCGGGGGATTCCCCGATTCCGTGGCCAACCCGGGCCGGGTCCGGTATGGCTATGGCTCCATGATCCCGCGCGACCATCCCTCGCGATCCCCCTACAGGGATCCCGCCGTGGCCGCCTCCTACGCGGAGGACCGCTTCACCACCGGGGCCGGCCCCTCCATGGACCGCCGCGAGCGGGAGGCGCTCGGGGCGATGCTCGAGCGGGCCGGGCTCCCCCGCGGGGCCCGGGTGCTCGACTGCCCCTCCGGGGCGGGGCGGCTGGCGGACCTCCTCGCCGCCCGCGGGCTCGACGTCGTCGCCGCCGACCAGAGCGCGGCGATGCTCTCCCACGCGCTGCGCGCCATGGCCGCCGCCTCCCTCCCCCGCCGCGCCGCCGCCGCCGACGCGACGGCGCTCCCCTTCCGCGACGGCTCCTTCGACCTCGTCCTCTGCCACCGCCTCCTCCACCACCTCCCCGCCGAGGGGGAGCGCCGCGCGCTGCTCCTCTCCCTCGCCGCCGCCACCCGCCGCTTCGTCCTCCTCTCCTTCTTCGACGCGGCCTCCCTCCAGCACCTCCGCCGCGTCCTCCGGCGCCCCTTCCGCCCGAGCGGGCGCCACGCCCTCACACGGGCCGCCTTCTCCCGGGAGGCCGCCGCCGCGGGGCTCCGCCCCCTGGAGGTCCGCGCCCTGCGCCCCCTGGTCGGCGAACTCACCCTCGCGCTCCTCGAACGCGCGCGCTGAGGGGGGCCCGCGGGTTACCCTTGGCCCGCCCGACGCCGCCCCGCAGGAGGTACGCACGGTGAAGGCCGTCGTCTTCGGCGCCCGCGAGTTCGGCTGCACCGGCCTGGAGGAGCTGCTCGCCCTCGAGGTCCGCGTCCCCCTCGTGGTCACCTACCCCCGGGACCCCCGCCTCCCGCCGGGCTTCCGCTGCCTCCCCGAGGTGGCCCGCGCCCGCGGCATCCCGGTGGCCACCCCGCCCGACGCCTCGGGGCGGCCGCTGCTCGACTGGGTGCGGGCCCTCCGGCCCGACCTCCTCTTCTCCTTCCACTACGACCACCACATCCCCCGGACGATCCGCTCCGTCGCCCCCCTCGGCGCCTTCAACCTCCACGAGTCCCTCCTCCCCCGGTGGCGGGGCCCCAACCCCATCCCCTTCGCCATCCTCGAGGGGGAGAGGAAGAGCGGGGTCACCCTGCACGAGATGGTGGAGGAGTTCGACGCGGGGGACGTGGTGGCCCAGGTGACCTTCCCCGTGGCCCCCCGGGAGACGGCGACGACGCTCCACGCCAAGGCCCTCGCCGGGGCGCGGCTCCT
>JAKLKS010000223.1 GCA_023150535.1 Planctomycetota bacterium
CTCCCGGCGGGAGGCCCCCCGCCAGGCGTCCCGGGCCCGGCGGCGCAGGAGGGTCGCGAACCAGCCCCGGATCCCGGCGTCCCGCGCGGGGGGCGAGCGCAGCGCGTCCACCCAGGCCTCCTGAGCGAGGTCGTCGGCCGCGGCGTCGTCGGCCGTGAGGCGGCGGGCGAGGGAACGGACCCACTCCCTCTGGGAGAGCAGCACCTCGACCGGGACGGGGGCGCGTCGCTCCATGTCTCACCCGGGGGAACGCCGCCGGCGGGGGAAGCGGTTCAGCGGTACCGTACCAGGCACGGAGCAGCAGGCGGGGAGTGACTTCAGCGAGCGCGGGCCCCCTCCGCCCTTCCCCTGCTGCTTCGTGCCGGGTTCGGTACCAGGACGATCTTCCCGAGCGCGCCGGGCTCCATGACGAGGGCGTGGGCCCGCGGGGCCTCCTCCAGGGGGAGTTCGAGGCGCACGACGGGCCGCAGGATCCCCGCCTCGAGCCCCTTGCCGATCTCCGCGTGCAGGGCGGCGATCTCCTCCGCGGGCACGTTGTAGAGGGACATCCCGAGGACGGAGAGGTCCTTCGCCATGGCCGCCCGCGGCTCGATGGTGATCGACCCGCGCGACCCCACCACGACGATGCGCCCGAAGGGGGCCGCGGCGCGGAGGTCCTCCGCGAGGTTCACGTCGGCGAGGTTCTCGAGGATGACGTCCGGCGGCCTCCCCGCGAGGCGGACCGCCTCGTCGAGGTGGCCCGGGTCCCGGTGGTCGAGGGCGAAGTCCGCCCCCTCGGCGAGGACGAGGCGCCGCCCCTCCTCCGTGCCCCCGGTCCCCACCACCACGGCCCCCGCCGCCCGGCCCGCCTGCACCGCGGCGATCCCCACGCCCCCCGTCGCCCCGTGGACGAGGAGGACCTCCCCCGCCCGGAGGCGGGCCTTCCGGTGGAGGGCCCGGAAGGCGGTCGCGTAGGGCACGTGCACCGCCGCCCCCTGCGCGAAGGAGAGGCGCGCCGGGAGCGGGTGGACCTGGTCCTCCCGGCAGAGGCAGCGCTCCGCGTAGGTCCCCGTGAGGGAGCCCCCGGTGTAGACGCGGTCCCCGGGGGAGACCCCCCGCACCCCGGGCCCGACCGCCTCCACCTCCCCCGCCCCGTCGCTCCCGGGGGTCCAGGGCAGCGGCGGGGTCCGGTGGTGGGTCCCGGCGCGGAGGTAGACCTCCACCGGGTTCACCCCGGCGGCCCGCACCCGGACGAGCACCTCGCCGGGGCCGGGGACCGGGTCGGGGGCCTCCTCGACGCGGAGGACCTCCGGGCCCCCCGCCGACCGGACGCGGACGGCGCGCATCGGCACCTCCCCTCCCCGGGCCCGCTACCGCGCCGGGATCCGCTCCCCGCGCATGAGGTCCTCGACCGTCTCCCGCTCCCGCACCACGGTCCAGCGATCCCCCTCGACGAGGACCTCCGCGGCCCGCGGGCGGGTGTTGTAGTTGCTCGACATCGCCATCCCGTAGGCCCCCGCCGAGTAGATGACCACGAGGTCCCCCGGCGCGAGCCGCGGCAGGAGGCGGTCCTTCCCCAGGAAGTCCCCGGTCTCGCAGATCGGCCCCACGACGTCGCAGAGGGAGGTCTCCCCGGGCCGGTCCGCCGCCTCGGATTCGGGGAAGGGGGCCTCGGCGGGCCAGATCCGGTGGTGGGCTCCGTAGAGGGAGGGCCGCAGCAGGTCGTTCATCGCGGCGTCCACGATGACGAACCGCCGCTCCCCGGATTCCTTGAGGTAGTGGACGCGCGCCAGCAGGACGCCGGCGTTGCCGACGATGAAGCGGCCCGGCTCCATGACGAGGCGGAGCCCCGCCTCGCGCACGAGCGGGACGAGGACCCCGCCGAACTCCGAGGCCGGGCGGGCCTCCGCCCCGCGGTAGTGGATCCCGAAGCCCCCCCCCATGTTCAGCCACTCCACGGGGTTGCCGGCCGCCCTCGCGCGGGAGGCGAAGGCGATGCAGCCGATGTGGGCGTGCACGCCGACCATCCGGATCCCCGCGCGCGCGGGGATCCCCGCCGCGAGCCCCTCCGCGGTCTCGAGGTCGATGCCGAACTTCGACTCCCGCTTGCCGGTGGAGATGTAGGTGTGGGTCCTCGGGTCCACGTCGGGGTTGACGCGCAGGGCGACGTCGGCCCTCCTCCCCTTCGCCCGGGCGACCCGGTCGAGGAGGTCGAGCTCCGCCCCGCTCTCCACGTTGAACATGAGGATCCCGGCGTCCAGGGCCTGGTCCATCTCGGCCGCGGACTTGCCGACGCCGGCGAAGACGACGCGCCTCGGGTCCGCGCCGACCCTGAGGACCCGGGCCAGCTCCCCGCCGCTCACCACGTCGAAGCCGGCCCCGCGGCGCCGCAGCAGGTCGAGGACGGCGAGGTTCGAGCAGCCCTTCACCGAGTAGCAGAGGAGGGGGTCGGCCCCCGCGAAGGCCTCCGCCAGCCGATCGTAGTGGTGCTCGATGGTGGCGCGGGAGTAGACAAAGCAGGGGGTCCCCGCCCCCTCCGCGACGGCCCGGAGGGGGACCTCCTCGCAGAAGGCGGCGCCGGCGCGGTGGTGGAAGTGGTCCATCCGGGGAGTGTAACGGCACCCCGCCCGCGGCCGGGAGGATGGGCGCCCGCTACCGGGAGAGCAGCTCCTCGCGCATGGGGGTCATCCGCTCGCGGAGGCGGCGCAGGACCCGGGAGTGGATCTGGCAGACCCGGGACTCCGAGAGCCCGAGGATCTCGCCGATCTCGCGCATGGTGATCTGCTCGTAGTAGTACAGGACGATGACCTGCCGCTCCTTGGGCGCCAGCGAGCGGTTGACCATCTCGGCGAGGTCCCGCTCCTGCACGGCCCGGAGGGGATCGCCGCCCTGGCGGTGGTCCTCGAGGGAATCGAGGCGGGTGCCGCTGGTCCGCTCCGAGGCGTCCTCGCCGCCGCCGAGCGACAGCACCGCGGCGCGCCCCTCCTCCTTCATGGACTCGATGACCTCGCCCTCCGTCCAGCCGAGGTGGCCGGCGACCTCGTGGGGGAGCGCCGGGCGGTTGAGGTTCGCCGTCAGCTCGCGCTGGGCGCGGTCGCGCTTCTGGGCGCGGGAGCGGACCACGCGCGGCACCCAGTCGCGGGCGCGGAGCTCGTCGATGATGGCGCCCCGCACGCGCACCGAGCAGTAGGTCTCGAACTTGATGCCCCGGGAGAGGTCGAAGCCGTCGATGGCGGACATCAGGCCGAAGACCCCGGCGCTCTTGAGGTCGTCCCCCTCCACGCAGCGCGGGAGCCTCTGCAGGATGCGCTCGGCGAGGAAGACGACGAGGGGGTAGTAGCGCTCGACGAGGCGGTTCCGCAGCTCCAGGTCCCCCGTCGACTTGTATCGCTTCCAGAGACTATCCAGCTCCGCGTCCCGGCGCTTCCGGACCACGCGTCTTCCCTCCCTGCGACGCCCCGTCGTACCGGCTTCCCACAATGGGTAGGAGAGTAATCAGGTATCTCCCCGATTACAAGCGCAAAAAAAGGGAGGAGGGGGAATCCGCGCGGAGGGGGGGAGCGGGAGCGGGGAGGGGAGTCGCGGCGCGGAGGGGGAGCGGCGCGCCGGGGGGAGGGGAGGCCGCGCGCGCCGGCTCAGGCCGTCGGGAAGAGGGTGCTCGACCCGCGGTGGGCGACGGCGGCGCCGACGAAGTCGCGGAAGAGGGGATGGGGCTCCAGCGGCCGCGACTGGAACTCGGGGTGGAACTGGACGCCCACGAACCAGGGGTGGCCCTCGAGCTCCACGATCTCGACGAGTTCCCCGTCGGGGCAGGTCCCGGTGACGCGGAGGCCGGCCTTCTCCAGGACCCCGCGGTACCGGTCGTTGAACTCGTAGCGGTGGCGGTGCCGCTCCCGGATCTCGTCCTTCGCGTAGGCCTCCCGGGCGAGGGAGCCGGGGGCGAGGCGGCAGGGGTAGCCGCCGAGGCGCATGGTGCCGCCCTTGTCCTTCACGTCCCGCTGCTCCTCGAGGAGCCCGATGACCGGGTGCGGGGACTTCGCGTCGAACTCCGTGGAGTGGGCCCCCGCGAGGCCCGCCAGGCGCCGCGCCGCCTCGATGACGGCGCACTGCATGCCGAGGCAGATGCCGAAGAGCGGCACGCGGTTCTCCGCCGCCCAGCGGATGGCCCTCACCTTCCCCTCGATCCCCCGCTCGCCGAAGCCCCCCGGCACGAGCACCCCGTGGACGCCCTGGAGGAGCGCGTCGGCGCCCTGCTTCTCCACGTCCTCGGCCCGGACCTTCCGCACCCTCACCGTCACCCGGTGGGAGGCCCCGCCGTGGGCGAGGGACTCGTAGATCGACTTGTAGGCGTCGTGGAGGTCGGTGTACTTGCCGACCACGGCGATCTCCGCCTCGTCCCGCGGCCGGATGACGGCGTCCACCATGTCCGTCCAGGCCACGAGGTCCGGCACCGCCGCCGGGAGCCCCAGCCTCTCGCAGAGGAGGTCGTCGAGCCCCTCGCGGCGGAGCATCAGGGGCACCTCGTAGACCGTGTGCTCGACGTCCTTCTCCTCGATGACCGCGCGGGTCTCCACGGAGCAGTAGAGGGAGAGCTTGGCCCGCTGGTCCGGCGTCATCTCCTTCTCGGTGCGCACGATGAGGGCGTCGGGGACGATGCCGATCTCGCGGAGCTTGGAGACCGACTGCTGGGTGGGCTTGGTCTTGAGCTCCCCCGCCGCGCGGATGAAGGGCAGGAGCGTCAGGTGGACGAAGGCGGCGTTCCCGCGCCCGGCCTTCAGGCCGAACTGGCGGATGGCCTCCAGGTAGGGGAGCCCCTCGATGTCCCCCACCGTGCCGCCGATCTCCGTGATGGCCACGTCCACGCCCTCGGCGGCGCTGCGGATGGCGGCCTGGATCTCGTTGGTGATGTGGGGGATCACCTGCACCGTCGCGCCGAGGTAGTCCCCGCGCCGCTCCTTCTGGATCACCGAGAGGTAGATCTTCCCCGTCGTGTAGTTGCTGTGGCGGTCGATCCGGGAATGGGTGTAGCGCTCGTAGTGGCCGAGGTCGAGGTCGGCCTCGGTGCCGTCGTCGGTGACGTAGACCTCCCCGTGCTGGAAGGGGGACATGGTCCCGGGGTCCACGTTGATGTAGGGGTCGAGCTTCTGCATGGAGACCCGGAGCCCCCGCGCCTCGAGCAGCATGCCGATGCTCGCCGCCGTGAGCCCCTTGCCGAGGCTCGACACCACGCCGCCGGTCACGAAGATGTGCTTCGCCAAGGGGGGGTCCTACCTTTCCCGCCGGCGGCGGACGAAGGCCTCGTAGTCCTCGCGCGTGTCGATGCCCGGGGGGGCCCGGTCGGCCGGGACGACCCGGATGCGGTGCCCGTTCTCGAGGGCGCGGAGCTGCTCCAGCATCTCCGTGCGCTCGAGCGGGGTCTGGGGGAGGGAGGCGAAGCCGTCGAGGAAGGCCCTGCGGAAGGCGTACACGCCGACGTGGCGGAGCGCGGGGGCGGCGCCGCCCGCGTCCCTGGGGAAGGGGATGGGGGCCCGGGAGAAGTAGAGGGCGCAGCCCGAGGCGTCGAGCACCACCTTGACCACCGAGGGGGAGCGGAACTCCTCCTCCGAGGCGAGCGGGCAGGCGAGGGTCCCCATGGGGATGCCGGGGTCGGCCTCCATGGCGTCGGCCAGGCGGTCGAGGTCGGCGGCGGCGATCTCCGGCTCGTCCCCCTGCACGTTGAGGACGAGGTCCTCCCCGGGAAGCGCCCGGGCCGCCTCGGCCACGCGGTCGGTGCCGGAGCGGCAGTCGGGCGAGGTCATCACCGCCTCGCCCCCGGCGGCGCGGACGGCGGAGGCGATGCGGGGGTCGTCGGTGGCGACGGCGACGCGGGCCGCGCACCGGGCGGCGGAGGCGGCCTCCAGCGTGTGGACCACGAGGGGCTTCCCGGTCTCCGCCAGCAGCGGCTTGCCGGGGAGGCGGGCGGCACCCATCCGGGCGGGGATCAGGACGAGGGCCAGGGCGGTCTCCGGGAAGGGGGTCGGGGGCTCGGGTTCCGGGGCCGGGCTCCCGCTCCGGCGACGGCGGCGCGGCGGCCGTTCCCGGCGCCGCGCCGGCGGCTCATCGGCGGGGCCTCTCGGGCTTCTGGTTCATCATGTCGTCCCCGGACCAGCCCTCCCCCGTGACGACCATGGAGCCGGGCGAGGACTGGTGGACGTAGAGGATGAGCTTCTTCAGGGCGTCGTAGACGTCGGGGAGGTCCCTCGTGCGCGGGTCCTGCCGCGCCCCGGGGAGGAGGAAGAGGGACTCCACGCCCCGGCCGCGGTCGATCCAGACGACGCCGAGGGCGCCCGAGGGGCCCTCCGTCGGCCGGGAGGAGAGGCAGAAGCGATCGAAGCCGGCCTCGTCGAAGGAGGCGGCGATCTGGGCGGCGGTCTCCGCGTCCACGACCTTGCCGCCGTCCATGCGGGCCCGGCCGGACTGGATGAGCTTCCCCTCCTGCCGGTTCTCGCTGACGAGGGTGAGGGTGGTGAGGCGGCCGGAGCGGCTCCCCTCCCTCAGGTCCATCCAGCCGGCCATGATGTCGGAGCCGGCGGCGGCGGACGCGCCGGAGGACGCGGCGGCGGGCTCCCCCCTCGAGGAGGCGGCCCGGGTCCCTCCTCCGCCCGACCCGCCGTCGGAGGCGCAGCCGGGGGCGAGGAGGGGGGCGAGGAGGAACGCCACCCCCGCGAGGATCGCGGTGGGGAGGCCGGGGGCCCTCACGGGGCCGCTCCCGGCGCGGTCGGGGTCGTTTCCCTGCGGCACGGATCGAACATACCCACCTCCGGGGGTCGGGGGAAGCAATTACGGTTTGCCGCCAGGGGACGGGCAACCCGTCACGCCGCCGTCACCGGATTCGGTATCCTCCGGCC
>JAKLKS010000224.1 GCA_023150535.1 Planctomycetota bacterium
GTCCGTGGAGCAGGGGAGGACCCGAGGCCCGGAGGGGAAGGGCGTACCCACACGGAACAGCAAAGAGCCCCCGACGCGTCGGCCGTCAATCCCCCCTCCCCGCCGGGATCGTAGAATCCGGGTGACGCCGGGGAGGTCGCGGTCGCCTGGGAAGTCGAGGCGGCCATGCAGCGGACCATGATGCTGATCGCGGTCGGAGGGCTGACCGCCCTCCTCGGCGTCGACCTGCTCCACGCGAGCGCCCCTCCCCCCCTCCGCAGCCACGAGGCGAAGGTGCGCACGCTCCTCGCCCTCTCCGGCTGGGTCGACCGGACGGTGGAATCCTCGGCGCGGGTCTGGGACGCGGCCGAGACGGAGGGGCGCGTCCCGCCCGGGTTCGGCCTCCGGTTCCGCCTCGCGGCGGACCGCGAGCGCCTGCTCGACCTCGGGGTCGCCCACTACGCCCCGCTCCTCGACGACGGGGCCGTGGACACGGCGCTGGTGTTCTTCTCCGGCAGCGCGGGGAAGCAGGTCGCGGGCCTCGAGGGGGGAGCCCGGGGGGCGATCGCGAGGCCGCTGCGCTCCTGGTCCCGGGACGCCGCCATGGCGGTCCTGGGGGGCCTGACCGCCCCGGCCGCGTCCGCGGAGGCCGCGGCGGGGCCGGTGGCCGGCGCCAACGAGAGGCACGCCGTCGACCGCCTGCGGCACCTCGCCGCGGCGCAGGCCGAGGTCCGCGAGGCCGGCCGGATCGACGCCGACCGGGACGGGGTGGGGGAGTTCGCCACCCTGTCGGAGATCGCCGGGGCGAGCCCCGCCCGGGCCGGCCTCCGGGGTGGCGGGGCGGACTTCTCCGCCCTCGGCCTGCCCGTCGGGCCCCGCGTCCTGCCCGCCTCCATGGGGGCCGTGGACGGGGAGGGGATCGTCCGGGTCCGCGGCTACTGCTTCCGGGTCTTCCTCCCGGGCGGCGCCGCCGCCCCGGGCCACGTCCACGAGACCCGGGGGCCCGGCGGCCTCGCCTTCGCCGGGGGGGCCGGGGTCGTGGGCGTGGACGCCTCGGAATCGAACTGGTGCGCCTTCGCCTGGCCCGAGACCCTCGGCCTGACCGGCCGCAGGGCCTTCTTCGTGGACCAGACGGGGGTCCTCCGGGCCTGCGCCAACACCGCCTCCCGCTGGGAGGGCGCGCGCGGTCCGGACCCCGCCTGCATCGTCGATCGGAGCGGGGAGCCCTGGATGCCGGTGGAGTAGGCCGGGTCCGGGGAGGGGAGGGCCGGGGTGGGAAGTCCCGCCCCGGCGCCTCCCCGACTCCGGGGTCCCCCCGATCGCCCTAACCTCTGGGATTCCCCGGGGTAAGGGATTCAGGAACGGGAATCCGCAACCGATAGTTGGACTATGGTGGGAAAAAGTGGTAAGTTTAGGCAAGTCGTGGAAGGCGGTGTCCGTTCGCTGGGCGGACCCAGGAGGGGTGCAGGGCCTTGTTCGTCGGGACTTTCCCCCGGTCGGTGGACGGCAAGGGCCGGCTCCTCGTGCCCGCGGACATGGTCCGCGCGCTGGACGCCTCCGACCGCGAGGGCTTCTACCTCGCGCCCGGCAACGGCTGTGTCCTCCTGTTCAAGCGCTCCACCTTTCATCGGCTCGCCTCCCAGTTGTCTTCTCCCACCCCCTTCGCCCACACCGGCTTCAACCGCGCCTTCTTCGGCCAGTCGGCCTACCGCCCCACGGACGCCATGGGGCGCATCCTGCTGCCCGAGGAGCTGAAGGACCCGTGCGGGATCGCCGGCGAGGCCGTGCTCGTGGGATGCGGGGACTACATGGAGATCTGGTCGCCGGAGGGGCTCCGGGCGGCGACGAAGGACGGGCCGGGGATGGTGGACCTGCTCCGGGGGTTCGGGGGCGCGGAGGGGCCGGCCACGAGCCGGTGATGGTGCGGGAGGTGCTCGATCTCCTCCGGGCGGCGGAGGGGGGGCTCCTCCTCGACGGGACGGTGGGGCTCGGCGGCCACGCGGCCGCCTGGCTGGCCGCGGCGGAGGGGGCGAGGGTGCTCGGGCTCGACAGGGACGGGGAGATGGCGGAGAGGGCGGCGGCGAACCTCGCCCCCTTCGCCCCGCGGTTCCGGGTGGTCCAGGGGACCTTCGCGGAGGCGCGCCGGATCCTCCGGGAGTGCGAGGAATCGCGCGCCGACGCGGCCCTCCTCGACCTCGGGGCCAACAGCGTCCACTTCGACGACCCCGCCCGCGGCTTCTCCTTCGCCGGCGGCCCCCTGGACGCCCGTTTCGACCGGGGCGCGGGGGAGACCCTGGCCGCGCTCCTCGCGCGCATCCCCGAGGAGGAGCTGGCCGACGCACTGTTCCTCCTGGGGGGGGAGCGGCACTCCCGGCGCATCGCCCGGGCCCTCTGCGCCGAGCGGCGGCGCGCCCCCCTCCGGGACGCGGCGCGCCTGGCCGACGTCGTGGCCCGCGCCTCGGGGGGGCGGCGGGGCTCCCGCATCCACCCGGCGACCCGGACCTTCCAGGCGCTCCGGATGCTGGTGAACGACGAGATGGGACACCTCGAGCGCGGTCTCCCGGAGGTGGTCGGCTGCATCCGCCCCGGGGGGCGGCTCGCGGTCCTCTCCTTCCACAGCGGCGAGGACGGGCGGGTGAAGCGGTTCTTCCGCGAGGGGGCGCGGGCCGGGCGGTTCCGGCTCCTGACGAGGAAGCCCCTGCTCGCGGGGGAGGACGAGGTGGCGCGGAACCCGAGGTCCCGCTCGGCCCGCCTGCGGGCGGTCGAGGTCGCGGAGGGGGTGGAGGCATGAGGCTCGGGCTCTTCCGGGACGTCCTCCTCGTGGTGGCCCCCTGCTCCGCGGTGCTCGCGGGGCTCGCCTCCATCGACCACCACCAGCGGCTCGTCGAGGCGGGCTACAGGGTGGGGACCCTGGAGCGGGAGCGGGACGGCCTCGCCCGCGAGGTGGAGCACCGCCGCGCCCGGGTGGCCGGCCTCGCGTCCCCGGTGCGCCTCCTCGGGGAGGCCCGGGAGAAGGGCCTCGCGCTGGACTACCCCCTGGCCTGGAACCGGCTCGAGGGGGACGGGGAGGCGGCCCGCTTCGCCGCGGAGCACGCGCCCCGGCCGAAGGCCGCGCCGACGGCCCCGAAGCGGGCCGGCGGGGGGAAGGGGAAGGCCGCCTCGAGGGGTGCGGCCGCGGGGACGCGATCGAGCAGGGGGGGAGCCCGGTGAAGGAGCCCGTCGTCGCCCGCTTCCGCGCGAGCCTCATCTTCTCCTTCCTCTTCCTGCTGCTCGCCGCGCTGGCGGGGCGCCTCTTCTGGATCCAGGTCGTCCAGCACGACCATTACGCCTCCCTCTCCCGGGGGCAGCACCTCGTCCGCGAGGTCTCCCGCGCCCCCCGCGGCTCCATCCTCGACCGCGCCGGCCGCCCCCTCGCCGCCCGCCGACGCCTCCCGAGCGTGGCCGTGGACCCGAAGTTCCTGGCCGATCCCGAGGCGGCGGCCGCCGCCCTCTCCGCCGCCCTCGGCGTCGACCGGGAGGCGCTCCTCGCCCGGATCCGGAAGGGGAGCCGCTTCGCCTGGGTGCGGCGGGCCGTGGACGATCCCGCCGCCGTCGAGGCGGTGAAGGGGATGGACCTCGCCCTGCGGGAGGAGAGGTCGGGCCGGATGGCGAAGGCGGGCGAACCGGTCCTCATCCTCGAGGAGGACGTCCGCTTCCACCCCCTCGGCCCCCTCGCCTCCCAGGTCCTGGGGTCGGTGAACATCGACGGGGTCGGCATGGAGGGGCTCGAGCGGACCCTCGACGCGCGCCTCCGGGGGACGGATGGGCGCTCCGCCGTCCTCGTGGACGCCCACCGCCAGCCCATCCTCGTCCCGGGCATGGAGGGGACCCCCGCCGTGCCGGGGGAGGACCTCCGCCTGACCCTCGACGCCGTCATCCAGGGCTTCGCCGAGGACGAGCTCCGCAGGACCTTCGAGAAGCACTCCCCCCGGGGCGCGGTCTGCGTGGTGCTCGACGCGGAGACGGGGGACGTCCTCGCGCTCGCCTCCGCGCCCACCTTCGACCCGGGTGCCCCGGGCGCCGCCACCCCGGAGGGCCGCCGGGCCCGGTTCGCCACGGACATGTTCGAGCCGGGCTCCACCTTCAAGCCGCTGGTGGCGGCCGCCGCCATGGACTGCGGCGCCATCGGCCCCGAGGAGCGCATCGACTGCGGCGAGGGGTGGATCCGCATCGGGCGGCGCACCATCCACGAGCACGAGCCGAGGGGCTACGGGACCATCCCGGTGGAGAAGGTGCTGGCGGTGTCGAGCAACTGCGGCATGGCCCGCATCGGCGTGAAGATGGGGATCCCGCGGATGCAGGCGGCGCTGGGGGCCTTCGGGTTCGGGCGTCCGACCTCCCTCGGGTTCCCCGGGGAATCCGCGGGGAGGATCACGGCGCCCAAGGCGTGGACGGAGTCCTACACGCTGGTCTCGGTCTCCTTCGGCCAGGAGATCTGCGTCACCCCGCTCCAGCTCGCCGCCGCCTACCTGCCCGTGGCCCGGGACGGGACGAAGCCGCCGCTGCGGCTCGTCGACGACCCCTCCCTGCCGCGGGGGGAGCCTGTGCGGGTGCTCCGGCCGGAGACCGCCCGACGGGTGCGCGCCATGCTCGAGACGGTGGTCACCGAGGGCACCGCCCGGGCCGTGAAGAAGACCGGCTACCGGGTCGCCGGGAAGACGGGGACCGCGCAGAAGATGAAGGCGGGGGAGACCTCCGGCTACGTCTCCTCCTTCGTGGGCATGGCCCCGGCGGGGGACCCGAGGCTCGTCTGCCTCGTGCTCCTCGACGAGCCCTCGAAGAAGGGGGGCACCCCCTACGGCTCCACCGTGGCCGCCCCCTACTGCACCGAGGTCCTCCGGAAGTCCCTGCGCTACCTCGGCGTCCGGCCCGATGAAGAGACCGACGGGAGGCGCCCGTGACGGTGGCGGCCCGCCGGCGCCGGGCCCCCCGGGCGGAACGCCGTCCGGGGAGGGTCCTCCCGGGGAGGAGCATGCCGGCCGCGGAAGGCACCGGGCTCGCCGCACTGCTCGCCGCCGCGGGGCTCCGGGCGGAGGCCCCCGGGGGGCTGCGCGTCACCGCCCTCTCCGCCGATTCCCGCACGGTCCGTCCCGGCGCCCTCTTCCTCGCCGTGCCCGGGGCGCGGGAGGACGGGGCGCGCCACGCCGCCGACGCCGTCGCCCGCGGCGCCGTCGCGGTGGTCTCGGAGCGCCCCCTCGACCTGCCCGTCCCCGTCGTCCTCCTCCCGGACCTGCGGGCCGCCGCCGCCGACCTCGCTGCCGCCTTCCACGGCTTCCCCGCCCGGGCGCTCGCCTGCGCCGGCATCACGGGCACCAAGGGGAAGACGACCACGGCCTTCCTCCTCCACGCGGTCCTCTCCCGGGCCGGGGGACCCGCGGGGCTCCTCGGGACCGTGGAGTACCGGGTGGGGGAGCGGGTCCTCCCCGCGCCCAACACGACGCCCGGCCCCCTGGAGCTCCAGGCCCTCCTGGCCGGCATGGTGGAGGCGGGCTGCACCCGCGCGGTCATGGAGGTCTCCTCCCACGCCCTCGTCCAGGCGCGGACCCGCGGCGTCCCCTTCCGGGCGGCGATCCTCACCAACCTCGACCGGGACCACCTCGACTACCACGGCACCGTGGAGGAGTACCGCGCGGCCAAGGGGCTCCTCTTCTCCTCCCTCGCCCCGGGGGCGGTCGCCTGCCTCAACGCGGGGGACCGGGAGTGCGGCTGGTTCGCCGCGCGGGTGCCCGCCGGCGTCCGGATCCTCACCTATGGCTTCGGGCCCGACGCCGACGTCGGCTGCGAGGACCCGGAGGTCGGCCCCGAGGGGACCTCCTTCGTCCTGCGCCTCGGCGGGGCGAGGGCGGCCCTGCGCTCCCCGCTCCTCGGCCGGCACAACATCGAGAACCTGCTCGCGGCGGCCGCCGGCGCGTTCGGACTGGGGCTCCCGGCGGACGTCATCGCCCCGGGCCTCGCGTCGCTGTCCGGCGTGCCCGGCCGCCTCGAGCGGGTGGACGACGGCCGGGGGGGCTTCCGGGTGCTGGTGGACTACGCCCACACCGAGGACTCCCTCCGGCGCGTCCTCTCCTTCCTCCGCCCCGTCACCCCGGGGCGCCTCCTCGTCCTGGGGGGCTGCGGCGGGGACCGGGACCGCACCAAGCGGCCGCGCATGGCCCGGGCCATGGCGGATCTCGCCGACGAGGCGGTCTTCACCTCCGACAACCCCCGGTCCGAGGACCCCCTCGCCATCCTCTCGGAGATGGCCGCGGGGATCCCTCCCGGGGCGGCCGTGACGATCCTCCCCGACCGGCGGGAGGCGATCCGGGCCCTGGTCGGCCGGGCGCGCCCCGGGGACACCCTGCTCATCGCGGGGAAGGGCCACGAGGGTTATCAGATCCTCCGCACGGGGACCGTCCCCTTCGACGATCGGGAGGAGGCGCGCCGCGCCCTGCGAGAGATCGCGGGGGACCCCCCGTGAGCCGGCGGCCCCGTCGCCGGAACCTCGGGCCCTCACGAAAGTTCCGGCGGCGGCGGGCCGATGAAAAGGCGGGAGCGGACGGTCTCGTTCCGGCGGATCGGGGCGTGCCGGGGGGCAGGCGGGCCCCCCGGGTCCCGGAGAGGGCCGCCCGGAAAGCCACGAAAGGTCGTGCCATGGACCCCCTGACGCTGGACGCCGCGGCCCGCGCGGTGGGCGCGGACCCGCTCCCCGTGGAGTTCCAGTCCCTCGCCGCCACGGGCGCCTCCATCGACACCCGGACGCTGGAGCCCGGGGACCTTTTCTTCGCGCTCCCCGGCGAGAGGGCCGACGGCCACCGGTTCCTCGCCCGCGCCCGCGAGGCCGGCGCCGCGGCCGCCGTCG
>JAKLKS010000225.1 GCA_023150535.1 Planctomycetota bacterium
GCGCCGCCGGAGGCGGCGCGAGTCCGTGGAGCAGGGGCGGACCCGATGCCCGGAGGGAATGGGAGTACCCACACGAATCAGCGAGGATCCCGCCCGCCCCCCGGGGCCGGGCAGAGGTTCCCCCGGGGCCCCGATCCCGTAGAATCCCCCGGTTCCGCCCGGAGGCCCCCCCGTGAAGGTGCTCCTCGCCGACGACGAGAAGGCCATCGCCGTGACGCTCGGCGACGCGCTCCGCGCGGCCGGGCACGACGTCACCGTCGTGAACGACGGGCTGGCCGCCGCGGCCGCGGTGGACGCCTCCCCCTTCGACGTGGTCGTCTCCGACATCCGCATGCCCGGCCTCGACGGCATGGCCGTCCTCGGGAAGGCCAAGGCCCGCGACCCCCGCACCGAGGTCATCCTCGTCACCGGCTACGGCACCGTCGAGTCCGCGGTGGAGGCCATGAAGGCCGGCGCCTTCCACTACGTCCAGAAGCCCTTCTACAACGAGGCCATCGTCGAGCTCCTCGGGCGCATCGCGCACCTCCGCTCCCTCCGGCCGCGGGAGGAGGAGCCGGTCGCGATGGAGGGGATCGTCGGCGCCTCCCGCGAGATGCGCCAGGTCTTCGACGTCCTCCGCCGCGCGGCGCCGAGCGAGGCCTCCATCCTCATCGAGGGGGAGAGCGGCACGGGCAAGGAGATGGTCGCCCGGGCCATCCACAACCTCTCGCCCCGCCGCTCCGGCCCCTTCGTCCCCATCTCCTGCGCCGCCATCCCCGAGACCCTCCTCGAGTCGGAGCTCTTCGGCCACGAGCGGGGCGCCTTCACGGACGCCAAGGAGCGCAAGATCGGCCGCTTCGAGCGGGCGAACGGCGGCACCGTGTTCCTCGACGACGTGGACGACATGCCGCTGGCCATGCAGGTGAAGCTCCTGCGCGTCCTCCAGGAGCGGGAGATCGAGCGGCTCGGGGGCGTCAAGCCGATCCCCGTGTCGGTGCGCGTCGTCACCGCGACCAAGGTGGACCTCCAGGACGCCGTGCAGGAGGGGGCCTTCCGCGAGGACCTCTACTGGCGCCTGAACGTGGTGGGCATCCTCCTCCCCCCGCTCCGGGAGCGGGGGGGCGACGTGCGGGCGCTGACGGAGCACTTCCTCGGTCTCTACGGCCGCGGCCGGAAGTTCACCGTCCCCCCCGACGTCCTGGCCGACATGGAGGCCTACTTCTGGCCGGGCAACGTCCGCGAGCTGGAGAACGCCGTGGAGCGGGCCATCGCGCTCGCCGGACCCGGCGGCGCTCTCGAGCGGGAGCACCTCCTGCGCAGCCGCGGCGACCGCCCGGCGCCGGGGCCCGCGGGAGGGACGGTCCGGACGCTCCGGGAGGCGGGCGCCGCGGCGGAGAAGGACGCCATCCTCGCGGCGCTGCGGCTCACCCAGGGCCACCGCGCGCGGGCGGCCAAGGTCCTGGGGATCTCGCGCAAGTCGCTCTGGGAGAAGATGCGCCAGCACGGCATCGAGGATCCGCCCGCGGGGGGCGGCGGCGGGGGCCACCACCCGCACCACGCGTGGTGAGGACGGCCGCGGGGGGGGGAGGCGGCGGCCGCACCCTCTTCGTCTCCGACGTCCACGCCTCCCCGGAGGCGCCCGCCACGCTCGAGGCGTTCCTGCGCTTCCTCGCGGGGCCCGCGGCGGGGGCCTCGGCCCTCCTCGTGGCGGGGGACCTCTTCGAGACCTTCGTCGGGGCCGGCACGGAGGCGCGGCCCGGCTACCGGGAGGTGCTGGAGGGGCTCGCGGCCCTCGCCCGCAGGGGTTGCCGGGTCGCCTTCCTCCCGGGGAACCGGGACTTCCCGCTGGAGGGGGTGCTCCGGCCGCTGGGGATCGAGCGGCTCCCCGACACGACGCTCCTCGATGTGGACGGGGTCCGGGTGCTCCTCACCCACGGGGACCTCCTCTGCACCCGGGACCGGCGCTACCAGGCCTTCCGGCGGGCGGTGCGGGGGCGGCCGCTGCGGGCGATCTCCGAGGCGCTCCCGGCGGCGGCGGTGGACGCCCTGGCGGGGGGGGCGCGGCGGGCCTCGAAGGCGGAGACGGCGCGGAAGGCCTGGGCGGACATGGGGCTCGACGCCGGGAGGGTGCGGCGGCTCCTCGCCCGGACGGGGGCGGACGCGCTCGTCTGCGGCCACGTCCACTGGGGGGTGCGGCACAGGCTCGTGGTGGAGGGGCGCCCGCGGGACCTCTTCGTCCTCGGTGCCTGGGAGGAGGGGGCGAACTGGCTCGAGCGGGAGGCGGGGGAGTGGCGCCACAAAAAGGTGTCAGACACCATTTCGTGATCCGCTGCTGCTTCGTGCCGGGTTCGGTATCTCTTCCCTCCCCCCCGCCCCCCGCGGTACCTTCGTCCGTTTGCACCCCGGGTTCCCTCTCCGATCGGCCGGGACCGTCGTCGCCATCGACGGCCCCGCGGGCAGCGGGAAGTCGACGCTCGCCCGGCTGCTCGCCAGGGAGCTCGGCTTCCGCTACCTCGATTCCGGGGCGATGTACCGCGCGCTGACGCTCAAGGCCCTCCGCGAGGGGGCCGGCGTCCGGGACGGGAGCGCCATGGCGGCGCTGCTGGCCCGGACTGACATACGGCTCGAGACGGGAGGGGAGGGGCAGAGGACCCTCCTCGACGGAGAGGACGTGTCCGCGGAGATCCGCACCGCCGCGGTGACGGAGGCGGTCGCCCACACCGCCGCGCACCCCGCCGTGCGCGAGGGGATGGTCGGCCTCCAGCGGCGCTTCGCCCTCCAGGAGGAGGGGGGGGTGGTCGTGGAGGGCCGGGACATCGGGACCGTGGTCTTCCCCGACGCCGTCCTCAAGTTCTACCTCGACGCCAGCCCCGACGAGCGGGCGCGGCGGCGGGCCGCCCAGTCGGGGGGCCGGCCCGAGGAGGAGGAGGAGGCGATCCTCCGGCGGGACGGGGCGGACGAGAGCCGGGCCGTGGCGCCCCTGCGCCAGGCGAGGGACGCGCTGCGCATCGACACGACGGGGCTCGACGTCGGGCAGGTCCTCGCGAGGCTGCTCGGGCCGGCGCGGGAGCGCCTCGCGCTCCCCTGAACGGCCGTGCTCTACCAGGTCAGCAGGATGATGTCGCGGATCGGGGGGGCGGTCCTCTGGCGCTGGAGGGTCGTCGGGGCCTCCAACGTCCCGCGGACCGGCGGGGTGATCCTCGCCTCCAACCACCAGTCCTTCCTCGACGTGATCCTCCTCGGCGGGGCCTGCCCGAGGCCGGTGCGGTACATGGCGCGCCGCAGCCTCTGGGACAACCGGCTGCTCGGGTGGATCATCAGTGACTGGCGGGCCATCCCGGTCAACCGGGACCGGCCCGGCAAGGACGAACTCCGGGGGATCCTGGAGACCGTCCGGGGGGGCGAGGTGCTGGCGCTCTTCCCCGAGGGGACCCGGACGAGGGACGGGTCCGTCGGGGAGCTTCGCGGCGGCATCGGCTTCCTGGCCCGGAGGGCCGGGGTGCCGGTGGTGCCGGTGCGGATCGAGGGGGCCTTCGAGGCCTGGCCCCGCGGGAGGAGCCTCCCGCGGCGCGGCCGGGTCCGGATCTCCTTCGGCCGGCCGGTGGCGTACTCCGGGTCCTGGGAGGACCGCGAGGTGGCGGCGGACATCCGCCGCCGCCTCCTGGCCCTCGGGGCCGGACCGGGCGAGCCGCGCCCGGACGGACCGGAGGCAGGGGCGGCCTGCGCTCCCCGCGTGGGGGAGGGCGCCGCGTGACAGGACCGTGAGGATGCGCGCGCATCCTCCGCAGAGAAGCGCGGTGCGCCGGTCGGCCCCGTCGGGGGCGCCGGCGCGGACGAGGAAAAGGAGACGCGGATGAAGCCGCTGAAGTCGATGGCCGTGGTCAGGAGGTACGACCTCCCCGACCTCGAGGTCGAGAAGAGGGTGGAGGAGGTCATGGGCCCCTCCGGCACGCCGATGCCGCCGGAGTACGAGCTGTCCATCCGCTCCTTCGACCCGGACACCATCCTCAAGGGCCGGATCGTGAGCGTCGTCAACGACGAGGTCGTCGTGGACGTGGGCTACAAGAGCGAGGGGATCCTCCCCATCTCGGAGTTCGAGGACCCCACCGCCATCGACCCGGGGGACTTCGTCGAGGTCCTCCTGGAGTCCGTGGAGGACGATTCCGGCTGCGTGGTCCTCAGCAAGCGCCGGGCGGACCGCCTGCGCGGCTGGGAGCGCATCGTCACCACCCACAAGGAGGGGGACGTCGTGCGCGGCCGCGTGACCCGCAAGATCAAGGGCGGCCTCCTCATGGACATCGGCGTCCCGGTGTTCCTGCCGGCCTCCCAGGTCTCCATCCGCCGCTCCGCCGACATCTCCGAGTTCATCGGGCAGGAGATCGAGGCCAAGATCATCAAGATCGACGAGTCGCGCATGAACATCGTCGTCTCCCGCCGCAAGCTCATCGAGGAGGAGAGGGACCGGCAGAAGAAGCAGCTCCTCTCCGAGATCGCCGAGGGGCAGGTGCGCCGCGGCGCCGTCAAGAACCTCGCCGACTTCGGGGCCTTCGTGGACCTCGGCGGCATCGACGGCCTGCTGCACATCACCGACATGTCCTGGGGCCGCGTCGGCCACCCGAGCGAGGTGGTGAAGGTCGACCAGGAGATCGAGGTCGTCGTGCTCAAGGTCGACAAGGAGCGCGAGCGCATCGCGCTCGGCCTCAAGCAGCTCCAGCCCTCCCCCTGGAAGAACGTGGAGGACCGCTACCCCGTGGGGACCCGCATCAAGGGCGAGGTCACCAACATCATGAACTACGGGGCCTTCGTGAAGATCGAGGACGGCCTCGAGGGCCTGGTCCACATCTCGGAGATGTCCTGGACCAAGCGCATCAACCACCCGAGCGAGATGGTGACGGTCGGCGACAAGGCCGACGTCATCGTGCTGGACATCAACAAGGAGAAGAAGGAGATCTCCCTGGGGATGAAGCAGACCGAGACCAACCCCTGGACCCTCGTCGAGAAGAAGTACCCCGAGGGCACCATCATCGAGGGGGAGGTCCGCAACCTCACCAACTACGGCGCCTTCGTCGAGCTGGAGGAGGGGGTCGACGGCCTCCTCCACGTCTCCGACATGTCCTGGACCCGCAAGGTCGGCCACCCCTCCGAGGTCGTGGAGAAGGGCCAGAAGGTCCGCGCCATCGTGCTGCAGGTCGACCAGGAGAAGAAGCGCGTCGCCCTGGGGCTCCGCCAGCTCACCCCCGACCCCTGGCAGGACGACATCCCGCGCCGCTTCTCCATCGGGACCGTCATCAAGGGGAAGGTCACCAAGATCACCAACTTCGGCGTCTTCGTCGAGCTGGCCTCGGACCTCGAGGGGCTGCTCCACGTGTCGGAGCTCTCCAGCGAGGGGCAGAAGATCGAATCCCCCGAGGAGGTCGTCAAGCCGGGGCAGGAGGTCGAGGTCAAGGTGCTCCGCGTCGATCCCACGGAGCGCAAGATCGGCCTGACCATGGTCGGGAAGGAGGGGGAGGCGCCGGTGGACACCGGCGAGGACCTCTCGAAGGACCGCAAGGTCACCGCGAAGAAGAAGCCCGCCGAGGCGGCCCCCGCCGAGGCGCCGAAGCCGAAGAAGAAGGCCGACGCACCCCGGGACCTGCCCGCCGCCGGCGACAACGCCCTGCGCACGCTCGCGCTCGGCATGCCGGGGACGGGGCCGGAGGGATCCGGGGACGAAGCCGGCGGGTAGACCGGCAGCCATGCCACTCGAGGGGAGGGCCGCGGCTTCCGCCGTGGCCCTCCTCTTCCTCTCCGCGGCCGCGCTCCCCGGCGGTTGCTCCTCCCTGCCCCCCTCCCTCGACGATTCGGCGCTGCTCTCCCAGGGGAGGGTCGTCCACGAGGCCCCTCCCGGCGCCCCCCGCGCGCCGTCCTCCGCGCTGCCGCCCGCCACCGCCCCGGAGGCGGCGGCCGCCGCGGACCGCGCCGAGGCGCTCCTCGCCGCCGGGGACGCCGCGGGGGCCCTGGAGGAGGTGCGGCCCGCGCTGCTGCGCCAGCCCCCCGGGCCCGAGGGGGAGCGCCTCCGGGACATCCGCCTGCGGGCGAAGCGGGCCTTCCTGCGCTCCTCCGTGGCCCGGGCCTCGGTCCTCGCCCCGGACCGGGAGACCGAGGGGTGGCCGCTCCGGGTGAAGGTCCTCCTCCACAACCTCTCCCCCGCGCCGCTCCTCGTCGAGGCGCCGCCCCCGGGCGCGAGCCCCGCGACGGTGCGCCTGCGGGTGGTGCGGACGGCGAGGGACGTGGCGGGCAACGTGCGGACCGAGGAGTGGGAGCAGCTCCTCCCCCTCGCCCCGGGGAGCGCCCCCCCCGGCGGGTCGCTCGGCGCCGAGGCGGTCGTGGAGACGGAGCGGTTCCGGGACCTCGTCCCCCACGGCTTCGTCACCTACGACTTCGGGGGGGAGGTCCTCCTCTCGGCCATGAGGGCGGGCCGCGTGGACCTCGCCGACCGCATCCCGCTGGAGGGGGGGCGGACGACGACCTTCCCGCAGAGGGGCTGGAGGGAGGTGGCGGGGGACCCGGAGGGCCACCTCGAGCGCGGCCTCCGGGAGCGCAACCCGGTGCGCGTCCTCGTGGCCGCGGGCCTCCTCCCGGAGGGGGCGCGGGCGGCGGCGGCCGCGGGGCTCGCCCGGCGCCTGCGGGACGACGGGGGGCTCGGGGCGGCGGCGGGGGGCGTGCGCGCGGCGCTGCGGTTCCTCGGGGACGACCCGGAGGCGGACGCGTGGACCGTGGAACGATGGGAGGAGCGGGCGGCCGCCGCGGCG
>JAKLKS010000226.1 GCA_023150535.1 Planctomycetota bacterium
GCATGGCATGCCTCCGAGGTCCATGCCATTCGAATCGGCTCGCAGTCACTCACACTTGAGGCCTTTCAGCAGAGCAAGGCCGCCTCTCACTCTGATAGGAACCGCCATGCGCCCCGAAGACCTCCACCTGAAGGACCTCCTCGAGGTCCCGAAGTCCCTCGGCCCGCTCGGGTTCGCCGGACAGCGGGTCCTCCTCGTGGACGCGCTCGCCCAGGGGCTCCTCCGCAGGGAGCTCATCGGGAGCGTCGGCGAGCGCACGGCGCGCTGCATCCTCACCCGCTTCGGCTATGCCCACGGCTGGCGCACGGCGGAGGGCCTCGAGCGCACCTTCCCCTGGGATTCCCCCGGCGACTGGCGGAGGGCGGGAGGCCAGATCCACGGGCTCCAGGGGATCGTCGTGGTCGACCCGCTGCCGCCGAGGAAGCGGGGGGAGAGGAAGCCCGAGTTCGGCGCCACCTGGCGGCACAGCTACGAGGCGGAGCAGCACCGGCTCCACCTCGGGCCGTCGAAGGAGCCCGTCTGCTGGAGCCTGTGCGGCTTCGCGAGCGGCTACCTGAGCCGGGCCCTCGGGCGGCAGATCATCGCCGTCGAGGAGGCCTGCGCGGGGCGCGGCGACGCAGCCTGTCGGATGATCGCGGACTCCCTCGATCGATGGGGAGACGCCGTGGAGCCCCACCTCGCCTACTACGAGAAGATCGACATGGGCGGACTCCGCACCCTGCAAGCCCCACCGCTCGAGGGCGGACCGGAACCCGCGGCCGCGCCGGCGGTTCCGGACCTGCCGCCGGGAGTCGTCGCCCGCAGCGAGGGGATGCTCCGCGCCGTCGAGACGGCGATCCGCGTGGCCGCGGTGGACACGACCGTCCTCGTCTCGGGGGAGAGCGGCGTCGGCAAGGAGACGCTCGTCCGCCTCGTCCACCGCTCCTCGCCCCGGCGGGACGGACCCTTCGTCGCGGTCAACTGCGGGGCCGTCGCGGAGACCCTCCTCGAGAGCGAGCTCTTCGGCCACGCGAAGGGGGCCTTCACCGGGGCCGAGCGCGACCGGGCGGGGCTCTTCGAGGAGGCGCGCGGGGGGACCCTGTTCCTGGACGAGATCGGCGAGACCAGCCCCTCGATGCAGGTGAAGCTCCTCCGGGCCCTCCAGGAGCGCGAGGTCCGGAGGGTCGGGGAATCGAGGACCCGGAGGGTGGACGTCCGCGTCGTCGCCGCGACGAACCGGGATCTCCGGAAGGAGGTGAAGGCCCGCCGGTTCCGGGAGGATCTCTACTACCGGCTCCGGGTCTTCGAGATCGGCATCCCCCCGCTCCGCGACCGCAGGGAGGACATCCTCCCCCTGGCGAGGGAGTTCCTCTCCCAGGTCGCGGGTCGCCTGCAGCGGGGCATCCTCGGCTTCACCCCCATGGCGGCCGACGCCCTGGTCCGGTACGAATGGCCGGGCAACGTCCGCGAGCTCGCCAACGCCGTCGAGCACGCCGTCGTCCTCTGCCAGGGCTCGCGGGCGGACCTGCCGGACCTCCCCGGGGAGATCCGTTCCGGGCTCGGAGTCCCCGTGGCGGTCGAGGGCTCGGAGGTCGCCTCGCTCGAGGCGGTCGAGAGGAAGTACGTGCTGGACGTGCTCGCGATGAACAGGGGGCACAGGGAGCGGACGGCGAAGCACCTGGGGATCGGGGTCGCCACCCTCTACCGCATGCTCCGGAGGTTCGGGGTGCCGGCGAAGGACGGCGGCTGAGCGGCGACGAGTCCTCCCCTTCGGCTCGACCCCGCGAAGCGCCGTCACGCACCCGGCTGCAGGGGACCGGGCCCTGCCGGACCGCGGTGGCCCTCGTCGCGACGCGGGAGGTTCGCGATGGACGCGGGAGAGGCTCCGGGGTGGAACGCCTCCCGGCCCAACTACAAGGTCTCCTTCCTCTACAAGGGGCCCCAATTGGTCCAGAAGGCGCGGAGGAATATCCAGGAACTGGCGAAGGCGGTGATACGAGCTGCAATCAGGCGGTAATTGGGCGAGGCACTGAAGCTATGATTCCCGAAGGCGAACCAGCCAGATGGCCTTCTCTCCAAGTTCGACACACGCCTTCCTCTTCTTGTCACCAACGAGGTAGGCATGGAATGGATCCTCGGGATTCGGGGGTTCGTTCCGATCGGGGTGACGCACCACACCGAGACCATTCTCCCGCGCGATGCCTGCCGGTATGGACACCATGCCGTGCTCTGGAAACCTCTGCATGATCGACTCGGCAGATACTCCGGCCGCGGTGGCATCCTTGCCCAAGTGCACTGAACAAGGAGTTCCGTCCTTGGAGTCCTCAAACGCTTGGCTCGACAAGCGCTTCCTCGGCGGCTGCAGGTTCTTGTCTAAGACCCACCAGCGATGGAAAATGCGTCTCCACAATGGATCTTCGTTCGCAATCGTCGGGTCGTCAGTGGAGTCCTGATCAGCCATCCCCGCCCTCCAGATGCGTCATCCCTGCAGGGCTAGGATGGCTTCCCTGACTTCGTGGGAGGAGACGATCTCGACGAGGTTCCCAGAGAGTTCGTGTGATGCATCTCCACAACTGTAAAACGCGAGGACCTTCCCGTCCGGCCGGATTTCGATCTCCAGGTCCACGCCCTGCTCATGCCACTCGAGCTGAACTCCTCCCCGCGATGTCGGGACGACGAAAGGAGCAGGAGCCTCGGGCGAGATGGAAGCTAGGGACAGCAAGGCCACGAGCGCAGCGCTCGTTGCACCCCGGTCAATCCGAGGAGAAGCGTAGCTGTCCCAGTTGGCCTCGAGCGCCAGGATGTCGCCAAGGTGGGCGACCAGTGCCATGAAGTCGGATGCTATTGTCGACCGGCGGAGGTGAGAGGCCTCGACGGGACGACCGTAAGTTGATGCTACCCCCGTCACGTTGACGAGAGACGGGCCCCATGTACCAGCGCCAGCAATCCAGAGTGCTCCGAAGGCGGTGGCTGAAGCGGCAACCTGCGGGAAGAGCGGTGCCATCAATGGCGAAGTTCGCAACAGTTCCTCAGAGGTGGATACCGCCGACGTTGCCCTCGGGGGACGTCTCTTGGAGCCGCAGATCTGCGCCGAGTGCAAGAGCGCTGGAGCATCAGGACAATGCAGGTCGAGGTCAGCCATTCTCGCGTCCCCACTCCTTGTGCATGGCGGGAGTCGTCATGGCCTCGAAGAGTCCGACAATCCTCTCATGGGCGAGGTCCATGAACGCGAGTACGGTGTCCACCGGGTCCTTCGATCCGATGGGGCTCCCCCTTGCGATCATCTGAAGGACCTGGATCGGCTGGTTGTTGGCCTTCAGTGTCGCCGGGTTGGAGGAGACTGTGAGCCTGCCCCTCGGTTTGCCCTTGCCGTCGTCGATACGGAAGCGGGCCTGGAAAGCGAGATCCTCCTGCTTTGCCCCCTTCACCGGGGGAGCCAAACCTGCCCACACGCTAAACACCTCATGGATATTGCCGATGCCAGCCCACTCTCCCTTGGGGAAGATGTGGTCTACATAGATGACTTCGCACTGGTTGAATTCAGGCGGCGCCACCCCCTTCTCCTTGCAGAACTGATAGAAGGCCCGGAGTTCCGCGGCGAAGGCGTCTCGGACGCCGGGGTACTTGGGATAGGCCTCGTCCCCGGACTCCTTTCGCCAGTTGTAAGCAAAGCGGTCCGACTGGAGCTGTACGAGTCTCGTTCCTGAGTTGTTGAGGAACCAAAGTCTCGGCGCGAATGCGACCGGCTGCATCATGACCGTGATCTCTTGGGCTACGGGAGGAGGATTGGTCGGGTCCTCGATCGGGATCGGACCTAGGGGTGGGAGGGTCTGCGATTTCGGAAACCGAGCCCTGAGCTTCGAACCGAACTCGACCTGGAGTGGTAGGGCCAAGCCCTCGAGCGGAGAGAACTGCACGGAGAGAGCAACCTCGATGAGGGGCGGCCTCTTGAAGACCGGGACCGGCTTGGTCATCTGCACCCTCTCCGCGGATTAGGCAGAACCGCACAACCAACATCGACTCCAAGTCGCGGACTTGCCATGGCTCGTCTCCAGCCGGCTTTCGTCAGCCTACCCTCTAGGACGGCCAGGCTCGTCGGAAATCCAGTTTGCTCTAGGTGTTAGTCCAGAGAGGACGATCGGGTCCCGATGCCCGGCATCGACTTGCCACTTCTGGGCTACATTCTCCTCGTCATCGAGGACATCGTCTGGATGCTGCGCACAACAGCCAGGGTCGCCCGCCTGTTGCTCGAGCGCAGTGAACTCCCGGCTATCAAGGTCGGTCACCCATGGGTCGTCCGTCCGGAGCCCCTCGACACCAACATCAAGGCGATAGAGGCGGATCTGATCCTCGCTCCATTCGTGTACTCTAGGGGTACCGCAGTCAGCCGTGGTGCTGGAGTTTGAGTACTCGACCCTGCGCTGCGCGGCCCTGTACGGAGGCCACGCGCCCCAGGGAGCGGCGGAGATTGAGATCTAGGCCTCGAGGCAGGTCGGATTCGTCCTGATCTGCCCCACGACACGTCCAGCGGAAGCACCGATGCTGTGCAGTAGTCCCCTCTCCCTAGCCGCACGGCAGCCTCAGCCTCCGCGTAACAGCGGTATCTCCCCTTCGCCGGCAGGGGGACAGATTGGGGGGACAAGGAACCTCTCAAGATCCCCCCGGCCCAAGTCATTCTCCGTTATGCACTCAAACGAAGCGATCGGTTCCCACTCCCACTCGGCCAAGGTGATTGGCGACGCGTCGGGCCCGTTCACCCGCTCCACCCACCCTCGCCCGGGGACGCCGCCGGAGACCCCGCCCCCGCCCGCCGTCGACGGAATGACGAGATCCCCGTCGACGGAACGACGGAATCCCCCCTACTTCCCGCCCTCCATCGCCTTCGCCAGCTCCCCGCAGTGCCTCCCGTACCCCTCCTCCAGCGCCGCCATCCACTTCTTCACCGCGTCCCCCGAGCGGTCCGACAGCCCGAAGGCCGCCAGCAGGTCCCGCGTCCGGAGGATCCGCGCGAACTGCGGCACCTTCTGGAAGATCCCCACCATCGCCACCGCGAAGTCCCGCCGGTCCTTCAGCGCGTAGGCCAGCTCCTCGTTCTCCTTCAGGTCCAGCAGCTTCCCGAACTCCGGCAGGTCCCGCCGCAGGTCGTCCAGCCGCGTGCGGAAGTGCCCCCCCTGCAGGTCCCGCTTCAGGTACTGCAGGAACGCCGCCCGGTGCTTCCCCCCCTCCCCGTGCAGGAGGAAGTGCGTCAGCGCCCACCCGTGGGAGTACATGAGCGCCCGCAGCCGGTCCGCGTCCCCCCAGCCCTTCTCCTTCGCCTTCCCGTAGATCTCCCCCTGGTCCGCGAAGAGGAACTCCTCCACCTTCCAGCCCCGCGACGCCGCCCGCGCCCCGGCGAGCACCGCCACGTGGTCCCGGTCCGGCTGCCCCGGCTCCCAGGCGCCGTCCTTCCCCGGCACCGGCCGCGCCGCCGCGAAGTAGTCGGCCAGCCCCTCCTGCACCCAGAACAGCATGTCGGGCGTCGAGCGCGTCGAGGTGAGGATCCACTGCCCCTCGGGGATCGGCTTCCCCGCCTTCGCGCAGAACCAGCGCTGGTACCAGTCGTAGAGCGCGTGCACCCCCTCGTGCATGCAGACCGACTGGTCGTGGGGCAGGTCCTTCACGCCCGAGGGCGTCGCCCAGTCCATGTCCGCGTGCATGATCATCATCTGCCGCACCGGCGAGTAGTAGGCCACCACGGAGGCCGAGGGCGCCTTCTCCCCGACCGCCGCGTGCCAGGCGTCGAAGGACTTCCGGCTGCGGAACATGAAGGCCCGGAGGCGCGTGTCGTCCTGCTCCTCGAGGCGGGGCGCCTCGGCGAGCCCGAGGTCGTTCCGCAGGAAGGAGAGGAAGGGCCCGTAGACCCCGAGGAGCGCCTTCGCCCCGCGCTCCGCGGACTTCGTCACCGCCTCCACACGGGCCGGCTCCGGGTCGGTCTCGACGAAGACGGTGAAGGGGCGGCGGACCACCGCCGTGAAGGGGATCGACTTGAAGTCGTCGTGGTAGCGGAGGTTGACGAGGAGGCGGTTCGTCCGGGCGTTCACCGGGTCGTTGAGGAACTCCCTCTGCTTCCGGCACTCCTCGAGCCAGCCGTCCAGGCGCCGGACCCCGTCGGCGTCGAGCCAGCCGGCGCCCGAGGTGCGGACGATCTCCTCCCGGAGCTTCACGATCTCCTGGAAGGGGGGGAACTCCTCGAGGAGGGACATCATCGATTCGTCCCCGGCGGCGGCCTGGATGTCCTTCGTCCGGTCCACGAGGCCGAGCTGCTCGTTGAGCCAGGCGTCGTGGGGGTAGGCTTTGCGGCCGGCCTCGAGGATCCTGCGGGCCTCCTCCTCGAGCTTGAGCTCGCGGAGGATCTCCACCCCCTGCCGCGCGCCGCGGGGGCTCGCGGCCGCCTGCTTCGCGAGGTGCTCGAGGTAGACGGGAGGCGTCATCCCGGCGAGGGAGGCCTTCTCCTCGAGGGGCGTCTTCGGGCGCTCCGGCGCCTTCGGCGGTCCGGGGTCGGGAGGGGCGGCGCCGAGGGGAGCGGAGGGGGCGGGGCCGGAGGCCGTCGTCCCGCCCGGCCCGTCCGGCGCCTCCTTCCCCTTCCCCCCGAGGAGGAAGAAGACCGAGCCCCCCACCACGAGCGCCACCGCGGCGCCGAAGGAGAGGAGGAGGGGGAGCGGGCTCTTCGCCCCGGGAGCGCCGGCGCGGT
>JAKLKS010000227.1 GCA_023150535.1 Planctomycetota bacterium
ACGGAGAGCCGCGGGTCCCCGGGCGCCACGGCCGAGGGGGGCGTCTCCTGCCCCGCGTGGCCCGCGAGGACGACCCGGTCGGCGCCCGCGACGGACCCCATCGTCGCCAGCGCCGACGCCCGGTCCCCCCGGTGGAGGATCGCCATACCGAACCCGACCCGGGTTGGCGGCGGAATCGGGGAATCCTCCGCACCGGGGCCGGGAGGCTCCGCTCCCTTCCCGGTTCCGCCGCCGGTGCCGGGCCTCACCGAGGTGTCCTCCTGCAGGGTGCTTCCTTCCCGCCTCCGGATCCCGTGACATCGGGAGGGCGCGATCAGGATGCAGGGCGGTCCCCCGGACTCACCGCGGAAAACTCCCCGATTTCGCCGCCCACCCGGGTCGGGTTCAGTAGGGCTGCGAGCGCCGGGGGTTCTCGAGGACGCTCCGGACGAAGGCGCGGAAGGCGGCCTCCTCGTCCTCGCGCGCGGCGGCCTCGCGGAGGGCGCGCCAGGCCTCGGGGTGGTCGCACTGGGCGAGCGCCCAGGCCACCGCCCGCCGCGCCCGCGCGTCCTTCTCCACCACGAGCCGGGCCAGCAGCGCCGCCGCCGCGTCCGCCGTCCGGAGGCGCCCGAGGCCCACCGCCGCCTCCACCCGCACCGGGGCCTCCGCCGACCCCGCCAGCGCCTCGAGCGGCGGACGCGCCGCGGCCATGCCGGTGTGCCCCAGCACCCCCGCGATCAGCGCCCGCGTCTCCGCCGTCGCCCCCGCCGTCCGCGACGCCAGCAGCCGCACCGCCCCCTCGTCCCCGAGCAGCCCCAGCGCCTCGCCCGCCGCCCGCCGCAGCGCGAAGCCCTCCGGTTCCAGCACGGCCTCCACCAGCATCGCCCCCGCCCCCTCCGGCCGGAGCATCCCCACCGCCCGCGCCAGGTGGGCCCGCCCCCGGTCCCGGTTCGGCACCGCGCGGAAGGCCGCCGCGAGGTCCGCCCGCTCCCCCTCCGTCGCCTCCCCGAGGAGGCCCGTCTCCCGCACGAGGTCGAAGGCCGCCCCCGCCCGCAGGCGCGGCGCGCCGTCCCGCACCGCCGCCACGAGGGCCGCGCGCACCTTCCCCGGCGTCAGGAACTTCCCTTCGGGCCCGAGGTCGCCGCAGAGCGTGCGCACGAGGGTCACCGCCGCCCCCTCCCCGCCCGCCGCCGCGCCCTCCTCCGCCGCCAGGAGCCCGAGCGCCCCGCAGAGCACCTCCGTCCGCCCCGCGGCAGGGACCGACAGGAAGGCCACCGCCCGGAGGCCCGGGAGGATGCGCACGTCCTCCGTCCCCTCGTGACCGGCGACGGCGAGGGAATCCCCGGCCCTCGCCCCCTCCCCGCGGAGCACCTCCTCGACGACGAGGGTGCCGAGCACCCCCTCCGCCGCCGCGCCGGCCGGGGGCGCCCCGGCCCGCACCACCGCCACGAGGCCGGCCCGGCGCACGAGGGAGAGCGGCGTCGCGTCCTCCTCGGCCCGGGTTTCCGCCCGGGCGGGAAGGAGCGGGAGGGCCGCCCCGAGCAGGAGCAGCGCGGCCGCGGCGGTCCTACTGGTCATGGATCATCCTCCGCAGCAGGTAGGCGATGTTCAGGGGGCCGAAGACCGAGAAGTCGCTCCCCGTGGCGATGGACCCGTCGAAGGAGGCGGCCGCCTCCATGATGTTCGGTCCCACGGTGTCGATGTGGCCCGAGGTCGTGAAGGTGGCGGAGTCGAGGAAGGAGTTGCCCGGGTGGGCGTTGCCGAAGAGCCCCGTGGGCGGCGCCCCGTCGGGCACGAGCCCCGTCGAGTGGCCGATCTCGTGGGCCCCGATCTGGGAGAGGTAGAGCGAGAGGCGGTCGATGGCCGTCATGATGAGGTCGAAGCGGGCCTTCTGCCCCGAGGTGGCGGAGGCGTAGCTGAAGGAGCCCGCCAGCACCACCGCGTCGTCGTTGCTCGACCCGACCGGGGTCCCGCCGCGGGAGGCGGTCGCGATGAGCGGGTCGAAGGTCGCGGGGAAGGAGGTGGAGGCCGGGTCGTTGATGCGCACCCGGATCATGTGGGTCGCGAAGGTGCCGAGGTTGGACCCCGAGGAGTTGCCCGTGTTGGAGTCGTTCTCCTGGGAGGTGTTGCGGAAGTCCAGGAGGGCCCGCCCGATGGTCCCGCCGCTCGCGTTGGCCCGCTCGTCCCCGGTGAAGGTCATCATCGAGAAGCCGGACCCGGTCGTCCAGCCCGTCGGGGTGACCGTGCCGCCGCCCGACTTCGTCTCCCCGTCGAGGAGGAACTCGATGTCCACCGAGTCCGCGCCGCGGGTGCCGTCGAAGGCGATGCCGTAGCGCTCGTTCAGGTAGCCGCGGACCGACTTCTTCACCAGCATCTGGACGATGGCGTTGGTCCCCGTGGCCGAGCCGTTGGTGACCGTGGAGGCGTTGGTGCCCGACTGGGCCCCGTTGAGGCCGACCAGCGTCAGGTCCTCCTGGAAGTCCGGGGTCCCGTTGGAGGAGAGGGAGGTCGTGATGGCGATGGGCTTCGAGTGGCTCCCGCTCCCGCCCGAAGCGGAGGAGACGGTCCAGATGTCCTGGTCGAACCGGATCAGCCAGGACTGCCGCGCGTTGAAGGGGTCGCGGTCGGTGGAGGCGCTCCCGGTCCCGTTCGTGATGGTCTTCGTGATGTCGGCCGCGTCCACGGTGAGCGTCCGCGCCGTCGCGGGGTTCCCGTTCCCGTCCTTCACGTTGACCGTGAAGGTGACGTCGCTCTGGGCGGAGAGGGCGTGGGTCGAGGGGACCTTCCAGGACGCGCGGAACTGGTTCACCGTGAACTGGGAGGCGAGCTCGTCGTTGGCCGACGCCGACCCCATGGCCCTGTCGCACTTGAAGGAGAAGGTCGAGGCGTCGATGCCGCTCCCCCCGAGGTCGGAGAAGTCCACCTCGACGGTGAAGCCCGAGAGCGGGAGGTAGGCGTCGAAGGCGGTGGCGGAGCCGGTCCCCGAGGGGGAGCCGCCGTTGGAGGTCCCGGCCGCGTAGGTGGTGGATCCGTTCAGGTCCTGCGGCAGCGCGTCCACGGTCAGCGCCATGACCGGGGCGGTCCCGTCGGAGGAGGCGGTCGTGAAGGTCGCGGAGAAGGCGCTGTTCAGCGCGTTCGCGGAGAGGTCCTTCAGCGTCGTGGCGACGCCGATGGTGTAGGTCGTGTTCGCGGCCAGCTTCTTCCGCGGCGTGAAGGTGAGCACCTTGCAGGCGTCGTCGAGCTCGAGGAGGCCGGCGAGGGTCGTCGAGGACTGCTTGAGGGTGAAGGCCCCGGCGACCGTCGTCGGGTCCACCGCCTCGGAGAAGGTGACCGTCACGGTCCCGTCCACGTCCACGCCCGTGTCGGTGGAGGCGGGGGAGGTCGAGGAGACGGTCGGCTTCGTCGTGTCGGTCGTCGTCCCCGTGGTCCAGGTGGACTGGTAGAAGGTCGTCCCGAACTGCGGGGTGTCGAGGACGTTCCCCGCCGGGTCGGTGATGAAGTTCGTCGTCTGGCCGGAGTTCTGCACCTGGCCGACGTAGATCGAGGAGGAGGAGAGGTTGCCGCCGGTGGCCGTGCCGCGCTGGATGACCATGAAGCGGTTCCGGGGCCCGAGGCCGACGGAGGAGACGCGGGGGGAGCCGATGTCGTTCGTCCCCGAGGAGGAGGAGCGGAAGAAGTCGAAGTTCCCCGACGTCACGTTCGTCGACGCCATCGGCTCGCTCATCACGTAGACCATCTTCTGGAGGTTGGTCGCCACCCCCGTGGCCCCCGCGGCGGGCACCACGGCGTCGATGGCCGGCCGGTCCGGGTCGGCGTCGTAGGCGAAGCCGTCGGACAGGGAGGCCTCGGTCCCGGGCGTGTTCTCCACGGTCACGTCCACGGCCGTCTCCCCCGTGGCCGAGACGGCGGCCGCCTGCGGCACCCGGCAGAGGATGGAGGTGGAGTCCACGCGGTTGATGGCCCAGGCCTCCTCCGTCCCGAAGAAGACCGTGGCCGCGGCGTCGAAGCCGATGCCCTGGACGAGGACCAGCGTCCCCCCCGTCCCGGGGCCGACGGCGGGGGTGACCGAGGTGACCGCGAGGGTGACGTAGGCGAGCGCGTCCACCGAGGTGGAGGACTGGCCGTACTCGTCCTGCACCTTCACGTCCACCGCCCCCGCGGCGTGGGCCGGGGCGGTGAAGGTCAGCGAGGTGGCGGAGAGGACGGTCACCGGCGCCACCTCGGTCGCGTCGAGGAAGACCCGCGCCCCGGAGCGGAACCCTCCCCCGGTCACCGTCACCGTCTGGCCCCCGGCGGCCTGCACCTGGGCGGGGCTGACCGAGGAGATCGTGGGCGCGCCGGCGTAGGAGAGGATCGAGGAGGTGGTCGTGGACTGCGCGAACTCGTCCTCCACCTTCACGGAGGCGGCCCCCGCGGAGGCGGCGGGCGCCGTGAAGGAGATGGACGTGGCGGAGTTCACGACGCGGCCGGGGATCGCCGTCCCCTTCACCGTGAGGACGGTGGAGGCGCGGAAGTCCGTCCCCGTGAGGGTCACGCCCACGCCCCCGGCGAGGGGGAGGACCGACGGGCTCGCGGCCGTTGCGGTCGGGGCCGCGACGTAGGCGTGGCCGGCGACGGCGGAGGAGGCCTGCCCGAACTCGTCGGTGACGACGGTGGTCACCGCCCCCGCGGCGTGGGCGGGGGAGGTGCAGGTGATGGCGGTGGCGGAGTCCACGGAGACCCCGGTGGCGGCCGTCCCGCCCACGGTGACCGTGGCCCCGGACCGGAAGCCGCTTCCCGTCAGCGTGAGGGTCCGTCCCCCCGCGAGGGGGGAGAGGGCGGGTCCCACGGCGGAGAGCACGGGGGCGCCCACGTAGGCGTGGCCGCCCACGGGCGCGGTGGACCGCCCGAACTCGTCGGTGACGACCACCTCCACCGGGCCCGCCGCGTGGGCCGGGGTCGTGCAGGTGATCTGGGTGGAGGAGAGGGCGGTGACGGCCGACGCGGCCGCCCCCCCCACGGTCACCCCGTAGCCGGCGCGGAAGTTCGTCCCCGTCAGGGTGAGGGTGACGCCCCCGGCCAGGGGGGAGAGGGAGGGGGCCGCGGAGGTGAGGGTCGGCACCGGGAGGTAGGTGAAGCCGGCGGCCTTCGCGTCCCACTGCCCGTCGGTGTTCTGCACGGTCACGTCCACCGGGACGGTGAGGGCGGTGTCGAAGCCCCCCGGGGCGGCCACGGTCGCCGTGGTCCCGTTCACGACGTTGACGGGGGCGGCCTCCGCCTCCCCGAACCACGCCCTCATGCCCGCCCGGAAGTCGGTGCCGGTGAGGGTGACGGTGGAGGCCGCCGCCCCGGAGGAGGGGGAAAGGGAGGCCAGGCGGGGGTCGGGGAGGAGGGTGAAGGTGGACTTCGCGGGCTTCGCGAACTTCACCGCCACCTGGAGGTCGACCAGGGTGGCGCCGCCGGCGGCGCCCGCGAGCCGCAGCGCGTAGCGGCCGAAGCCCTGGCCGAGGGGGATGGACTTCCCCTGGGTGGTGGCCCCCTTCGTCGAGACGAGCGGCGCCGCACCCGGGACCGCCGTCCCCTCCGGGTCGAGCACCGCCACCGAGGCGAGGCCGGGGCCGCTCTTCACCTTCGCCTTGAAGGTGAGCAGCGCGCCGTCGTCGCCGGTGAACCCGAAGTCCAGGGTCCCGCCGTCGGGGACCCCGTTCCCGGCCGCCTTCACCTTGGCGGGGTGCTTCACCGTGAAGGAGAGGGTGTAGGCGCCGGTCGTGGACCCGGACCCGGAGAGGACGACCGCGTGGAGCCCCGTGGAGGCGAGGGGGAGGCTCTTCAACTGCGGCTTCGCGGTGCCGCCCCCCTTCGTGAAGGCGGCGAGGGAGAGGGCGTCCCCGTCGGGGTCGAGGACCTCGATGGCAGGGAGCAGCGTCGCCCCCTTCGCCGCCGTCGCCTTGAGGGAGAGGGTCCCCCCCTCGGAGAGGTCGAGGACGTAGGAGTCCCGGTCCCCGGCGGGGGTGATCTCCCCGGTCACCTTGTCCCCGCTCACGACGGGGACGCCGCGGTGGGGGGTCTCGGCGAAGCCGGAGGAGGCGAGGAGGAGGGGGAGGAGAAGGAGCGTGGCGGCGCGGGGGGTGGGCATGGGGCATACCGTACCCGAGCCGGGGGAGGCGCGGAAGCGGGGGATTCCCCCGCGCGGGGGGGCGGGGCGAGGGGGGCCGCGACGCGGCCCGGTCAGCGCCCTCAGCCCGCGGCGGGCTTCACCGTGGCGGGGTCGATGGCCTCGCCCTTCGCGGCGCGGGCGGCCATCTCCCTCACCTTCGGGACCGGGATGTAGCCGCCGGCCCCGATGTAGGCGATGCGGCCGGCGCCGTCCAGCACGACGACGCTCGGCGTGGCGCCCACCCGGTAGAGGTCGAGGGTCGCTCCGCTCCCGTCGAGGAGGACCGGGAAGGCGGCCTTCGCCGGCGTCACGCCGGCGACCTCGGACGGGGACCCCTGCACGACGGCGAGGAAGGCGACCTCCCCGGCCCCGGGGCCGGCCGCGCCGTCGGCAACGAGCTCCTCCACCTGCTGCGTGGAGACGGAGCAGGAGGCGGCGCCGAGGACGAGGACGAGGGGCTTCCCCTTCTGCTTCGCCAGGGCGTCGGCGAGGGACATCTCCCCGGAGAGGCCGAGGGAGGGGAGCGTGAAGGCGGGGGGGAGGAGGCCCGCGGCGGGGCCGGCGGCGGCGGGGGCGGCGGGGGCGGC
>JAKLKS010000228.1 GCA_023150535.1 Planctomycetota bacterium
CGGCGACGCGAGCAGGTCGGCCGTGGGTCCGAGGAGAAGGAAGGCCTTCCCCTCGCGGAGGAGCAGCCGCTCGGCGACCTCGGAGAACGCTTCCCGGTCCTGGCGGAAGGCGAGGTAGGCGGCGTACTCGAGTCCCGCGAGCGGTCGATAGACCCCGAGGCGGTAGGCCCCGGGCAGGTCCCCCTCGACGGTGGGCCCGCTCCCGCGCATGCCAAGGAGCCTGCCCACGTCGGTGGCGAGGCGCGCGCTGTCGAGGCACAGAGAGACGATGTCCTCCTGCTTGAGCCGCAGCTCCGCGCAGGCTCCCTCGCGGTCCCGGCAGAAGGCGACGACGTCGTCCGGTCCCCGGACCACAACGCCCCGGGGGCAGCCGTCTCCCCCGGGACGCGGGCACGGATAGGACTCCGCGTACCGTCCGTCGGGCTTCAGGTACGGATGGAGCAGCGGCAGGTCCTCGCCCACGTAGTCGACCCACTGGGCGCGGACACCGCGGACGAACGGCGTCGCCTCAAGCGATCGCCAGAGCCTTCTCGTGTTCCTCATCGGGCTCCGGGGCGCGGGGAAGGGTGAAGCCGCGGGCCTGCAGCCAGGCCTCGACGAGGGCGCCGTCCTCGTCGCGGGTGAACCGCGCCACGTTGGGCACCCGGAGCGACACGCTCCGCGGCGCGCGGCTGTCGCGGAACTTCACCCGGAAGCGGGCGCCCACGATGCGGGCGTGCGCGGGCATCGTCCGGTTGCGGTCCTCGAGGTTCGCGTAGAGGTCCTCGGCCTGGCGGATCTCGACCTCGTTCCCCCAGGAGTAGCGGACCTCGACGAGCCGGACCCACTCCATGCCCCGGACGTCCGTGCAGACGATGGCGTCGCGGCCGGCCTTGAGGGGCTCGAGCGTGTACTTCTTCCCCGTGTCCGGGAAGTGGTCCTCGCGCCCGAACAGGTGCAGACCGAACTTCGTGCGGTAGAGGTCGCGCTCGCCCTTGGAGGCGGCGTTCACGCGGAGCTCACCGAAGTTCGGTTCGTAGACGACGACGTCGTACACCTCCGGTCGGTAGAAGACGCTGGAGGGCTCCCCGTCGCGGAGCGCCCCCTCGCGTCGGAAGGTCCCGCCGTGGCGCACGAGGAACCAGATGCCGTCCGGCCGGGGGTAGGGGAACACCCGCGCCTTCTCTCCCTCCCGCCCCTTCTTCCTGGAGGCGAACCACTCCCCGAGGTCCCGCTCGATGGCGTCGAGCCGCGCTGCGGACGGCATGGAGAACTCTCCGCGCGGGGCCTCCCGTGAGGCGTAGTACTCGAAGGAGGAGCGCTCGACGAGGTGCTGGTCGGCGTGCTTCTCCTCGAGGAGGCGCGGGGCCCGGAGCCAGACCAGGACGGCGGCGTCGGCCGGCGTGAGGTCCGGCGAATCCCCGAAGTCGACGCGGCTCGCCGCCGGGAGCGCGCGGTTGGCCTCGAGGAGAGCGCGCATCCCCTCTTCGTCCGCCATCTCGTGCACGCGGTACAGGGCGTCGAGGAGGTCGGAGGGCGTCCCCTCGTCGGGAGCCACGAAGACCCCAGCGAGGGCGGCGTGGTCGAGGGCATCGCCCTCGAAGCCGACGCCGCGCGTCGCGAAGTACATGGACCACCTCGCGAGGAACTCCTCGAGGTGCTCGACGCGGATCGTCCGGAGGAACCCGGGGTCCGCGAAACGGCGCAGGTGGAGCGTCGCCATCCAGTCTCCCTTCCGGGGGCGGGGAACTTCCGCACCCTGCCCCAGGGTTTCTGGTTGGCCACTGCGCCGGGGCCACGCGCCAAGGCCAGCCCCCGCCCGGGCTCGTCGCCCCGCACACCCCCTTCGCCCGAAGGGTGGTCTCGGGACTCCCGTGCGGAAGGGAGGCTACACCGGGAGGGCGACGACGGGGGGACAGGGGCGGGGCCGGAGCCTCGGGCCCCTGTGGAGAACCCTCCCTCCCGGGACAGCTCGGTCCGGCGCAACCTGCATGGCAACCAAGGGTTCCGGCGGGGCCGGAGGGGGGGCGGCGCGATGTGGAGAGGAGCGCCCCCGGGGCGACCTACTCGATGTCGGTCTCGAAGAGGACCTTGCCGCCCTCTCCAAGGACCTGGACCTTGCGGGCGCCGGCGAGAGGGACCCCGTCGGCCGCCATCGCCCGGATGGCAGCGGAGGTCTCACGGGCGACCAGCCGGCATCGCGCCTCGACCTCCGCCTCGGCGCGGTCGGTGAAAAGGGTCGGGTCCGCGTCCATCGAGAGGCCGCCCTTCACCTGCAGGGCGAGGTTCTCCAACGACGTCTCGAAGCAGATGTCGACGAGCTCCGAGTTGGGGGTCGGGTTCGTGACCATCCAGAACGGGTCCTTCGGTCCGTAGCGCATGGGGGTCTCCTCTCTCACGCCTCGGTGATGCAGAGATGCCCGGGGCCGTTGCCCTCGGGGTCCTGCCACGCCTGGAGGACGACCCGCTGTCCGGCGCGGGTCTTCACCTCGATCTCTGCGACGACGCGCCCGTCGAACATCCGCGCGGGGCGCACCTCGACGAGCGTCGCCCCGGCCAGCGGGGCGTACTCGGTGCGGATAGTGTCCTCCTCGCGCTTTTCCCAGTCGGTTGGTCTCGGCATGGTGGTCTCCTTGGTGGGTGTCAGGCCTGCGTCGCGTCGATCCCGCGGACTGCGGCGAGGTGCCCGTAGATCGCCCTGGCCTGCCGCAGCGCGTCCGCCCCGTCCGTCGCGTAGAGGTCGGGGACCCGCATCGCGAGCGTGTCCCCGTCCACCGCCACCCGGACGAACACCTCGAACCGCGTCTCCGCGACCTTCCCGCCGCGCCTACCGGACATCGACGTAGTCCGTGCAGAGGCCGAGGACCTCGTCGTAGGACCCGGCGGCGAACGCCTTCTGCACGAACTCCCGGGCCCGGTCGGCCTGCCCGGCGCCGCGCAGGGCGCGCTGGACGCGCCCGATGATGGCGAAGACGTTTCCGTCCTCGCCGACCAGCCTGCATGCGGGCTTCGGCGGCCCCGCGGTCGTCGGCTCGTCGCTCATGGCGACCTCCTCTCGCGGGTCGCCCCCTTGGCGACCCGTCCCGGGACATGAGGGCGAGGGCCTCCGGACACATCAAGGACAACCCTCCCGGCGGTGACCGCCACGAGCTCGCGCCACAGCGCCCGCTGCTTCCCCCACTCGGGGACGGCCGCGATGGGGCGGAGGGCCACCTCGGAGATGGGGTCGCGGCCCCGGAGCGTCCGCGGGAGGTCGAGGACCGCCTCCTGGATGTCCGGGGCGAGGTGGAGGAGGTTCAGGATCTGCGTGACCCGGGCCCGCGTCACGCCGGCGACGCGGGCGAGGTTGGCCTGGTCCTGCACTGTCCCTGCGTCGAGGAGACCCCGGAGCCGGTGGGCGAGCGCGAGGAGACGGACGACCCGCGGGACCCGGCCGGGCTCGACGGGGACGGGCTCCGGGGCCTCGCCCTCCCGGAGCCGGCGCTGGCCCGTGCGGCCAGATCCGAAGTGGACGCGGGTCTCGAAGGTCCAGGTGGGGGACCCGGTCGCGGCGGCCGCCCGCGGGCTCATCGGCGGCTCTCCGCGGGGCCGGCTTCCACCTCGCGGGCCAGCGCCTGGATCCCGTTGGGGCGGAAAGTGACCGCGATGGACCCCGCGCCGCCGTCGTACGCCACCCGCTCGACGAGGAGCCGGAGGATCCGCGCCTGCTCCTTCGGGAAGAGGGCGTCCCAGACCGGGTCGAAGAGGGAGAGGGCGCGCTCGAGGTCCTCCTCGTCGACGCGCTCCTTCTCCGCGGCGATGGCGCGCTCCCGGAGCGCCGTGAGTCCCTGCTCGGCGGCGCGGACCTGGTCGTGGAGGTCGGCGAGGCGGGCGCTCGACCCGTCGCCGGCCTTCATCAGCCGCCGGGCCTCCGCGCGTAGGGTGGCGAGGCGCCGCTCCTCCGCGGCGCGCTCCTCCTCGATGCGGCCCACCGCGGCCTTCATCTCCTCCCGCGCGGCCGCGAGCGTCGCGTCGAGCAGGTCGCGGTCGCGCCCGATGGCGCGGATCCGGTCGATGACGAACCGCTCCACCTCGGCCGCCGGCACCGACTTCGTCGGGCAGGAGGCCCAGCCGCGTTTCTGCGCCTTCTGGCAGACGTAGTAGCGGTAGCGCCGCCCGCCCTTCACCGTGTAGGCGTGGCCCATGGCCGCGTCGCAGGGGGCACAGCGGAGGAGCTCCTTGAGGAGCGCCCCGTGCTTGTTCCGGACCGCGCGGCCGCCCGTCTGGCCGTTGTGCCGGAGGAGTTCCTGCGCCCGCCGCCAGACCTCGGGGTCGACGATGGCCGGGTGCTCCCCGGGGTAGATCGTCCCCTTGTGGCTCACCTGGCCCGTGTAGGCGACGTTGGTGAGGAGGCTGAAGAGGTTGGCCTTGTCGAAGCGGGACCCCGCGTGGAAGGTCCCCTTCTTCGTGGTCCAGGCCTTCAGCGTCCAGCCCCGGCGGTGGAGCTCGGCCGCCGTGGAGACGAGGGACTGCTCGCGGAGGTAGAGGTCGAAGATCCCCCGGACCCGCCGGGCCTCCTCCTCATTGACGAGGAGCTTCCCGCCGTCCGGCGCGACGTCGTAGCCGAGAAAGGGCATCCCGCCCGTCCACTTCCCCTTGCGGCGCGCGGCGGACATCTTGTCCCGCGTCCGCTCGGCGATCATCTCCCGCTCGAACTGCGCGAAGGAGAGGAGCACGTGGAGGATGAGCCGCCCCATGGAGGTGGCGGTGTTGAACTGCTGCGTCACGGAGACGAAGGCGACCTTCCGCTGGTCGAGGACCTCCATGATGCGGGCGAAGTCGAGGAGGGACCGGGAGAGCCGGTCAACCTTGTAGACGACCACCGCGTTGACGCGGCCGGCCTCGATGTCGGCGAGGAGGCGCTGGAGCGCGGGGCGCTCCATGTTCCCGCCGGAGAAGCCGCCGTCGTCGTAGCGGTCGCGGACGACCTCCCAGCCCTCGCCGCGCTGGGAGGCGATGTAGGCCTCGGCGGCCTCTCGCTGGGCGTCGAGGGTGTTGAAGTCCTGGTCGAGCCCCTCCTCGGTGGACTTGCGGGTGTAGATCGCGCAGCGGGTCGTGAGGCGCGTCGGCTCGGCGGGGGGGCGGGGCCGCTTCACTGGTTCCTCCCCGCGATGCCGAAGAAGTGGAAGCCGTTCCAGTGGGCTCCGGTGACCGCCTTTGCGACGGCGGACAGCGACCGGTGGACCTTCCCCTCGTGCTCGAACCCCCGGTCCAGTACGGTGACCCGGACCTCGCGGCCCCGGTACTCCCGGGTGAGGACGGTGCCGGGGAGGGGGAGGCGGGCGTCGTGGGGGGCGGCGAAGGGGCGCCGCGCGGTCCGGGCCTCCGGCGGGGGGGCCGCGCCCCGGAGCGGGTCCCGCGGCGCCCGGGTGCGGAAGTCGGCATCCCGGGCGAGCTCGGCGGCCTGCCGGCGGACCCGCTCGGGGAGGTCGCCCTCAGCGTCGGCCTGGATCCGCCAGGCGATGGCCCGCCACAACTGCTCCCTGTGGGCAGACCGGGTCTCCTCGCCGAAGACCCGTGCGTACTCGGTCCGGAGCTCGTGGACAGTCATGTCCCGGAGCGCCTGGATCCGTGCGGCGATCGTCGTCCTCACTTCCGCGCCTCCTTTCGGGCGCGCCCTCTCTTCGGGCGTTCACCCGCGGGACATGGAGGGGCCTGGTCCCCCGGCTCCTCAAGGGAACTCTCGGGTGAACGGACGGAGAGCGCGGCCGCTGTCCGGTGGCGGAGGTACCCGCGGGCGAGGAGGGCGGCGACTTCCCGGACGCGGTCGGCGGGGGAGAGCGCGGCGGGGTCCGTCGCGGCGTCCGTGTCCTGCATCCCGGCCTCCGGGCCGGGGGGAGTCGCGGAGGCCCGGCCTAGGGATCAACTACCGGGCAGTGCCCCGAAGTGTCGCTCCCGCCTGCGGAGGCGAGATGCACCGAGCATGACTTCCCAGAGAATGTCCGACCTTCGCGGCCCATCTAGGTGCGGGGCTGTTCCTTGACTCGGAGGGCTGTCTTTCCCACGCCTTCGCACACGGAGCAGCGGTATGGGCTGCAGGCCGACCAGTGGTAGGACTTGCCTGCGGCACTCGTGCAACTCCTACAACTCCCGTTGTCTGAGCAGTTGCATCGTCTGCACACGCCCTTCCCCTCGCAGTGGCCGCACTCCACAACGACCACGGTGTCTTCGGGCTTCTCATTCTTGGTCCCTTCGATCGTCACGATTCGCACATGCCGCCCTCCGATGGCCGTTCACCAGCCTACCGTCCTTACCGCGAGAAGGCGAGGAGCGCCTCATTGACCGTGAGGCGACACATCCCACGTCCGTTCCCGGGAGACTTCGCAGCGAGGTCTGGTGCGGGATCGGTGTCCAGCTCTCCGGCATCCGGGCTGGGGAGGAGGAGCTGTGCCGAGGCCCGGCCTGGAGATCGCCTACCGGGGTGGCACGCAATCTGACGCCGGGCCCGCCTCGGAGTCGGGCGTCAACGTGGCGAAGACCTACTCTCCAAGACCCCCAATCGCCCCTGGGATGCTGAGTAGGCCGCGTACTCTGGTTCGATCCTCGGGACCGAGCCCTCTCGAAACGAGCGGGAACAACGCGAGGATCATTGCCCTGAACTTCCGATAGGCCTCTGGGTCCCACCTGTCGCCGCGATGAAACCCGTTCA
>JAKLKS010000229.1 GCA_023150535.1 Planctomycetota bacterium
GGTCCAGGGCCAGATCCTCCTCGCCGCCCCCGGGTCCTCCTGGGACCAGGACCCCCTCGAGGACCCCGACCCCCTCCTCGGCCCCGCCCCGCGAGGGAAGTCCCCCCCCAACGGTTCCGCCCAACCGCAGAAGACGAGGAAGGACCCCGACCTCCCCGAGGACCCCGCCGCCCGCGCCGAGGCCCTCGCCCAGCGCGCCAACGACGCCAAGCGCAAGCTCAACGACCTCCGCAAGGACCTCGAGATCACCCGCCGCCTCGAGCAGATGTCCGTCTCCATGCACCTCCAGTACGAGGAGCGCGCCGCCATGGAGGAGATCGTCCGCAACCACGTCAGGAACGTCGACGACGTCGCCTCCCGCGCCCGCGAACTGCTCAAGGACTCCCCCTTCGGCATCGCCCCAACCGACCGCGCCGCCCTCGACCAGATGGAGCAGGACCGCCGCAAGGTCGATGACGACACCGAGCAGGCCATCCTCTCCCTCGTCGGGCCGGACCGCTGGAAGGAGTTCCGCAAGTCGGTCAAGGACCAGAACGACAAGGAGCGGGCCCTGAGACGGCTCGGACAGCCATGGTGATCCTCGCCCTCGTCCTCGCGACCCTCCTCCCCGACCTCGTCGAGTTCACCAACGGCGGGTCCCTCGAGGGCGAGATCGTCTCCGAGACCGACGCCGACGTCACCGTGCGCTTCGACGGGGGACAGGTCACCCTCGAGCGGAAGATGATCCGGGCCATCCGCAAGGGGACCGCCGCCGCCGACGCCCCGATCCCGGTCGAGACCCCGAAGCCCGCCGCCGCCCCCCCCGCCGCCCCGCCCCCCTTCAGCGGCGTCGCCGGGAAGTCCGAGCAGTGGTCCCTCCTCTGGTCCCCCGAACGCCGCGTCGGCTGGAGGCGCGTCCTCGCCCGCGAGCTCCCCGGGAACACCACCTTCGAGGAGGAGTCGACCTTCCTCGCCGAGGACGGCAAGGTCGAATCCGTCACCCGCGTCCTCGAGGAGGCGGGGCCCGGGTACGCCCCCCTGTCGTTCCTCTTCCGCGAGACCACCGGCGGGAAGGAGCTCACCCGCGGCGGCAGGGTCGTCGGGGGACGCCTCAAGGTCGAGACCTTCCTCAACGGCGCGCGCACCGACGCCGACCACCCCCTGCCGCCCGGGTTCCGCCTCCCCATGGCCGCCCGCGCCTTCGTCCTCTCCGAGTACGACCGCCTCCCCGGCGGGTGGAAGGGGACCACCTACGACCCCCGCACCGGCGAGTTCGTCACCCTGTCCCTGCGCTGCGCCGGCACCGAGCGCGTCCGGTGGGAGGGGGAGGCCGTGGAGGTCTGCGTGCTGCGCCGCGAGAGGAACGGCGTCGCCGAGGAGGAGAGGGTCGCCGCCGACGGGACCGTCCTGACCGCCGACCTCAACGGGCCGGGCCTCGTCGCCGTGGCGGCGGGGAAGGAGCGCGTCGACGCCGTCATGGCCGGCGGCGCGGAGCCGGCCTCCGAGGAGGAGAAGCGGGCCCGCACCGCCTTCGCGTCCCCGGAGGACGGGTTCCGCGTCTTCAAGCCGGGCGCCGCCTGGACCTTCCTCGCCCCCGCGAACCGGGACGAGCCGGTGCGGCTCACCGTGAAGGACGTCACCGGCCTCGCCTTCGTCACCTTCTCCGCGGAGGCCGCGCCCGCGGGGAGCGGGGACGCGCCGGCGGCGGCGCTGGGGGCGGCGCTGGAGAGGAGGCTGCGCGCCTCCTCGGCGGGCCTCGAGAAGCTCGAGGACGGCTACGGGACCCTGGCGGGCTGCGGGGGGTACTGGATCCTCTGCGACGCGAAGCTCAAGGGGGACGACGTGCGGACCCTGGCCTGGACCTTCGCGCGGGCGGGGCGGGTCTGGACGCTCGCCGCCTCGGCGCCGCGGGGGGCCTGGGGGGAGGCGCGGCCCTACCTCGAGCGGATCCTGACCGGGTTCGAGTGGCTGTGAGCGGGGGACGGCCTCCCAGGGACCTCCTCTCCGACCCGCGCGAGGCGGGCCGGTGGCGGCGGCTGCTGGCGGCGCTCCTGCCGGACGCCGTCGTCCTCCGGCGGAAGCGGCGGAACTTCGCCCTCTGCGCGCGCCTCGGGGAGGACGTCTTCCTCTCCCGGGACTTCCGATTCGAGCCGCGGGCGCCGGGGGACCTCCGCTACGAGGTGGGGGACCACGCCACCCTGCGGGGCTGCACGCTGCTCGCCCGGGGGGAGGGGCGGATCCGCATCGGCGAGGGGAGCGTGCTCAACCCCGGCTGCCGCGTGGAGGCCCACGAGCTCGTGGAGATCGGGCGGTGGGTGCAGGTGGCCCACGGCGTCACGATCCTCGATTCCAACTCCCACGACCTCGACCCCGACCGGCGGCGGGGGGACCTCCGGCGCGGGCAGGGGCTGCCGGCGGAGGGGCCCCCGGGCAGGGTCGCCACGGCGCCGATCCGGATCGGGGACGACGCCTGGATCGGGATGCACGCGATCGTGCTGACGGGGGTCACCGTCGGGGCGGGGGCGGTGGTGGCGGCGGGGGCGGTGGTCGCCGCCGACGTGGAGCCGCGCACCGTCGTCGCGGGGAACCCGGCCGCCGTCGTGAAGAGGATCTGACCTGGCGCGCATCGCGATCCTCCTGGCGAGCGGGGCCGCCTTCGATCCGCGCATGGAGCGGACCGCGGGGTCGCTGGCCGCCGCGGGCCACGAGGTGGCGGCCTTCCTCCTGCCGCGGGAGGGGGAGCCGGCGGAGGCCCGGCGCGGCGGCTACGCGATCCGGCGGGTCCCGCTCCCGGACTGGGCGGGGTGGACGGGGCTGCGGCGGGCGGTGGTCCTGGAGCGCTGGTTCGAGCGCACGGAGCCCCTGGCGGCGGCGGCGGCGGCCTGGCGGCCGGAGGCGATCCACGCGGTGGACCTCGACACGCTGCTCCCGGGGGCGCGGGCGGCGCGGCGGCTCGGGGTCCCCCTCGTCTACGAGGACCGGGAGCTCTGCCTGGAGAAGCTCGGGCAGGGGACGCCGGAGTGGATCGGGGGCGCGAAGCGGTGGGTCCTCGACCGGTTCACGCGGCGCCTGGAGGCCCGGGGGCTCGCGCTGGAGCGGGAGTGGATCCCGCGGGCGGCGGGGTTCCTCACGGCGTCGCCCCTCTACGCCGACGCGCTGGAGGAGCGCCACGGGCGCCGCCCCGCGATCCTCCTCAACGCGCCGCGGCGGTCCGACCTCCCGGCGGACCCGGGCCTCAGGCGGGCGGCGGGGCTCGGGGAGGGGGAGCGGATCGCCCTCTACCAGGGCTCCATCACCCCCTCGGGGGGGGCGCAGGAGTGCATCGCCGCGGCCCGGGAGTTCCCGCCGGGGTGGACGCTCGTCTTCCTCGGCGTCTCCTGGATGCGGGAGCGGCTCGAGGCGGAGGCGCGGGCGCGGGGCGCGGAGGGGAGGGTGCGGCTCCTCCCGCCCGTGGCGCCGGACGTGCTCCCGGGGTGGACGCGGGCGGCCGACCTCGGCCTGGCGCCGCTGCGGCCGGTGAACCGGGGGCAGGCCTTCTCGCTGGCGAACAAGGTCTTCGAGTACCTCCACGCGGGGCTCCCGATCGTCGCCTCGGACGTGGCGGGGCAGGGGCCCTTCCTGCGGGCGCTGGAGGCGGGGATCCTGATCCCGGAGGTGACCCCGGCGACGGTGGCGGCGGCGGTGCGGGAGGCGGCGGCCTGGCCGGAGGCGGAGCGGCGGGCGCGGGGGGAGCGGCTGCGGGCGGAGGCCCGGGCCCGGTGGTGCTGGGAGGTCGAGGAGGGGAAGCTCCTGGAAGTGTATCGCAGGGTGATACATTAGCGGGGCGGCTGCGCCGGACGGCGACGGTGCCGGACCCGACGGTGCCGGGGACGGTACCGGACCCGACCCGGAATCGCCGGAGTGACGAATCCGGGTCGGGTTCGGTACTGATCAGGTCGGGTCCGGAGCCGATCTGGATGACGAATCCGGGTCGGGTCCGGTACTGATCACCTGTGAGCGCCGCCCCGGCGCCGATACCCTCTCCCCTCCGTGAAGTTCCACACGCCCGAGTTCCTGCTCTTCTTCCTCGTGGTGGCCCTGGCCTCGCGCTGGGCATCGCCCCGGGTCCGCATCTGGGGGCTGCTGGCGGCGAGCCTCTTCTTCTACGGCTGGTGGAGCGTCCCCTTCCTCGGGCTCATGCTCCTCTCCATCATGGTGGACTGGGCCGCCGGCATGGGCATGGCCGGGAACGCCTCCCCCCGCCGCCGGCTCGCCCTCCTCGTGGCCTCCCTCTCCGTGAACCTGGGGATCCTCTTCGTCTACAAGTACGCCGACCTCTTCCTCGCCACGGTCCACGGGGTCCGCACCGGGTTCTCCGGCGAGGGGATCCCCCCCTCCCTCGGGCTCATCCTCCCCCTCGGCATCTCCTTCTACACCTTCCAGTCGATGTCCTACACCATCGACGTCTGGCGGCGGCGCATGGAGCCCTGCCGCGACCCGGTGGTCTTCGCCCTCTTCGTCACCTTCTTCCCCCAGCTCGTGGCGGGGCCCATCGTGCGGGCCTCCGACCTCCTCCCCCAGATCCAGGCGGGGCCGGTCCACGACGCGGGGCGCTTCCGGGCCGGGTTCCCGCTCATGGCCTGGGGCTTCGTGAAGAAGATGGTGATCGCCGACCGCGTCGCCCCCTACGCGGACGCCGTCTTCGCCGACCCGGGGGCCTGGGGGGGCGCCGGGATCCTGGTCGGCGTCTACGCCTTCGCCATCCAGATCTACTGCGACTTCTCCGGCTACACCGACATCGCCATCGGGAGCGCGCGGGTCATGGGGTTCCGTTTCCCGGAGAACTTCCGCACCCCCTACCTCGCGACCTCCATCCGGGACTTCTGGAGGCGCTGGCACATCAGCCTCTCCACCTGGCTCCGGGACTACCTCTACATCCCGCTGGGGGGGAACCGCGGGGGGGAGCGGGCCCGGGACCGGAACCTGCTGCTGACCATGCTGCTGGGGGGCCTCTGGCACGGTGCGGCCTGGCACTTCGTCGCCTGGGGAGGCTTCCACGGGCTCCTGCTCGCGCTGGACCGCCGGATCGAGGGGGCCTGGGGCCGGCTCACCGCCTCCCTCCCCGGGAGGATCCTCGCCATGGGCGCCACCTTCCACCTCGTCTGCGTGGGCTGGGTCCTCTTCCGGGCCGACGACCTGCGGGCGGCGGGGACGATGCTCGCCCGGGTGTTCGTCCCCGGAGGGGAGGGAGCGGTCCCGACTGAGTTCCTGCTCCTCGCTGCCGGCTTCCTCGCGGTGACCTGGGTGGAGGCGACCCGACCCCTCGACGCGCTCTTCCGGGACCGGCCCTGGGCCGCCACCGCCGCGACCTGGGCCGGGGGGATCCTGGCCCTCGTGCTCGGGGCGCCGACGGCGGTGCCCTTCATCTACTTCCAGTTCTAGGAGGACGGACCCTGCAGGAAGCCGCGGACCGGCCGGCGCCGTCGGGAGGGAGGGTCCTCCTCCGCTGCCTCCTCCTCAACGGGGCGGCGCTGCTCCCCGTGCTCGCGGTGGGGGAGGTCGCCGTGCGCGCCGCCGACACCGGCCCCGCCCGCGCCGCCCACCACGCCTTCGTCCCGGGGCGGACCTTCCGGTCCGCCGCGCCGCCCCGGGGGCCGGAACGGACGGTGGAGTACGACCTCTCCATCACCCTCAACCGCTTCGGCTTCCACGGGCCCGACCACGCCCCCCTGCGGGAGCCCGGGAAGGGGAGGATCGCGCTGGTGGGGGACTCCATGGTGGAGGCCTTCCAGGTGTCGCGGGAGGAGGGGCTCGGGGCGCGCCTGGAGGCCGGGCTCCCGGGGACCGAGGTGCTGGCCTTCGGGAAGAGCGGGCACTCCACCATCAAGCAGGACCGGATCCTCGCGGAGCTGCCGCTGCTGCTGCGCGAGGGGGAGCGGACCGACCTGCCGGACGCCGTCGTCTTCGCCGTGCACGGGCCCTACGCGGTGCGGCAGACGCTCGTGGACTTCGTCCGCCCCGCGGCGCTGTGGCGGCGGGGGCTCTCCTGGGCGCTGCTCCACTACACGGGGCCCTCGCGCCTGCTGCTCGAGGTGCGGGATTCCGTGCTGGTGCGGCTGGAGGTGCCGACGGAGGACCTCCTGGAGGAGGCCGCCCGCGCCTTCCGGCCGGGGAGGACCTCGGACCTGGGGGAGCGGGCCTGGGCGCTCCTCGGGAAGGCCCTCGGGGAGCAGGTCCGCTGGTGCCGGGAGCGCGGGGTGCGGCCGATCTACGCCTACATCCCCGATCTCTCGGAGATCCCGGCGCCGGACGCGCGGAGGGACACCGACGCCATCGCCCGCCGCTTCGAGGGGATGGCGAAGGCCGCGGGGGCGGACTGGATCGACCTCACCGCCGGCATGCGGCGGGCGGCGGCGGGGGGGGAGCCGCTCTTCCTGAAGTACGACCAGCACCTCACGGCGCGGGGGCACGCGGTGGCGGGGGCGCTGCTGGCGGAGAGGCTCCGGCCGCTCCTCGAGGGGAAGTAGCGCGCCCGGAAAAGAGAAGGGCCCCGTGCGTGGGCGGCCCCCGGCCCCCGGGGCGGGCCCCCCCGGGGCGGTTGGGGGGCCGCCCAGGGGCGGGGGGTTCGGGGGGGGGGTGGCCCCCCCCCCGCGGGG
>JAKLKS010000022.1:0-25819 GCA_023150535.1 Planctomycetota bacterium
CGCCGGGCTCACCGAAGATCCGCCGAACCACGACGACGTCACCCGGGCCGTGGCCTTGGCGGCGGGCGATCTCCGCGCGCTCCTGGGCGCCTGCGTCGGGCGGTGGTCATGAGCCACGACGCCCAAGACGAGGCGCTCCTCGCCGCCGCCCGCGACGCCTTCGCCTTCTTCACCGTTCGCTTCGGCCCCGTCCCGCGCCGGAGGTTCTCCCTCGTGGAGATGCCGCCGGAGTTCGGCGCCGGGAGCGGCTACGGGGAATCCGGCTACGTCCTCCTCGGGCCCGGCGCCTTCGAGGCGGGCGACGGGTCCGCCTGGCTCCCGGGCGGCATCGCCCACGAGGTCGCCCACTCCTGGTGGGGGGACGCGGTGCACTTCCGGGACTTCGCGAGCGAGACGCTGGCGGAGTACGCGACCCTGCTGTTCCTGCGCGAGGCGCGGGGGGAGGGCGCGGCGCTCGACCTGAGGCGGGCCGCGGTGGAGCGCTGGGCGGCGGAGGCGGGGCCGGGCGGCGGGATCGCCCTGGCGGACATCCGCGGCTTCGGCGAGGGGATCGACCCCGGCGTCTACCGGGTCCACGCCTACGAGAAGGGGATGATGATCCTCTCGATGATCGGCGACGCGGCGGGGGAGGAGGCGCTGGGGAGGGCCCTCGCCCGGTTCATGGACGGGAACCGCGGCCGGCGCGCGGGATGGACCGAACTCCGCGCGGCGCTGGCCGGCCTCGGCCGCGCGCCCGCGGCCATCCTCGAACGGTGGGAGCGGCCCGGCGTCCCGCGCCTCCGCGTCGAGGGGGAGGCGAAGCGCTCCGGCGCGGGGTTCTCCTTCTCGGGGCGGCTCCTCCTCGAGGGCGGGGAGCCGCCCCTTCCCCTCCCCGTGACGGTGGCCCCCGCGGGGGGAGGGAAGGGGAAGGAGGTCGCGATCCGCTCCGCCTCCACGCCGCTGGACCTGAAGGGGAAGGGGGAGGACGCGGGGGTCGCCGTCGATCCGGAGTGGCGGGTCCTCGTCGCCCGGGACCCGCCCGGGGGGAGGGATCCGCAGGAGGTCTTCGCCGAGGCGATGAAGGCGGTCAACGACCCCGGCCAGGCCGACCCCGCGATCCTCGCGCGGTCGATGGAGGCGCTGCGCGGACTGCTCGACGCGGGGGCGCCGGTGAGCCGGGGGACCTGCCGCATCGGGATCGGCCGCTGCCTCTTCCGCCTCGGGCAGCACGGCGAAGCCGCGAAGGAACTGGAGGAGGGGCTCGCCGCGGGGGACGCGGGGCCCTTCCACCGCTCCTGGGCCCTGCTGCGCCTCGGCTGCATCGCCGACCTCGCGAAGGACCGGAAGGGCGCGGAGGAGCGGTACCGGGCCGTCCTCGGCCTCCCGGACGCGGGGAACCTGGAGTTCCAGAAGGGGAAGGCCCGCCGCTTCCTGGAGAGGCCCTACCGCGGGTACCGGGAGGACGGGTAGCGGCGGCCCCTCCCGCCTACTCCGGCCGGAAGGGCTCCACCCGGATCTCCCCGCCCGCGGCGTGGAGGCAGGATCCCTGCGGCACCTCGACCCAGGTGCGGGCCTCCTCTCCCACCGGCTCCGAGACGATCATCCGCGCCTCCGGCGAGAACCGGTCGAGGACGCCGGGGTGGAAGGCGGCGATGTCCGCGACGTCCCGGCTGTGGTAGAGGGTGGGGGCCTTCCCGTCGCTCGCGTAGCGCACGGCCCAGAGCGACCTCCCGTCGGTCACCCCGAGGGTCATCCAGAGGATCTCGTCCACGCCCCGGGCCCGCCCCGCGCGCTCCACCATCCCCGCCATCCGGCGCAGCGCGCCCGGCGGGTCCTCCTCGAGCCCGAGGGTGAGGGCGAGGTGGAACATCAGCTCCGAATCCGTCGTGCCCTGCATGTTGTTGAACCACTTCTCTCCCACCTGCATCACGAGGTCGCGCCGCACCTTCTCGACCTCGAAGATCTCCCCGTTGTGGACGAAGAGCCACTTCCCCCAGCGGAAGGGGTGGCAGTTCGTCTCCTGCACCGTGGCGAGCGAGGTGGCCCGCACGTGGGCCATGAAGAGGGGGGAGCGGGCCTGGACGGCGAGGTCCCTCAGGTTGAAGTCGTTCCAGGCCGGGCGGATGGAGCGGAAGAGCCCCGGGGTCGGGAGGTCCCGGTACCAGCCGAGGCCGAACCCGTCGCCGTTGGTCGGCGTCTCCGCGGAGCGGGAGCTCATGCTCTGGTCGATGAGGGACCGGGGGGCGAAGAGGATGTCGCCGATGGCGACGGGGTTCCCTGTGTAGGCGAGCCATCGGCACATGGGGGATCCTCCGGGGGCGGGGCCGCCGCGGATCCTGATCCCGCGGGGGCGGCGGGCGGGAGGAACATCCGCGGAGGCGCCGCGACCTCCGGGGGGGGCTTGACTCCGGGCCGGCAATGTACTATACTCCTAGTACATTAGGACAACGCCCCGTGCCCCCCTCCCCCCGGCCCTTCCGCTTCCACATCGACCCCAAGAGCGGGGTCCCCTTCTACCGGCAGATCCTCGAGTCGGTCCTCCTCGCGGTGGGGGACGGCCGCCTGCTCCCCGGGGACCGGCTGCCCACCGTCCGGGCGGCGGCGGTCGACCTCGCAGTGAACCTGAACACCGCCGCGCGCGCCTACAGGGAGCTCGAGATCCGCGGCGTGGTGACGACCCAGCAGGGGGTGGGGACCTTCGTCTCGGACCGCAGGCCCGACGTGGGCGCGGTGGAGAGGGAGCGGCGGCTGGACGCGCTGGTGGAGGAGTTCCTCGCCCGGGCCGGTGGGCTCGGCTTCGGGGCGGGGGAGGTCGCGCGGGCCCTGGCCGACAGGGCCGAGGACGGCGCGCCGGCCCGGCCCGGCGCCCGGAAAGGGAGGTGACCCGTGGCGGCGAGAGTGGTGCACCTGAAGCAGGACAGGTCCCCGGTGCTCGAGTGGCACGGGGGCGACCCGACGGTGGCCGCCACGGCCACGGTCCTCTGCTGGCTCGCGGGGGGTGGGGCCTTCCTCCTCGCCAAGGGGGCCGCCTGGGGGCCCTGGGTCCTCGGCGGCTTCGCCGCCGCGGGCATCTACCTCCTCTTCGCGCTGAAGGTGGCGCGGCAGTGGGAGAAGGCCGTCGTGCTCCGGTTCGGGAAGTACACCGGGCTCCGGGGGCCCGGCCTCTTCCCCATCGTCCCCGTCCTCGAGCGGGTGCGGGACATGGTCGACCAGCGCGTGCGCGTCTCCGACGTCACCGCCGAGAGCGCGCTCACGAAGGACACGGTCCCGGTGAACGTGGACGCCATCGTCTTCTGGCTGGTGTGGGACGCGGAGAAGTCGATCCTCGAGGTGCAGGACTACTTCGACGCGGTCACCCTCTCGGCCCAGACGGCGCTGCGGGAGTCCATCGGCCGCCACATGCTCGCGGAGCTCGTCACCGACCGGGAGGCCCTCGGGCGGGAGCTGCAGAAGATCCTCGACGAGAAGACCAACGGGTGGGGCGTGACGGTGCAGTCGGTCGAGGTGCGCGACGTCAAGCTCCCCCAGGGGCTCGAGGACGCCATGAGCCGCCAGGCCCAGGCGGAGCGGGAGCGGCAGGCGCGCATCATCCTCGGGACGGCGGAGACGGAGATCGCGCTCAAGTTCGCCGCGGCCTCGGAGTCCTACCGGAACAACCCGACGGCCCTCCACCTGCGCGCCATGAACATGCTCTACGAGGCGATCAAGGAGCGGGGCTCCATGGTGATCGTCCCCTCGAGCGTGGTGGAGACCATGGGGCTCGGCGGCAACCTCGCGCTGGCGAGCCTCGGGGGGGCGAGGGTCGAGGAGCCCCCGGCCCCCGTCCCGGCCCCGATCCCGCCGGCCGACCCCGTCCCCTAGGCGCTACTCCCCCGCGGGGGCGAGGAGGACGGGGACGACCTCGCCGTCGATCCTCCCGGCGAGGGGGACCTCCGCCGCCGAGCGCCCCTCGGCGGAGATGCGGAGGGCGGCGGCGCCCGCGGGGAGGCGCACCTCGTGGCGCCCGGCCGGGGAGACCCGCTCCGGCGAGGTCCCGTCGCCCGCCGGGCCCCCTCCGTCGAGGAGGAACTCCACCCGGACGCGGGGCACCGGCGCGCCGGTGTCCCGATCGCTCACCTCGAGGATCACCGCGGGGAGCGGGGCCTCCATGCGGACGAGCAGGCCCGTGGTGCCGTCGGCCACCCCCGCCACGACGACCGCGGGGAAGTCGGGGTGGGAGAACCGGATGTCCACCTCGTCCCCGGGGAAGTTCTCGAGCACCCAGCGGCCGTCGGCGAAGGAGTGGGTGGTGTTCCCGCCGCCCATGACGGCGACGAGCGGGACGGGGCTCCCCTCGCCGTCCACCGTCGTCCCCTCGATGCGGCCGCGGATGCCGCGGGTGCGGAGGACCGCTTCGCCGGTCCGGGGCAGCAGGAGCCGCTCGCTCCCCAGGCAGTCGTCACCGCCGTGGGCCGAGATCACCTGGACCCCTCTCCCGAGGCCCTCCAGCAGGAACCGCCCCTCGGCGTCGGTCGTCGCCGCCGGGGCGCCGAGGAAGAGGGCGGCCCGCTGGTCCTTGGGGTAGGCGATGGGGTCGACGGCCCCCGTGGCGAACACGCGGGCGCCGGCGACGGGCCTCCCCTCCCACTCGTCGAGGACGCGCCCGGCGAGGGAGAGGGGGGCGGCGGCGAGGCGGAGGTCGGCGACGCGGTGGGCGACGCCGGGGGAGACGCCGGAGAGGGGGACGGCCAGCGCGGGGGCGCGGCCCGGGGCGGTGGCGGTGAGGTGGAGGAGCCCGCCGCGGCCGAAGTGGGCCGGCTCCGCGTTCAGGCGCTCGACGGTGAAGACCCCGTCGGCGTCGGTGGTCGCGTGGGCGACCTCGCGCAGGTGGTGGTCGTAGAGGTGGGTGCGGACGTAGAAGGTCGAGGAGAGGACGACGGTCGCGCCGGCGACGGGGGCCCCGTCCTCCGCGGCGAGGACGCGGCCGGCGAGGGAGACGGGCACCCCCTCCTCGAGGGCGGGGCGGCGGTCGCCGACGAGTTCGACCGCCTTCGCGGCGGCGGCGGGATCGGCGACGAAGTCAGCGATCGCCACCGTCGGGGGGCGGCCGGGTTCGACGGGGACGGTCTCGCCGGTGGCGGGGTCGAAGGCGGGGACGGCGGGGAGGTCATCGGGGAGGAGGACGGCCCGCGTCCCCCCGTCATGGAAGACGACGACGTCGGGGAGCGGGGGAGGGTCGCCGAGGGGGTCCTCCCCGGGAACGGGCCCCGCGGAGGGACCCGCCGGCAGGGAGTCGTTCCCGGTGCCCCTCCCTTCCGCCCCGTCCGGAGGCGAGGAGGCGAGGGGCGGACCCTCCTGCGGGAGGGGACGAGCCGGGGGAGGGGCGCCGGGGGCGGGGACCCTGCGGACGGGGCCGGGCCCGCGGCCGCCGTCGACGGGAGGCCCGCCGCCCCCTACCAGCACCGCCGCCGCACCGCCCGCCGCCAGCAGCGCCGTCGCGACGGCGGCGCGGTGGAGAGGGCGCCTCGATGCCATGGGGGGATCCTACCCCCGCCGGCAGGCGCGGCCACGGGGGAGGAACCGGCGCCATCGGGAGGCCGGCCCGGGAACCGAGCCCGGCGGCCCCGGTCCGGTGCAGGGGGATGCGCGGGAAGGGGCGGGTCCGCGCCGCGCGCCCCCCGCGTCCTGGGCGACGTCCTCGGCGAGCGCGTCGTCCATCCACCCCCATGTGCCCGCGGAGGGGGGAATCGATCCGCGGGGAATCCCGCCGGCCCGGGGCAGGATGGGGGGATGACCACCGCCCGTGGCCTCGCCGCGTCCCTCCGCGCCGTCCTCGATCGGGAGACGCCGCTCCTCCTCGCGGTCCCCGACGGGCCGGCGACGACGAGGCCCAACCGCCCCTCCGGGAAGGGGTGGTCCATGCGCGAGGAACTCGGCCACCTCGTGGACTCCGCCGTCAACAACCACGCGCGCATCGCGCGGGCGGCGCTCCAGGACTCCTACGAGGGCCCCGGCTACGAGCAGGAGGGCTGGGTCGCGGTCCACGGCTACGCGGGGATCCCGTGGAAGGAGCTCGTGGGGATCTGGCACGCCCACAACGCGATCCTCGTCCCCCTCGTGGCGAACCTCCCCGACGGGAAGCTCGCCACGCCCTGCACCGTCGGCGGCGGGCCGCCGGTGACGCTCGGGTCCCTCGTGGACGACTACGTCCTCCACCTGCGCCACCACCTCGACCAGGTCCTGCGGCGGGAGAGGGTGAAGCGGTACCCGCGGTAGGGGAGCGGCCGTCCCCTCCGCGCCGCGGCGACGTGGACCTCGGCACGGTGGACGCCCCCGCCGCCGACGTCGGCCTCCGGCTCCCGGACCAGGGACGGTCCTCGCCACTCCACCGCTATCATGGGTTCCCTGGCGGAGCGGGACGCGGGACCGGGGCGGGGCAGGTCGCATCCCCCCGGTCCCCGCCGTCCGGTGGCACGGGGGAACCCATGGGAACGGATGCCGTGCTGGCCGTTGCAGGGTCGATTCTGCTCCTCGTCACGGCTCCCCTCCCCGCCGCAGGGGCCGACGACGTGGCACAGCAGATCCAGCGCCTCCGGCACGAGGACGAGGAAGTCCGCGAGGACGCCGCTCGGGACCTGGAGAGGATGGGGCCCGCAGCGGCCGGAGCGGCGGACGCCCTCGTTCTGTCCCTGAGGGACCCCCACCCCGGGACCAGGGCGGCGGCGGCTTCCGCCCTGGGGAAGGTCGGCGTCGTCGACGGGAAGGTGCTGCCCTCCCTGGAGAGGGCGCTCCAGGATCGCGACGTGAAGGTGCGGTTGTCCGCCGCCGTCTCCCTCGATGCGCTGGGAGCGGGAAGCGAGAAGGCCGTTTCGGTCGTCGTGGGGGCCCTCCAGTCGAAGGACCACCGCATCGCGGCGGCGGAGGCGGTCCTCCCGTTCAGGGAGCGGGCGAAGGCGGGGGTCCCCTGGCTCGTCGGCATGCTCGACGACAAGTCGAGCCACGTGCAATCGGTCGCGATCGAGGCCCTCGCCGCCATCGGTCCGCCCTCCTCTCCCGCGCTTCCAGGGCTCCTGCGGCTCGCCGGTCCGGAGTTCCCGCGGCTCAGGACGGACGCGGCGAAGGCGCTGTGCGCCCTCGGTCCGAAGCACGCGGAAAGGGTGCTGCCCGGGATCGAGAAGGTGATGAAGGAGGTCGATGCGATCCACCGGCTCGGCATCGCCGAGGCCCTGGGCCGCCTTGGTCCCGCCGCCCTGCCGCTCATCCACCGCCAGCGCAGTGGCGGGGATCCCGTCATCGCCATGGCCGCCACGAAGTCGATAGGGCTCATGGGGGAGGAGGGGATACCCGTCCTCCTGGGCATCGTGGAATCCGAGGACCTGCTGTGCGGCGCCGTGGCCGCGGACACCCTCCGGGGAATGAAGGTGGAGCCGGGCCGGCTGATCACCGAGTATCGCCGCATGATGCTCGCCTCCAGGGGGGTCCGGAGCATGCAGATCGCCGTCCAGATCGGCAGGCTCGGTCCTGCCGGCGTCGAGGCCCTCTCCTCTCTCGCCCTGGAAGGGGGCGAGGAGTCCCGCATCCACGCGATCCACGCGCTGGGGGAACTGAAGTCGGAGGCTGCGGCGGCCCTTCCCTCCCTCCGCAGGATCCTCGCCGAGGAGGACGCGTCCAGCATCCTCCACGGAGCCGCCAGGAAGGCCTGCGCGGAGATCGAGGCCGGGCACGGGAAGTAGCGGGGTGCGGCGACCCCTCCCCCCCTACGCGTTGAACCCCCCGTCCACGGTCAGGGCGGAGCCGGTGACGTAGGACGCCTCCGGGCCGGCGAGGAAGGCGACGGCGGCGGCGACCTCCTCGGTCCGGCCGTAGCGGCCGAGGGCGATGGTGGCCTTGAGCGTCTTCGCGAAGTCGGTCCCGTCGGGGTTCATGTCGGTCTCGATGGGACCGGGCTGCACGGTGTTCACCGTGATTCCCCGCGCCCCGAGATCCCGCGCCCAGCCGCGGGTGTAGGCGGCCACCGCCGCCTTGGACGCGCAGTAGTCCGCAGCCCCGGGGAAGGGGAACCGCTCCGCCATGCAGGAGCCGATGGTCACGATGCGGCCCCCCTCGGGGAGGAACGGCGCCGCCGCGCGCACCAGGGCCGCCACGCCGGCCACGTTCACCGAGGACAGCCGCTCCAGCGCCGCCCCGTCCGCCGCCGGGTCGCCGACGGGCCAGCCGACGAACACCCCGGCGTTGTTCACGAGGATGTCGAGCCGCCCGAACCGATCGAGGACCGCCCTCACGAGCCCCGGCGCCGCCGCCGGGTCCCCCTGGTCGGCCGCGAAGGCCGCGGCGCGCACGCCGGTCGCCGCGATCTCCTTCGCCAGAGCCTCCGCCGGCCCCTTCGAGGAGGCGTAGGTGAGCGCCACGTCCGTCCCCTCCGCCGCCAGGCGCCGCGCGACGGCGGCCCCGATGCCCCGCGAGCCCCCCGTCACCAGCGCCACCTTCCCCGCGAGCGGCTTCGAAGCGTGCGCCATGGCGACCTCCCTTTCCCCGCGGCTTCCGCCGCGGATCGAGGGGGGAAGGATGCCCGAGGCTGCGCGGGCCGCCAAGCGGCGGGGAGGGGGTTGGCGTGGCGGAGGCCGGGGAACGGCTCGACCGAGAACCGAAGCCCGTCCCCCTCCTCGGCGGCGCCCTACACCGGGAGGCCCGCCGCCCGCATCAGGTCCACGGCGTTGCTGCGGGTGACGACGCCGGGGCGCATGCGGTAGTCGAAGACGAGGCGCCCGCCCTCGAGGCGGTCCTCGAAGTGGACGTCCGCCGCCCGCGGTCCGAGGGGGCGGATCGCCTCGCTGAGCGCGAGGTCGTGGGTCGAGACGAGCCCGAGCGCCCCGCGCTCGAGGAGCGCCGCCAGCAGGGCCTCCGCGCCGAACCGCCGGTCATGGGAGTTCGTCCCCGCGAAGACCTCGTCGAGGAGGAAGAGCAGCGGCGCCGGCCCCGCCGCCAGGTCCACGAGCGCCCGGATCCGCTCCAGCTCCGCCATGAACCGCGAGCGCCCCTCCCGGAGGGAGTCGTGGATGCGGAGCGTCGCCCCGGGGACGAGCGGGCTCATGCGCAGCCGCTCCGCCCGCACCGGTGCGCCGCAGAGGGCGAGGACGGCGTTCACGCCCACGGTGCGAAGCAGGGTGCTCTTCCCCGACATGTTCGACCCGCTCACGAGGAGGAGGGCCGGCCCCGCCCCGTCGGCGCGGAGGGTCACGGAGTTCCTCACGAACCCCGCCGCGGGGACGAGCGGGTGGCCGAGCCCGGTCCCCTCGAAGAGGGCGGCCCCCTCGACGATCTCCGGGAAGGGGTCGCCGGGATGCTCGAAGGCGTAGCCCGCGAGGGAGAGGAGCGCCTCCCACTCGCCCAGCGCCCCGAGCCAGCCGCGCACCGAGCGGCCGTGGCGGGTCCTCCACCCGTCCACGGCCAGCGCCGCGTGGACGTGGAGCGCGAGCGCCGCCACCAGCGGCGCGGCGAGCTGGTTCTTGAGGGCCTCGAGCCAGGAGATGCGCCGCAGCAGCGACCGCACCCGCGCGGACGCGGGGAGCCCCTCCTCGACGAGCCGGGCGCGGAGCGCGGCCAGCGCGGGGGAGGCGGCCGGCTCCGCCTCGAGGCGGGCGAGGGTGGCGTGGAGGACCTCGAACTCCTCCGCGGGGCGGGAGACGCCGTGGAGGAGCGCCTCGAGGGGGCGGCGCAGGACGTGGCTCAATCCGAAGGGGAAGGCGAGCGCGGCGAAGAACCAGAGCCCGCTCCAGAGCCCGGCCATCGCCCCGGCCGCGGCGGAGAGGACGAGGAGGCCCGCGGCGAGGGCGGCGGCGCGCAGGAGGCCGGTCCTGCCGGGAAGCAGCGGCGGTGCCTCGGCCCAGGCGAGGAGCGAGGCGGGGTCCACGGCCGACCGCACCTCGCCCGCGAGGACGGAGAGCTCCTCGCGGAGTTCCACGCGGGGGCGCAGTTCCTCCACGGCGGCCTGGCGGGCGAGGACCTCCGCGCGCGGGGCCGGGGTCGCGAGCCAGCGGGCGAGGGCCTCCTCGCCGGCGCGGGTGCGGGCGGCGCAGAGGAGGTCGAAGAGGGAGCCGCGCCCGAAGAGGTCCAGGTCGGCGGCGAAGGGGTGGTCGGGGGGGACGAAGTCCCCGCGGGCGGCCCCGTCGGCGGCCCAGGCGTCGTCGAGGCGGCGGAGGCCGCGCTCGAAGTGGTCGATGGAGCGGTCGATGCGCTCGCGGCGGCGGAAGACCTGCGCGTGGAGGGCGACGAGGACGGCGAAGGCGAGGGCGGCGATCCAGGCGGGGGCGGCGGGTCCGCCGCGGGCCAGCGCCCACCAGGCGGCGAGGGCGAGGAGGACGAAGACGACGAGGCGCAGGTGCGCGAGGAGGTCGTCCCTGCGGTCGAGGTCCTTCCGCCGCGCGCGCAGGGCGCGCAGACGCTCCTCGTAGATCGGGCGCGGATCCGGACGGTCCACGTGGTGACGATACCGAACCCGGCACAAATCAGCAGGGAGGGAATGGCCCCGGGTCGCCGCACCCCCGTTCCACGGCCGACGGGTCGGAAGTGCCCGATGACATGCATCAGATCCCGCCCTCGATCGCGGGAGGAAACGCTCCGCCGTCCCGTTCCCCCGGCATACCCTTCATCCGGGCCCGAGGGGAGGGCGCCATCGGGGTGCCCTTCCGCCCGGACGCGGCGGGATCGGAGCTTCCGAGCTCCAGGAAGGGGTAATCCATGAGGGGTTCCGGGATGTCGGCCTCGGTCGTGATCCTGGCGGGGTGCCTTGCGCTCGGCGCGTCGGCGCTCGCCGGCGGCGGGAACGGAGGGGGCCACGCGGGGTGGTCCGTTTCCGGCCCCGGCACGACCTCCGTGGAGAAGGGGGACAAGGGGAGCCGCATCCTGAAGTACGCCTACGACGTGCCGTCCTTCGAGTCGGAGCAGGAGTGGGTGATGGCGAAGGAATCCGACGCGACGGGGTCCCTCGACCTCGAGTGGTCCATCGACGGATTCCATGGCTGGTACCTGGACTGGATCGAGATCGACGTGTTCGCGGACGGACCCGGGGGCACGACCGTCCAGACCATCCTCGCCACCCCCCGCGACGAGTTCGTCCCCGGTGAGATTGACGGGCCCTTCCACTTCGAGGGGAAGGCCACGATCTCCGTGAACGCGGGCCACGACTTCGGCTTCGTGGTCAGGGGCGCCAACTACGATTCCGGCGGCGCCCTGGTCGGGGCCCTCACCGTGAAGGAGCGCGACTAGACGGCAGCGGTCGAACGCGGGCGGGGGCCCCGGCCTCCGCCCGCCCCGCCGCAACGCCTTCCGGCCCCGGGGTCGGGGGTCGACGGCTCCGGATCGGGGGAGCAGGGGGATTTGAAGGGTGCCTCCTCCGGGGGTCGGAGGCGTGCGCCGCCCTCGCCCGGACCCGGGAGCCTCCGAATCCGGTCGGGGGGGTTGCCCCGGCCGCTCCTCCCTGCTAGGGTTTTCCCGCAGGAGCAGGGACCGGCGGGACCCCGGAGACGGAGGGAGGGGCCCGCCCAGGAGGTCCGGGAAGGAGTTCCGTGCGGGGACCCCGGGAGTTCGCGGCCGTCCTCCTCGTCGCCGCCGCGGCCGCCGCCGGGGATCCGCCCCCCGCCCCTCCCGCCCCCGCCGCCCCCCTCACCGTCGCCGACTTCGAGGACCCCGGCGCCGCGGAGGCCGTCGACGGCTTCGGCTCCTCCTTCCGGCGGGTCGAGCCGCCCGGGGGCGGGGCCAGCGCCGCCCTCGAGTGGACCTTCCCCGCCCGCCCCACCTCCGCCGCGCTCTACCTCGACGCGGGGGACCTCGACCTCTCCCCCTACGCCCTCCTCCGCGTCCGGGCCCGGCTCACGGGGGAGCGGCCCGGCCTCCTGCGCGTGCGCCTCGAGAACTCCCGGGAGCGCTACCTCGAGGGCGCGATCCGCGGTGTCGGCGCGGAGTGGGGGACCTTCGACGTCCGGATCGACTCCATGGCACCCGAGGGTGAGTTCGACCCGAGGCGGGTCGCCTTCGTCACCTTCCTCGTCTTCGACTGCGGGGCGGGCGGCTACCTCGTGGACGACGTCCAGCTCCTGCCGGAGCCGCCGCCCGCGCCCCCCGCTCCCCCGGCGAAGTCCCCTCCCTGGGCGGGCTCGAAGAGGAAGGAGGCGGTCGTCGCCTCCATGGACTTCGAGTCCCCCGGCAGCGAGGACTTCGTCGAGGCCTTCCAGAGCGACTGCCGCCGCCGGGCGGGGGAGGGGAAGGAGGGGGGCGCCCACCTCCGCTGGACCCTCGACCCCGCCGCGCGCCTCTGCTACTTCGTCCTCTCCGGGCTCCCCCCGGACGTGACCGGGGTGCGCTCGGTCCGGTTCCGCGTCCGCTCCGAGGGGGGGCCCGCCCCGGACGTGGAGCTGCGCCTGATGAACACGATCCAGGACTTCCTCGGCGCGTCCATCGGGGAGGTGGGACCGGAGTGGCGGACCGTCGAGCTGGACCTCCCCGCCATGCGGGGCATGGGCCGCTTCGACCCGCGGCGCGTGGCGTGGGTGGGGTTCCTGACCTTCGCGCCGCGGGCGGCCGTCCTCCTCGTCGACGATCTCCAGTTCGTGGCGAAGCCCGGGGGGTGGCGCCGGAGCGAGGAGGAGGAGATCGCCTCCGCCTTCGGGAAGGAGCGGGCGAAGCAGGTGAAGCGGATCGAGACCCCGCGGTTCGACGTCTACACCGATTCGAAGGCGGCGGTCTCGAAGTTCCCGAAGGCCCTCGAGGCCTGCTACGGCTTCGTGAAGGAGGCCCTCGGCGTGGGGGAGATGGAGGAGAAGCTCCCCGTCTACATCTTCCAGAACCCCACCCTCTACGTGGAGTTCACGGTCCGCTCCACGGGCTGGACGAAGGAGCAGGCGGAGGACACCGCGGGGCACGGCTCCGGGCGGTACTTCGCGACCTACTACCAGGCGCCGGAGACGCCGACGGTCGTCCACGAGCTGACCCACTCCGTCTTCCACCGGACCGAGGGGCCCTGGGGCGGCTCCTGGTTCCAGGAGGGGGTGGCGGTGTTCGTGGAGCACCTCTGGCAGAAGCGGAGCGCCGCGGAGGACTTCGCGCCGCGGCTGCGGTCGGGGCAGTACGTCCCCCTGCGCCGGTTCACGGCGATGCAGACCCTCGTGGCGGAGAAGGACGTGAAGGGGGGCGCGGGGACGGCGGATTCCCTCTACCTGCAGGCGGGGGCCTTCCACGAGTTCCTGGCGCGGGGGCCCTACGCGCCGCGGTGGCCCCCGGTGCGGCGGGAGCTGGCGACGACGGTGCGGGAGGAGGGGAGCGGCGCGGCCATCCTGGAGCGGGGGCTCGGGGCGCGGCTCGAGGAGATCGAGAAGGAGTGGGTGAAGTGGGGTTCGGACCCGCCGAAGAAGTGATACCGAACCCGGCACGAAACAGCAGCGGGTTCGATCTCCACGAAGAGTCGGTGCGGAGGGCGCCCGCGGGCCTCCCCATCGAAGGGAACAGGGCGAGATCAGGGGCGAGGGTCGTCGGCGCCCACTGCTGATTCGTGCCGGGTACGGTAGGATCTCCTCATGGCGGCCACGGCACCGCGCACCTTCGCGCTGCTCCTCGCCGGCCTCGTCCTCGCCGGCCCCGTCCCGGCCCGCGGGGAGGAACCCGCCCCCGCCCCTCCTCCCGCGCTCCCGGAGGAGGAGCCTCCCGTCGCCGTCCAAGGGACGGCGGACGGGCAGCACCGCCTGGAACTCCGACGCGTGGCCTGGCTCCGGGGGGAGGGCTCCGACGGGGGGAACCGGCTCGGCCTCTGCTTCCGGCTCCGCCCCCTGGCGAAGGGGGAGTACCGGGTGACCGGGGCCGCCCTGCGGGGGGTCGTGGCCGCGGGGCCGGAGGGCCCCCCCGTCCCCCTCGCCGCCGAGTCCCTGCAGACGCGGACCATGACCTACCCGGACCTGGAGATCGACGTCTCCTTCCGCACGGAGCGTCCCTTCACGCGGATGGAGGGCCTGGAACTCGAGGTGGACATCCTCCGCGTCGACGAGGAGGGGGAGGTCGTCCTCGAGGTCCCGGGGCCCGGGGAGACGGCCGGCGGCACCGGGCGCTGGCCGATGACGGCGGACGCGGGGCCGCAGGTCTGCGAGGCGACCCTCCGGGCGGAGGATCCTCTGCACCTGCTGGACCGCGGGCATCCCCCCGAGCTCGAGGCCCGGGACGCGAGGGGCGGGCAACTCGTGGCCCTCCTCGCCTCGTCCGGCGACGGCCGGCGGGAGGCCGTCTTCGCCCGCCCCCCGGGGGAGGCGGAGGAGTCGCCGGAGATCGCCTACCCCGTGTCCATCCGCGCCCGCGTGCCCCTGCGCGTGGCGGCGCGGACCGCCGGCTTCGGGTTCAAGGACCTCGACCTGCCGCCGCGGGACGAGGTCACCAGGATCCACGTGGACGGCGAGTTCCCGGGGCCGGACGCCGACGACGACCTCCGATGGACCGGGTGGACCCCCGCGGAGAAGGGCCTCTCGCTGTGCGCCGCCCTGCCGCCGCGGGCGGAGCGGGGGGACCGGCTCCCCGCGCACATCGTCCTGCGGTTCGATCCCGCCTCGCTCCCCGCCGGGGTCACCCACCTCGACGCGGGGCGCATCGAGGACTCCGTCCGGCTCCTCTTCCGGAACAGGGAGACGGGGGCGACGGTGGAGGTGGAGGACGACAACGAGAAGGTCATCGAAGTGCCGACCTTCGAAGGGGACCCGGAGTCCACCCTCGCCGCACTCGAGGAACGGGGCTGGATCCCCCTGGCCGGCGGCGGCGAGCGCTCCTGGGAGATCGGCTTCCTCCTCGCCCGGGCCTGGGACGCCCTCCCGCCGGGGGAATGGGAGGTGAGGGTCGCGCTGGAGGAGCCCTCCCTCGAGGACTGCCGACGGCTGTGGGCAGGGAGGCTGGTCTCCGACCCTCTCCCGCTGGCGATCGAGGAGGCGCCCCCTCGCCTCACCCGCTTCCCCGCGCCCCGGGCGCTGCGGCTCGCGCCGGGGAGGTCCCGGGGGACGGTGGACGTCGTCTTCGGGCCGCGGGAATCGGAGGTCGTCGCGATCGAGACGAGGAACGGGTTCGACCTGGCAGTGGAGGTGGAGACGGAGAGGGGATCCGGGCTCTCCGGCCTCCTCTGGCCGGCCATCGATCCCGTGATCGCCACCCTTTCCGCGGACCACACGGGCCCCCTCGAGGGCACCTGGACGATCCGCCTCCTCGAGGCCCCCGCCGATTCCGGGCTCGGCCTGTTCCACTTCCATGGCCGGGGCCGCATCCTCTGGGAGCGCACCCTCCGCCTCCGGGCCACCGCCGAGGAGGTGGACGCGATGCGGCGGTGATACCGAACCCGGCACAAATCAGCAGCGCGGAGCCGGCCCCGCGTCGCTGCTGATTCGTGCCGGGTACGGTATCACCGGGTACGGTATCACCGCGTCACCGGCTCGCCCTCGGTCCACGCGGTGGTGGCCTGGAGCTTGAACTTCCCGGCCGCACCCTCGACCCCCTCCACGACGGCCGTCCAGGTCCCGTCCTCGCCGAACTCCTCCACGGCGACCGACGGGCCCGCCGTCACGGGGAGGAACTCCCCCGAGGGGGACCGCAGCGCCGTGACGGCGAGGCCGAGCTTCTTCGACCCCTTCACCGAGACCGTCCCGCCCGTGCGGGCCGAGGCGAGGAAGGGAACCTCCGCGGGGCCGGTCCCGGGAAGCGCCGCCTTCGCCTTCGCCGCCGGGTGCTTCCCCTCGGCGGCGGTGAAGAGGCGGTAGTTCCCCTTGGCCCCGCTCCCGTTCTCGACGACGAGACGGTGGAAGCCGGACTCCTTCACCTTCATCGCCTTCCCCGGGACGAACTTCACCGGCCTCCCGGTGGGGGAGGTCAGGGTGATGCGCCCCTGCCCCGCCCAGTCCCCGGGGATGTTGATCTCGAGGGTCACCTTCGCCCCCTTGACGAGCAGGAGGTCCACCTCCTCCGTCCCCCCGGGCCCCAGCGCGGCGGCGAGGTTGTCCTGCACCGGGAGCGGCACGACGGGCCGCCGCACGCGCACGGGCGCCCCCTCGCCCACCTGCTGGATCTCGTACACCATGACGGCGTCCTGCCCGCCGAGCCGGAGGAACCGGTCGTACAGTCCCGGGAGATCGACGACGGTTCTCTCCAGGTGCAGGGCCTGCGACCCCCCCGGCGGCAGGATCGTCTCCTGCCAGGGACCCGTCGTCGCGGGCCTCGTCTCGATCCCCGAGAGGAGGAGGACGTCGTCGTTGGGGTTGGAGATGGTCGCGTCGAAGGAGATCGGATCCCCGACGAGCACGTCCGTGGCCGAGACCGTCAGCCCGGACATGGAGCCGGAGCGCTTGGGCTTCGGGGACGGCCCGGGCGGCGGGAGGCCCCCTCCCCCTCCGCCGGTGCCCGGGTACAGGTAGGCCTCGCCGTCCTTGTCGTCCTGGCTGAGGACGCGGGCGGTCGAGGGCAGGGGGGACGCGTAGGCGGACATCACGGCCGTCGGATCCGCGACGTGGGCGAGGCCGAGGGCGTGCCCCAGTTCGTGGGTCGCGGTGGACTGGAAGTCGTAGTAGTACCAGTAGTACCCGTTGTAGGACCAGTCCATGGCCACGTCGGCCTCGCGGAGCTCGGTGCCCGAGGAGGGATAGACGATCCAGGTCCCCGTGTCGTCGATGGAGTAGGTCAGGCCGAGCGTCCCGAGGCCGTAGTAGGGCATGAGGGGGATGAGGTAGAAGTCGTTGCTCCCGTCGAGGTGGCCGATGGTGGTCGTGTACCTCTCCTGGATGATGAAACGGAAGCTGCTCTGGGGGTTGGTGTTCCAGGGGGCCGCCGCGGCGCGGACGATCTGGTTGCCGACGGAGCCGGAGGGGAAGGAGTAGGTGTTGATGCTCAGCGTCGTCCAGCCCTTGGTCCACAGGTAGGGCCTGCCGTCCCCCGACCGGGGGAACCAGTTGAAGGCGAGCAGGCCGCCGGCGAGGAGCGCGAGGGCGGCGGCGGCGACCGCGGGGCGGAGCAGGCGGGCGGAGGGACTCATCGCTCCTCCTCCTTCCGCGAACCGGGCTGCGGGGACCCCGGGTCCCCGGCCGTCGGCGGGGCGCGCCGGGCGCGGGGGCCGCGGCCGGGCAGCCTCTCCCCGGGCGGGGGCGTCTCCGCGCGGAGAGCGCGGACGGCGTCGAGGAAGGCGGCGAGCGTCATGGCCGCGCCCCCGCCCCCGGTGCGGACGCGGCCGTCCTCGACGGCCTCCACGGGCGCGCCGGAGGCGTCGTGCACGCGGTCCACGCCCGCCGGGTCCCGCTCGACGCGGAACTGCCCCTGGGTCCAGCCGGCGAGGCCGGTGAAGGGCTCGCCGGGCGCGAGGAAGAGGACGTAGCGCCTCCCCGGCTCGAAGACGGGGGCTCCCGCCACCATCAGCGTCCGTCCGCCGAGGGTCCCGCCGATGACGGAGAGGAGCACCGTGCGGCCGGGGGAATCGCCGGCGGCGACGGCGAGGTCGCCGAGGCGGACGTCGGTGAAGATGCGGGGCTGGCCCGAGGGGGCGACGGCGAGGCGGGCGGAGGTGGAGAGGACGGTGCCCACCACGACGGACTTCGCGGCCCGCGACGCCCTGCCGAGGGGCACGCGGAAGAGCGAGGCCGCGGGGCTCCCGGACGCCGAGAGCAGCGCCGCCGCGGCGGCGACGGCGAGGCCGCGGAAGAGGTTCGATCGCCTCATCTTCGATTCCTCCCTGGGTGCGGGACGACCGTCCGGTCCCTGGCCGGACCCGGGGATCCTGCCACTCCCGGTCGGGCCGCGTCAACGGGCAATCCGGCCCCCGTGTGTATCGTTTTGTGATACATCTGGGGAGTGGCCCGGGCCCCGGCCCTCCCCGCTCTCTCCCGGGGCGACCCCGCCCCCTCCCACGCGGTCTTCGGCCCCTTCCCCGCCGCGGAGAAGTCCATCGAAGTGGAACTCCCCGCCGGCCGCAGGGTGGCGGGCCGGGTCGTCGATCCCGAGGGGAGGGGGATCCCCCGGGCCCACGTGAGCCTCCTCTTCGAGGGGAGCGCGGGGCCGGAGGGGTGCATCGACCTCTCCTGCCGCGTCGCGGACGCCCTCGCCGACGGGGAGGGGCGCTTCGTCCTCGAGGGGGCCGGGGAGGGGGACTGCCTCCTCGTGGCGAAGAAGGAGCCGGGGTACTGCGGGTCGGAGCGGATCCCGGTCCCGGGGGGCGCGAAGGACCTCGTCGTCCCGATGCGGCCGGCGGTGTCGGCGCTCCTTACCGTGCTCGACGCGGGGGGGGCGCCCGTCGCGGGGGCCCGCGTGGGCGTGGAGCAGGAGAGGGCCTTCGGGGACTACGACCAGGACCGCCGGACCAACGCCGCGGGGATGGTCCGCCTCGAAGGGCTGGACCCGCGGGCGCCCGCGACCCTCGTCCTCCGCCCGCCGGGGGTGGAGGGCCGCGCGGGGGAGACGCGGATCGAGGGGTGGATGCCGGCGGACGGGACGGTGCGGGTGAGGTAGGGGGCGGGGGGTCTCGGAACTGCGGCATCCGGATCAGGCTCCCCGATTCCCGGACTCGCGCCGGGGCCCCCCGGCTGAAGGTCCCGGACACACGCCGGCAGACGAAGCAGGTGGACGGGGGCGTCGTCGAGGCGGCGGCGGGGGAGGGGCGAACCGCGGTTCGCGCAGGGTGCGGCGGGACTGCGGGGATCCCGTGACGTCCGAGGCGCTCCTCCCCGACCGGGTGCTCCGGGGGACGTACCGCCGGTCACGCCGTTCCCGGGTTCACCCTCGACCCGCGGGGGGGATTCCCCCTAGTCTCCGTTGCATCGAAGGGAGGAGGCCACCATGAGGATCGGATCTCTTCGTCCCGCGGCGGCGGCGCTCGCGCTCCTGGCGGCCGCCTCCGCCCCCGCGCAGGACGGGGGCCCGGCGGACGCGGAGCGGTTCGTCGTCGCCGACTTCGAGGATTCCGCCCCCACGGGGAGGATCCTCATCAAGGGCTGCGACTACCGCTCCGAGAAGGACCCCGACGGCGGCCCGGGGCGGGTGGCCCGCTGGACCCTGCCGGGGACCGGCGAGGAGGCCGCCCTCCAGTTCAAGAACCTCCCCGCCGACTTCTCCCCCTGGAAGTGCGTCCGCCTCCGCATCCGCCGCGTGGGGCCGGGGGCGGGGATGGTCTACCTCCGCGTCTTCACGACGCCGAAGGACGAGACCTACCTCCGCCTCCCCGGCATCACGGAGAAGTGGACGACCTTCGCCGTGGACCTCACCCGGACCCCGGTGAACAACGCCTACGACCCCGCGAAGGTCTTCCGCCTCGACCTCGCCCTGTTCAAGCCGGGGAAGGGGGAGTACCTCGTGGACGACATCGTCCTCGAGCGGACCACGGAGGTCCCCCCGGAGCGGCGGGCCCGGGAGATGGAGCCCGTCTGGGTCCTCGACGACTTCGAGGACCCCGCCGTCGCCGACCGCGTCGACTTCAAGGGGGGGTCCATCGCCGCCGTCCCCGGGAAGGAGGGGGCGGCGCTGCGCTGGGAGATCGACGGGACCAACGACCCCGCGGGCCTCTACTTCCTCGACCTGCCGAGGAACCTGCGCGACTACCGGACCATCCGGTTCAAGGTCCGGTCGGAGGAGGACTACCCGCAGCCCCTCGCGGTGAAGCTGCAGACGGGCTTCACCAACGCCCTCACCGAGAACGTCCCGAAGCCGGGGAGGAAGTGGCAGACCGTGGAGATCCAGATCCCGAAGATGCGGGAGCAGGGCACCTTCGACATCGACCGGTGCGAGGACCTCGGCATCTTCGTCTTCAAGCCCGTGAAGGGGGTGCTCCTCCTCGACGAGGAAGGCCGGCAAGGGGATGCACCGCCCCACGGCCCACTTCGACCTCTACACCGATTCCGGGGCGGCGGCGGCGAAGCTCCCCGCGGGGCTGGAGAAGGCCCACGGGTTCGTGCGGGACCTCCTCGGGCTCCCGGAGCTCGACCGGGCGGTGCCCGTCTACTGCTTCCAGAATCCCGAGACGCTGAAGAGGTTCCTCGTGCGGGAGTGGCGGTGGCCGGAGGGCGCGGCGGCCCGCCTCACCGCCGTCGGCAACGCCCGCGGCATCGCCCTCTCCTACCGCGCGCCGGAGGATTCGCAGATGGTCCGGGAGGTGGTCCACGCCCTCTTCCACCGCGTGCGCGGGAAGGAGGGCGGCTCCTGGATGCACCAGGGGATGGCGGTCCTCGCGGGGAGGGCCTGGGAGAAGGGGGACGCGGCCGTGGAGTTCGCCCCGAACCTGCGCACCGGGGAGTTCCTCCCCCTGGCGGAGTTCCTGGCGATCCCCGACCTCTTCGCCCACGACGACGCCTCCGGCGGCGCCGGGACGTCGGAGGCGCTCTTCGCGCAGGCGGGGGCCTTCTACGCCTTCCTCTCGCGGGGTCCCCGCGCGGCGAAGTGGAAGGAGGTCCTGCCTTCCTTCGCCCGCACCCCCGTCGAGCCCGCCGGGCGCGCGGCGGCCCTGGAGGCGGCCCTCGGCGTCACCCTCGCCGACCTCGAGAAGGAGTGGGTCGAGTGGGGGGGGAAGGCGGGGAACTAGCCTCCCGGGGGCCCCGCCGCACCGGGCTCCGTCCCTCGAGCATCTCCCCGAGCGCACGCACCGTGGTCCAGTTCCGCGCCGTCGTGGGCGAGCCGACGAGGCGGTCCACGAGGGCCGGGGTCAGGCGGGACTTTCCCGCCCCGGCGGGGTGGTGGATCCAGAGGGCGCCGGCGGCGGCCTCGATGCGCTCGCCGTCCCGCGCCCGCTCCCGGAGGGCGGCGGCGGCGCCGGGGAGCGGGGGCTCCCGCGACAGGAGGAGCATCACGCGGTCCGGCGCCGCGGCGGAGGCCTCCGGGAGCGGGTTCCCGGCGGCGAGCCTCCTCCACTGCGCCCCGGTCCGCAGGACGAGATCCACGGGGAAGCCGAACCGCTCCTCGATCCCCCGCGCGAGCCGCGCGGCGGCGGCGGCGGGCGCGAGGGAAGTCCCGAAGACGAGGTTCCCGCTCTGGATCCAGGTCGCCGCGTCGCGGAAGCCCATGTCCCCGGCCAGCGCGCTGAGATCGGCCATGGGCACCTTCCGGTGCCCGCCGACGTTGACGCCGCGGAGCAGCGCGACCATGCGATCCATGGCGGTCTTCTACCCCGGGAGGCACCCCTTCGCCAGCACCGGGCGCCGGATAGGATCCCTCCCCATGCCCCCCGGAACGCCGCCCCCCGGGGAGAGCGGCACCACCGCGCTCCCCGCCGTCCGCGCCGCCGTCCCCGCCGACGTCCCCCTCCTCGCCCTCCACCGTGTCCGGATGTTCCAGGCCATGGGGCGGATGGAGCCCGGGGCGGACGCCGACCGCGCCGTCCTCGGCGGCACGGAGCGGTTCATCGCCGCCGCCATGGCCCGCGGCGAGTGGCACGGGTGGATCGCGGTGGACGGGGACGCCGTGCTCGGTTCCGGATGCGCGATGCTGCGGGCGCTCCCTCCCGGCCCCGTCGCGCCGGAGGGGGGGCTCGAGGCCTACCTCCTCAGCGTGTTCACCGAGCCCGCGGCGCGGCGCCGCGGCGCGGCGACGGCGGTGGTCCGCGCCTGCCTCGACTGGGGGCGGGCGCGCGGCGTCGGGAGGTTCGCCCTCCACGCCTCCGCCGAGGGGCGGCCGGTCTACGAGCCCCTCGGCTTCCGTCCCCGGGGCGGGGAGATGGTCCTCGTCCCGGGGAGGGCGGCGGCCGCCCCCCGTCACCGCCTCACGGACCGGGTGCTCCGCGACGAGGGGGCGCTGCGCGCGCTCCTCGGGGAGCCGGCGGACCTCGTGCGGGCGAAGGTGGCGGCGCGGTTGACGCCGCTGACGCGGCGCTTCATCGAGGCCTCCCCCTTCGTCGCGCTCGCCACGAGCGGGGCCGACGGCTCCTGCGACGTGTCGCCCCGCGGGGACCCGGCGGGGTTCGTGCGCATCCTCGACGACGCGACGCTGCTCCTGCCGGAGCGTCCCGGGAACCGGCTCGCGGATTCGCTCCGGAACATCCTCGCGAACCCGCGGGTCGCGCTCCTCTTCCTCATCCCGGGGGCGCCGGATTCCTTCCGCGTGGACGGGCGGGCGGCCATCACCGACGACCCCGTCCTCCTCGCACCCTCGGCGGTGGAGGGGAGGGCGCCGCGCCTGGGGATCCTCGTGGACGTCGAGCACGCCTACACGCAGTGCGGGAAGGCGGTCCTGCGGTCGCGGCTGTGGGACCCCGCGCTCTTCCTCGACCCGGCGTCCCTGCCCACGGGCGGGGAGATCCACGGGGAGCGGTGCGGCCCCTCCTTCGACGTCGCCGCCCACGACGCTGCGCGGCGGAAGCGGTACGAGGGGCGGGAGGGGTTCTACTAGAGGGAGGGGGGGAGACTACCTCCCCGCTCCCGCCGCCTCGCGGACGCGCGGGTCGGGGTCCCCGGCGAGTCGCTCGATGATGAGGCGGGCGGTGGCCGGCGACCCGGCCATCCCGGAACGGGCGATGCCCGCGACCTCCCGACGGACCAGGGCCCGCGGGTGGGACGCCAGCCGCTGCAGCGTCTCCTCCCACCCGGCGGGCCGGTCCTTCCCTTCCGCGGCGCGGAGGGCGCGCAGCCAGAACATCGCGTGGCCGGCTCCTTCCGGCGGAGAGGGGGCCCGGAACCCCCGCTCCACGAGGCTCCAGGTCGCGGCGCGCAGGGCCGCCTCGTCCCGATCCCGGGCGTCCTCGAGCCTCCAGTCGCCGGCTCCCGTCTCCTTCTCGAACTCCGGCGCGAACCGGTCGATGGCCGCCGCGACGGCGGGCCCGTCCTCGGCGGTGCCGACGAGGTCCAGGACTTCCGCGGCGGGCCCCGCCGCGGGGACGCCCTCTCCGGCGAGGAACGCCCGCGCCGCCGCCCGCGCGGCGGGCTCGAACTCCGGGAGCCAGAAGGGGGCCATGTCCTCGTCGGCATGCAGGAACCCCCGGGTGGCCCTGCGGTACCGGACCCGCTCGCCGGGCTCCCCCCCCCTCGGGACGCGGATCCTCTCGACGAGGTGGGTGCCGGCGCGCGCCGCGACGGCGCGGTCCTTCGAGGCGAGGAGCCGGATCAGGGCGCGGGTGGCCGCGGGTTCGCGATTGAGGGCGAGGCCGTCGCTGGCCTCCGCCAGTCCCGCGGCGGCCCGCGCCTCGAGGAGGGGGACGTAGACAGGGTGGGCGGCGGCGTGGAAGCGCGAGCGGGGCTCCTGGGACTCGAGCCCGGCCAGGACCCCCTTCGCCTCCGCCTCCGTGGGCTCGCGGAACCGGAGCGTCGCGGATGCGGAGGGGATCTGGCGCGCCGGGGTCGGGTCCCAGGAGAAGTCGCGGGTGACGCGCAGGGTCCAGGAACCCGCGCGGTCCGGGACGCGGTAGCGCCAGAGTTCCAGGTCCTCCCCCCAGGATTCCCCGGGGGCGAGGGTGATGTCGGGCGGCGACGGGCCGCCGCCGCCCATCCTCTCGGGGAACGGGTCCCAGGCGGCGCGGCCCTCCGCGTCCACCATCGCGACCTCCACGAACTCGTCGCGGACTGCGAAGCGCTGCCAGACCATCGGGGAGATGGTGAAGGGGCGGGAACCGCTGTTGGTGAGCTTCAGGCGGAGCACGACCCGCTCGCCGAGGAGAAACTCCGGTTTCCCCGTGGAGACGGAGAGGACCGCCCCCTCGGGGACGGGGCCGTCACCCGCGGAGGCGGAGGACGGAGGGGGGAGAAGGAGGAGGGCGAGGAGGACCGGAAGTACGGACCGCATGGGGTCATCCTACCCGTTGCCGGGGAGACGGCCGCCCCCCCCTGGTGAGGACAAACCCGACCTCAGGAACCCGGCCGCGCGACGATCTCCAGGAGCCCCGCGCCCGCGGGGACGTTCCTCCGCCGCGCCTCCAGGCGCTCTCCCGCGGGCCCCGTCCAGAGGACCTTCAACTCCCCGATGACGGCGCCGGGAATCGCGAACGCGCGGAAACGCCCTTCGGCGTCGGTCACCGTCTGCAGCGACGCGACATCGTGGACCGGCCCCGAGAAGGTCACCTTCGCCGCCGCCAGGGGTTCCCCCTCCCGATTGCGGACCACTCCCTCGAGCGGCACCCCGCGCCGGCAGGCCATCCGCACCGTCTGCCCCGCGGGGACCGCCTCCGCGGGCGCGGGCCACAGCACCCCCTCGGGCAGGACGGTCGGGCCGAGGGCGCGGATGGACAGCCACGCCGGCTCGGCGACCATCCCCTCGAACCGCGCGAGGCCGCGATCGTCGGTCTCCTCGACCCGGGGGCCGAGTTCGTCCTGGTGGTCGACGAGGACGCCGGGAAGAGCACGCCCCTCCCCATCGAGGACGAGCACCTTCAGCGACCGGTCCGCCGCCGCCTCCGTGCAGCGGAGGACCACTCCTTCCGCAGGCGCCGTCAGCGGACCGAGGGTCCCGCGGTACCGCTTCACGGGCTCCCCGCGGGCACCCCGATTCCCCTCCCCCTGGAACCGCTCCACCCGGAGTTCCACCGGCCTCCCCGCGGCGAAATCCACGCGGAAGGCGCCGCGCTCGTCGGAGAAGGCGGAGAGGCTGTTGAGCCACCGTCCCTCCTCGTAGACCCCGATCTGCATGCGGTGGAGCGGCGAGCCCTTCCCGTCCACCACGGTCCCCTTTATCGAGGCGAAGGGGTGGAGGACCACCCGCACCTCCTGCCCGTCGGGGACGAGAGGCCCGCGCTCCTCCGGCGCGAACGGAGGATCCCGATCCGGCGAGACCCGCCGCGCGATCTGGAAGGTCAGTCCCGTCCGGGGGAGCCCCCGGAGGACGGCGCGTCCCTCTCCGTCCGAGGACGCCGCCCCCCGGTCGTCGCGGGGGGCTCCCCTTCCCCACACCCGGACCTGCTCCCCGGCCACCGGCACCCCGTGCCCGTCCACCAGAACGAAGGTGACGGACGCCCCCTCCACCACCTGGAGCCGCACCCCCGCGAGGTCCCGGTGCCGGGGGACGGTGACCCGCTCCTCCACCGGCGGGACCCCGCTCCCCTCGAGCCGAAGGTCGTACTCCCCGGGGGCGAGCCCCTCGAATCGGAACCGCCCGTGGGAATCGGTGGGGGCCTCCTCGGAGAGGAAGGAGGTGGCGTTGGACACCGCCGGTCTCCCCGGGCGGAGGCGGCCACGCTCTCCGGTGGTGTTGCGCGCCCGGACCCGCGCGCCGGGGATCCCCTCCCCGTTCCCGTCCAGCGCGATTCCCTCGAGGGCGCGCCCGAAGGGGAGGCGGATCTCGCCGAGGTCCACGAGGCCCGGCGCCCCGGGGGCGGGGTCGAAGTCGAGGAGGACCCGGCCATGCAGCGGCGCCGACGCGCGGACCGTGTGGGAGACGTGCCGGCGGACCCCATCGAGGAAGAAGGAGCCGTCGGCGGCCGTCGTCGCGGAGGTCTCGTCCCGGTCCGGGGTCGGGACCCGTTCGCCGGTGGGGAGGAGTTCCACCACGACCCGCGTCCCGAGGCAGGCCACCGTCGCGCCGCCGATGGGGGTGCCGTCCTCCGCGAGGACGCGGCCGGTGACGCGATCGGTGTCGACGGGCTCCTCCAGGGTGGGTGGAGCGGAGGGCGGGGCTGGCGGCACCTCCTCCGTCGGTGGGAGGGCGTCAGGAACGGCGGCGGGCCCGGGACCGACGGCCGGCCGTGGAGTCCCCGCAACCGGAACACCGGGTGACGGCCCCGGAGGAGGGTCGCCGCCGTCCATCGCCCACCAGGCTCCCGCGATGAGGAGCAGGACGGCCGCGGCGGCGATCCCCTTCTGGGCCATGAGCGCACCTCCGAGGAGCGCGGGGGCGGGGAGGGCGGCGGGCGGTCCCCGCGAGGGACCGGTCTCCGACGCGGGCACGGGTGCGAGGAGGAGCGCGA